>JBKJIA010000464.1:0-6462 GCA_046598735.1 Polyangiales bacterium
GTCGAGAACAAGGACGTTGACGTTGCGTCCGCTGGCGAGGACATGATCGAGACCGCCGTAGCCGATATCGTAGGCCCAGCCATCGCCGCCCACGATCCACACGCTGCGTGGCACAAGTGCGGCAGCCACCTCACGCAGTGTCTTACCTTCGGCAGATTCGTCGCGTGCGAGTAACGTCTCGAGCTCGGCCACGCGCTTGCGCTGGTCTTCGAGCCAGGCTTCGCCCTCGCCGTGCTTCAGTAGAGCTTCCACCAGCGCGGCAGGCAGGCGAGGTGCCATGACTTGCAGCGCAGTCCGAGCGCGCTCCCTACGCACGTCGACAGCGAGGCGCATCCCGAGTCCGAACTCCGCATTGTCTTCGAACAGCGAATTGGCCCACGCGGGACCACGCCCATCCTTGTTCGTCGTGTATGGCGTCGTGGGAAGGTTGCCGCCGTAGATCGAGGAGCAACCGGTGGCATTGGCGATCATCAGGTGATCCCCAAAAAGCTGCGTGAGTAGGCGAAGGTAAGGTGTCTCTCCGCAGCCCGCGCAAGCACCCGAGAACTCGAACAAGGGCAGTCGCAACGGAGCCGTGCGCTTGTTGATCGGAAGCTCGGTCAGCGAGGCTGACTCCAGCGTCTGGAAGAAGGCGAAGGCTTCTCGCTCGTTATCGCGGTGCTCGGCCAGGGACTCCGAGACCAGGGCCTTACGTTTTGGTTTGAGCCGGTCCTTCGCAGGGCACACCTCGATGCATAGGCCGCAGCCGGTGCAGTCCTCCGGTGCGACCTGCACCGTGTAGTGCAGTCCGTCCAAGGTCGGCTCAAATGCCTCAGGCATCGAGCGGAAGCTCTTCGGTGCTTTGACGAGCTGCGCCGGATTGAAGACCTTGGTTTGGATCGCCGCGTGGGGGCAGATCATGGAGCAGAAGTTGCACTGCACACAGATGTCGGGCTGCCAGATCGGGATCTCCATGGCGAGTGCGCGCTTTTCGAATTGGCTGGTACCCGTGGGCCAGGTTCCATCGGGTGGAAAGGCGCTCACCGGCAGGTCGTCGCCACGTCCTTCAAGGAGTAGTCGCGTCACGCGCTTCACGAAGTCGGGTGCCTGCGGGGGCACGGCAGCAGGACGGCGACGCTGCGCAGAGGCTGCCGCCGGTACCGCGATTTCATGGAGTGCCCCTAGGGTGGCGTCGAGCGCTGCAACGTTCCGCTTCACCACCTCCGGACCACGACGCCCCCAGGTTTCCTCGATGGAAGTGCGCACGTGCTTCAGCGCTTCTTCGAGGGGCAATACCTTCGAGAGCGCGAAGAAGCAGATCTGCATGACGGTGTTGATGCGGCGCCCCAGTCCGGCGCGCTCGGAGACGCCGTAGCCGTCGATCACGAATAGACGACAGCGCTGGGCGACCAGCTGCTGTTGCACTTCGCGCGGTAGCGACGCCCACACCTCTTCGGGAGCGAGGGAGGTGTTCAGAAGTACCGTGGCTCCCGGCATGGCGGCAGACAAGACATCCCGACGTTCGAGGAACTCGGGATCATGCACAGCGATGAACTGTGCACGTGAGATGCGATAGGTAGAGCGAATCGGTCGTGGGCCAAAACGCAGGTGCGAGATGGTGGTGGAACCGGCCTTGCGCGAGTCGTACTCGAAGTGGCCCTGCGCGAAAAGTGGTGTCTCCTCCCCGATGATCTTGATGCTGGCCTTGTTGGCCGAAACGGTGCCGTCCGCGCCGAGGCCGAAGAACAACGCGCGCGACACGTCGTCCGGTTCGATGTCGAAGCCGGGATCGACCGAAAGCGACGAGCCCGCCACGTCGTCTCGAATCCCCACGGTAAAGCGTCGTCTTGGCGCATCACCGGCCATGTTGTCGAAGACACTTTTCGCCATGGCTGGCGTGAAATCCTTCGATGCGAGCCCATAGCGACCACTGTGCAGACGAGGTAGCTCCGAGCGTGCACCCAGCGCCACGGCCTCGACGAGGGCGGAGGTGAGCTCCTGAAGGAGTGGCTCGCCCGAGGAGCCAGGCTCCTTCGTTCGGTCAAGCACCGTGATAGCGCGCGCTGACTTCGGCAATACGGTGAGCAAGTGTGCGACGGAGCACGGTCGAAAGAGCCGCACCTTGAGCACTCCCACGCGCTCACCCTGCGTCAGGAGGTGCTCGACGGTTTCGTGCGCGCACTCGGCGCCGGAGCCCATTAGAATGATCACACGCTCGGCTTCTGGATGCCCGACGTAGTCGAAGAGTCGATAGCGACGGCCGGTGAGCTCGGCGAAGCGCGCCATCGTCTCATCCAGCACCGTCGGAAAGTTCAGATAGTAAGGCTCGATGGCTTCGCGAGACTGGAAGTACGCATCGGGATTCTGGGAGGTGCCGCGTACCACGGGCCTGTCTGGATCGAGTGCCCGTGCGCGATGTGCATCGACGGCATCGGGATCGATGAGCGCGCGCAGTGTCGCGTCCCAGAGCGGCACGACCTTGGTGATCTCGTGGGAGGTGCGGAAGCCGTCGAAGAAGTGGAGGATCGGGATGCGCGCGCGTAGCGTAGCCGCGTGGCCGATGGCCGCCAGGTCTTGCGCCTCCTGTGCTGATCCGGACGCAAGCAGCGCCATACCCGTGCTCCGCGCGGCCATCACGTCGGAGTGGTCGCCAAAGATCGAGAGTGCGTGTGTTGCCACCGTGCGCGCCGCTACGTGCATGCAGAATGACGAAAGCTCCCCCGCGATCTTGAACAGGTCGGGCAGCATCAGAAGCAGTCCTTGCGACGCGGTGAACGTCGTGGTGAGCGCGCCCGCTTGGAGGGCCCCATGGACTGCGCCAGCCGCCCCCCCCTCCGACTGCATCTCCACCACCTCGGGGACAGTGCCCCATAAATTGGGACGTCGATCGGCCGACCATGAATCTGAGTGTTCCCCCATCACGGACGCGGGCGTGATCGGGTAGATGGCGATCACCTCGCTCAGGCGATAGGCGATATCGGCCACGGCCTCATTCGCGTCGAGAGTTTGATAGCGGGGCGCGTCAGTCACGGACAACTCCTTTTGTTCAGACGAGTCCCAGTCGCACGTGCCGACCCATGGCCATGATGCGGCGTTGACAGCGATCTGGGCGTCAAGGTTGCGCCCGGCCACGCTACGAGCGCAAGTGCTGCGCCTCGTGGCCGTCGCGGCCGTCGCGTGCCGTCCACGGACCGCGGGAGAGCGCGTTGGGTTCCGCTTCGACAGGGCGCGATAGGGATGTCGGCAGGAGATTTCACGGGCGTGATTACGCATGTCCCGTGCCATCGTGGTATACGGAGGCACCCCAGAACTCGCAGGAACTCCTTCCACGACTTCAGAATCAGATGTAATCGTTCCACCGCCCAAGATCTCGGAAGCGGCTGACAAGCGCACTACACGAGCCGCGTACGGATATCGATTTCGGCCTTGAGCGTCCTGTGTACGGGGCACTTGTCGGCGATCTCCATGAGCCGCGCCCGCTGCTCCCCGCTCAGTGCCCCGTGGAGCTCAACCTCGCGTTCGATGCGGTCGAGCATGCCATCCGCCTTTTCGCAGTCCTCGCAGTCGGCAGCGTGGATCCTCGAGTGCCGCATTCTCACCATCACCGCTTCCAGCGGCCATTGCTTACGGCGCGCATACATCGAGATGGTCATCGAGGTGCAGGCTCCGAGGGCTGCGAGCAGGAGATCGTAAGGTCCGGGGCCCGTGTCAGTGCCTCCCACCGCCGCGGGCTCGTCGGAGAGAAGTTGGTGCCGGCCCACCGTGATCTCTTGAGCGAATCCCTTGGCACTGCCATGGATCACCACCGTGCCGCGCTCCACTCCGTCTGAGTTTGTTGCGATTTGGTTGCTCATCTCTGCCTCCCATGCTTCGCGATATTCTGCGCTGGCCGGATGCGGCCGTCTTCCATCTCGTACAGCACGTCAAAGACGTCGAGAGCGCGGTGCTCGTGGGTGACGACCAGTACGGCTTGCGCCCCGCTCGTGCGCCACGGTTCGAAACAGCTCCATCACCGTCCTGCTCCGCACACTGTCGAGGGCTGCGGTGGGCTCATCGGCTAGGATGAGCGAAGGCTCGTTGGCCAGGGCGCGCGCGATGGCGACCCGCTGTTGTTCACCGCCGCTGAGCATCTCCGGGTAGGATTGCTCCCGATTGCCGACGTCGAGGTAATGTAGGAGCTCGCCAGCCCGGCGACGACCATCTGTTTTTCCACCGAACTCGCAGTCGATCTCCACGTTCTCTCGCGCGCTGAGGAAATCGCCCCGAGCAACCACGCCTATTGCAAGATCAGGCCGAGAAGCCGTGAGCGCGGAGCACCCATGAGCGTCAGCACGGCCAAGTCGTGGGTCTTCTCAAGAGTCAGGTTGTACATCACCATCATCACGATCACGGTGGCACCAAACGCGCCATCCTGCGCAACGTACCCCCGACGCGAACCTCCTGGAGTAAGACACGCCCGACGTGGAGCAAGACCAAGGCGCCGAGGGTGAATACTAGGGCCTCATGCACCTGTCGCGACGCGAGCTGCTCGAGATCCGGGACGCGCTCGAGCGCGCCTCGAAGGTAGTCCGGCCACGCACTGCGAGCACCGGTCACTGCACCGCTGGCGCCCAGCCCAAAGAGAACCACGTAGAGTGACGCGTGCACGAACGCGATGCCTCGACGATGAAGCGCCGGCAGCGGCAGCGGCGCCGGCCGGGGTGCTCGCAAGCGGGTCACGAGCCTCAACACCGTTGCAAGCATGAGGGTGACCCCGAAAGCCGTATGCAGCCTCGACAGCAGCAGACGCAGGCTCGAGTCTTGCACTTGGGCCGTCATGACGAAGCCCGCCGTGGCAAGCCCGATAATGATCGCGGCCGAGGCCCAGTGCAGCACGACGCTCCATGTTCCCCATCGTTCGTTCATGAGGTCCTCCCGCTGCGAAGCAGTGCAACGAGCGTTGGTCACGCATCGTCGATCTCGCGGCGGGCCTGGGCGAAAAGCTCCCGCCCGAGCCAAACGCAGGCGCGCTCGAGTCCTTCCTCGTCAAGCGTCGAACCGCTGATCGCGCGCGGTTTCCGGACCTCTCGCTTTCCGTGGTGAAGCTTCTTGGACGAGGCGAATATGTCCTCGAGCTTCCCGGACAGTCTACACAAGTGCACTTCGGTCTCGCGGTGAAGGGTCATCAGCCCCGAGGACCTCAACCTGTTTGGGGCGCCCACTGTCTTCGTTCTTCGTCCTTACGAAACTCCTCTCCTGGCTCCCTCCGCGCAGACTCTGCGCCTGACCCACAAAGCCGCGCCAAGCTTGCGTCGTCTACGCGCAGCTAGGTTCGCGGTGTGCGCTCCACACGCGTCACATCAGTGAGGCTTTGTAGGGTTCTTGAAAGTCCGATGGCAATCACGGCACGCCTGCAGGACCGCGCCGAACTGAAGCCGAGTCTGCTCATCACTGCGGGCTCGCGCGGCATCTCGCAATTTGCCAACCGCGACCCGAAAGTGCTCGTTGAGCACAAAAAACTTCGCGGGGATTTGTTGATTCAGCGCACCCGGATCGGCCTCGCTTGGCGCAACGAGACTCGGCTCTTCGAGCAGATCGGTCGCGTGCCGGCTCGTCGCGTCGTGGTCCCCTAGCGCTACCGACACCGTCAGAGCCGAAGCTTGCTCCGCATGCCGGCTCATCGTTCCCTTAAATCCCCGACGCATCACGTGAGGCAGATCCGGTGCGCTCGCGGCTTGCGCTTGTGCCTTGGGCGACTCCCTAGATCTTGCATCCACCGCACATGCGCTCAGAGCTAGCAACGTGACCAACACGGTGACATCACGAACGGGGCTCGACGTGTTGCGCATGCAGCGGCGGTGTGCAGATCACGTGCCACCTTCTCATCGGTGCCCGGCGCCGTCCTTCGATGTCCCAGCATCTCTGGTCACGTTCGTGCTTCCCCGCGCTCGGAGCCACGTGACCACCACCACTCAGCGCATCATCACAGTCCTGGTACGCAGACATCGCGAAGGCAAGGAGGTATAAGGTTACCTCGGCGGGCTGACGTTAGCTTTTACGCGCGTGAGGGTAGGTCGCGCAATGGATGCGTCCTGCAAGCATGAGTCGTTGTGGCGCCGACGCGCACTACCGGCACGCCAAAATGCAAAGCCAGCGAACCATTTTTGGAAGGGACTACTCTATGAAACCGCCCGCGAGCATCACGTCAGCACAACCCGCGTCGTCGTCCGATGCCCGCCCGTACATCAAATGGTTTGCCGACATTACCATCGCCGACATCCCGCTCGTCGGCGGCAAGAATGCTTCGCTCGGCGAGATGGTGCGCGAGCTCGCCAGTAAGGGCGTGAAAGTTCCTGACGGCTTTGCGATCACCGCGGAGGGGTTTCGCCATTTCATCCGCGAAGCAAAGTTGGATGAATTCATCCGCACCACGCTGGCCGACCTCAATACCCAGGACATGGCCAACCTCAGCGAGCGCGGCCATGCGGTGCGGCAGGCGATTCG
>JBKJIA010000601.1:0-3511 GCA_046598735.1 Polyangiales bacterium
ACCACGATCGGATGCAGCGTGACCGCGTAAACGGTGGCCTTATCTAAAGTGCGCTCCCACGTTGCTTGTCGCGGTGCTCGGTGTCCATACAGCGCCACGAACCCCACTTGCTGGCGCACGAAATGAAACACGGCCACGTATGCGAGCATGCGCCAGAAGAGCGCTGCGTTGAACGCCGCTGCCAGCACGCCGGCAAGGTAACTAAGCACCGGTACGCCGCCGTATAACCATGGCCTCGCGCGCAGCACGGCGCGGTCCAAGTACACGCGAAATAACGTGGACCAGACGTGCGCCACGTCGACGCAGACCACGCATGAAAGCCAGACCCAATCTGGCGTCTCACCGTGCAACAGGCCGAGCTTGAGCCCTGCCAGCAAAAACAGACCGGACAAGAGTGCGCTGCCCCCGAACACCATCAGGTCCGTCGTACGTCCGAACAGCCACGGTCCTGTACCACGCGGAGCAAACACGGCAGATGCCGGCACGGCGTCGTTCATGGAGCAACGCCCGCTGTGATCTCGTTTGCCGCGCGCAGTCCGTGATCGAACGCTTCTTCGAACAGCGCCACGCCCGACAGATCGGTATGCGCAAAATGGATGGCGCCGATCGGTTTCTGCGCTTGAGCGCGCGCAGGGCTAGTGATGAAGCCCGGCCGCGGCTTGATCATCGCATGGCCCCAGCGAAATACGTCAATGTTATTGACTACATCCCGGAGGTTCGGATGCGCGCGCGCTAGATCGCCCAGGATGCCGTCGCGGTAATCGGACCAGGTTCCATTTAATAGCTCGGTGCGCTCGGCCCGGGCATCTACGTGGGCCAACGGTAAGTAATAAGTCAGGACGCTGGGGCCAAAGTCGCTACCCCGTTGATGGGTGGCGCTCACGTAACCTAGCGAGGGGCTGTCATATAAAACATTGTCCCAGGCAGGCGGTACACCGCGCTCTTGCGGACGGTCCGATAGGTGTAAGTTGGCTACGATCCAAGGCGCGTATTCAAATCCTTCCGCGCGCATCGGCTGCTCACGCAAGGGACGCACAATCCTGCACGCAATGAAACGCGGTGTCGCGACTACGACGTGGCGTGCGAGGTAATGTTTAGGGGTATGTTGGGCGTGGTTCCAGGCATGAACGTGTACACCTTCTGGCGTGGGCTGGACATCGAGCACGAGCTCATGCGTGTGAATGCGGGCGCCGCTGTGTTGGCGCAGGTGCGCGACGAGGGCCGAGTTCCCTTCGGGCCACGTAATAAGCTCTGCAGGCTGCGCTCGCTTGGCGTCGGCGCGCGGATCGATGCGTGCCGCGAAGTAGAGCAACAGCGCCCACGCACTGGTGTCCGCGAGACGGGTGCCGTAGTCGTCTCTGCAGGCGTAATCGAGCAGCCACAGCAAGCGCGTTGAGTCGAACCCTTGGTCTGCAAGCCAGCGCGTCGCAGAGATGGCATCGAGCGCACGTAATGCCGGATCTTGGGAAGCGCGCGACACGGGAATGGCAAAAGCGCGTTTGCCTTGTCCGTCGCGTAGCGCGGCATAGTGGTCGACCTTAGTCTCGAAGGCACGCAACTGTGCGCGATCCCGGTCGCTTGCGCCCGCTTGCAAATACAAGCCTGGATACCAATAGCCGCGATAGAAGATGCGCTCGTCTGGTGCGCGCACCAAGTAGGGCTCACGCACGCGCCATGCGCCCTCATCGTCCACACCGTCAATCACAGACATCTCGCGCAGCAATGCGGCAAGCTCCGTGTTGTCGCGCGAGGGCACAGGCAGGTAGTGCGCGCCCCAAGGGTACGAGGTTAGGGCTGACTTTCCCGCGAGTGACGTGCCACCGAGGTCAGCCTCAAGCTCGAGTAAAGTGATGTCGCGCTGGCCCTGTTTGGACAGGCCGTAGGCCGCGCTCAGGCCCGCCGGGCCGCCTCCAACGATCACGACATTGCTGGGTATGGCAGGGGCGCGCGCGATTTCAGCGATACGCTGGCTCGCATCCGTGCGCAGCTGATGGCCAAGCTCCACGTTCTGACCGAGCAGGGCCCCGGAGATGTTCGCAACGCGTTTTTCAGCGCATGCCGAAGCTGCCACACTCGCGCCCAGGCTCGTGCCGAGCAAGGCGCGTAGAAAGTCGCGGCGGGAGGGGAGAGACGACACGGTCCGTCAATTCCAGCGACTAAAGTCTTGTTCGTAGTACTGGACCAAGAGCTGGTTGTTCAGTCGATTGGGCTCTGCTGCTACCCGGGTCATGTCGGCCGCAAATACGAACATCGCGGCCAGCGTCGCGTCGTTCAGATAGGAGAGGCCGGCGAGGCCAAGCTGCGTGGGAACCTTGAATGCCTGCTGCTTCGCCAAAACATAACCCCACTCGCCAAACGACGGTACGAGCGCATGGTAAGGTTGCACGTGTAAGCCCGCCGTTTGCATCGTCTGCACCACACACCAGTAACTCTGACGGGCGAGCAAGGGCGAGGTGCTTTGAACGCTGACGATACTCTCGTCGTGCATGGCCTTTTGTAGCAAGCCGTAGAACCAGGTGGTGTAGAGCTTGCCGAGTGAAAAATTGTTAGGATCAGGAAAATCTACGATCACGATGTCGTAAGGTTGCTTGACCTTTTGGTCGAGCCACACCAGCGCATCTGCCGCGATGACGCGTACGCGCGCATCGGACAACGCATCGTGATTGAGCTTGCGCAACAGCTCGCTCTGCCGGGCCAAGCGTGTCATCGCCGGGTCGAGATCGACGAGCGTCACGTTCGTGACTTCGGGGTGCTTGAGGATCTCGCGCACCGCCAGTCCATCGCCGCCGCCGAGCACGAGCACCTGCGAACGACGCGTGGCCGCAGCGAACGCTGGATGCACTAACGCTTCGTGATAGCGGTACTCGTCGACGCTCGAGAACTGCAAATTCCCGTTGAGAAAGAGTTGATAGCCGCCGCCGCCCGCGGTGAGCACGATGCGTTGGTAGGCGCTCTGCTCGGCGTATACGATCGTGCTGGCATACATACCTTCTTCGGCCAAATGGGTAATGCGGTCGGCATAGATGAAGCAGCCAATCAGCACGCATTGCAGCGCGACAGCGCGCCGTCGCAGCCGATTGCGGGCGGGGGCGTAGATGCGATCGCTGAGGATCCAAGTGGTGAGAAAACCAACCGCGCAATTGAGCATCCCGAACAGCAGCGAGGTTCGTACTAGCCCTAGCTTGGGCACGAATAACACGGCAAAAAGCAGCGATCCGATCAGCGCGCCCGCGTAATCGAAGGTGAGTACCTTGGCGACTAAGTTATCGAAGTCGACTTCCTCGCGCAGGATGCGCATCAGGAGCGGCAGCTCCAAACCGACCAGCGTGCCGACTGCGATCACCATGCCGTAGAGCACCACGCTGAAAAACTCCGCGTGCCCAAATGCGAGAAACAGCATGGGGGCAGAGCCTCCGCCCACAAGCGCCGCGGCGAGCTCAATTTCGACAAAACGCTGTGCTAGACGCTGTTTGACGAATTTGGAAAGGTAAGATCCGAGACCCAGCGCAGA
>JBKJIA010000092.1:0-2533 GCA_046598735.1 Polyangiales bacterium
ATATGGACTAAGGATGGGGGGAGGGAGCTGCGCGTGGTCACGGATGTATTTGGGGTGGATGGGGGTAAGGTTGTGCCGCAGCAGCATGTGGTGGAGGTGCGTAAGGTCGAGAACATAACTCATGGGTCAATCTCGCTTTAAGCGTTGACCTTACGCTTGGTGCTCTTTGGAGTTGACCAGGGTGGAGCTCAACACGCGCGCTCGTGGGACTGGCGGGTGTGCCGAAGGCCGAAGCGCAAGTGGTCGCGCGCTCGACCGAGAGCGCCCGAAACCTCTTGGGGGCGCAGGGAGTCCGCTGGGGGCGTTCGGTAGTGCCCATACGCCGGACTGTTCGGGTTCGGACACTGCCAGAGGGAGAGTTGCATGGGGGCGGTGTCGACCCGAACATTAGCCAGTCACCTATCCTGTTCGTTTTACTGATTGTTAACAATGGTTTAGCGAAATTTGATCATTGCCATGTCGGATAATTCATCAGATTCTGAGACCGCCCCAGCCGACGCACGGCGCGCTGGCACCCAGCCTGAGTTTCCTATATAATGAAACCCATGGACACTCGCTCCACCCTCGTGGCCTTCGACGCTTTCCTCGCCCAGCGCCGTCTGACGCTCGAGGCCGTAGTGATCGGGGGAGCCGCGCTTGCCTTACTTGGCGTGATCCAGCGCCCCACCAAGGACTGCGATGTGCTGGCACCCCCGCTCTCCGAAGCGTTGCTGCGGGCGGCTCGAGACTTCGCTCAGGCCCAACGCTCAGCTGGGCTCGAGCTCGACGAGGATTGGTTCAACAACGGTCCCGCGTCGCTTGTTTCCGTGCTGCCCTTGACCTGGCGCGACGAGCTGCAGCTGGTCTTTGAGGGCGAGGCACTCGTCCTCCGCACGCTGAGCCGTCTCGACTTGCTTCGCTCCAAGCTCTTCGCGTTGCTCGATCGGGCCCAAGATCTCGACGATTGTCTGGCGCTCGCGCCCTCGGCCGATGAGCTCAGTGCCGTGTTCCCGTGGCTTTCTGAGCAAGATGGCCATCCGCAGTGGCCTGAGCATACGCGGCGCGTGCTCGCTGACCTCGGTCGGAGGCTCGGCCATGGCGTTTAGACGCATCATGCAGCGCGCCGAGCCGCTCGAAGGTCAGGCGCTCACGGCTGCGATGGCCGGCATCGGCATGGCCTTCGCCGTTACGCCCCACTACGAGGCCAACATCGAGGACACCTTGGTCGCGACCTCGATCGAGGGCATGGATGGGGACCACCTTCGTGAGCTGAGTGTGTTGACGACCTGGTGGCAGGTGCATTCGACGTGGGTGAACGCGGATCGCCTGACTGCGTTGGTCTCCGAGGTAGCGTCGCCGCGCGTGCGCGCCTATTGGTGCGCGCTTGCGCGGATGAAGCACAGTGACCCTCGCTTCGGGCGGCTCATGCGCGACCTGTCCGCGGAGGGGCGCATTGCGTTGCTGCGCGTCGGCAACGACTTTCAGGTGCAGCGCCGCGGCGAGGACGCCCGCTTTCAGGGCAGTTCGCTGATCGTGCCGGAGGGCACGCTGCGGCAGCGAGCGATGGATGTGCTGTCGTCCGAGCGCCTCGCGCATCATCACGCGGCATATCGCGCACGCGTGATGATCGGTCCTTCATATCGAGCCGATATGTGGGCGCTGCTCGACCGAGAGCCCTCCCTGTCCGGCTCAGAGTTAGCGCGCCGCACGTACGGTTCAGCCGCGACTGCATCGCGCGTCAGGCGTGATTACGCCTTGTGGAAGGCGGCCGCCTAGCGGCCCGGCCGGGAGCGCGGTTCCTCAGACGGTCGCGCTGCGGCTGGATGCGCTACGCGGGTGTGGGGTGCATGTTTATGGAGTGATATGGACTAAGGATGGGGGGAGGGAGCTGCGGGTAGTTAGGGATGTGTTTGGGGTGGATGGAGGACGTAGAGGACCAAGTCGCCCGCGGGCACCTGGTACACATCCTGCCAGACCTTCGAGTCGGCGAAGCCACATTAAGGCCCGATTCTGCTCTGCCCAAGCAGCTCCGTATAGTTTTGCTGTTGCCTCTGCCGAGCCGAGCGTTCCCCCTCTTCGCCCGTCAATCGCGCGGTTCGTGCAGCCTTACTCTGAGCACGCGTGAGAAGTGGCGGAAGTCGCCGTCGCTCGTGAAGATCGAGTAGTCACGCTGGTGCGCCGCGGCGCAGATTAGGAAGTCGGTGTTCGAGCCTTGCACGCCTCGGTCGCGACATTGGTTGAACGCGGATGCCGCGCCTTCATAGTCCGACGTCTCGAGCGGGAGATCGGGAAACGCACGCATATGATCGCGTAGCATCTCGAACTGCTTCTTGTCTTTGATTCCCGACAACAGCTCCTGGCGGACCGTGCCAAGCATCACAACGCGACCCTCCTCGATAAGCTCAGCCAGCTCTCGGGTCGCTCTGTCATCCACTCGCTTGGCGCGACGCAAAGCTAGCGACCACACCGACGTATCGACTATCACATTCACGTGCGCCGTCGCTGCTTCTTGTGGTCATACGCGGGATCGAAGTCGATGGTCCCGAATAGCTCT
>JBKJIA010000242.1:0-4475 GCA_046598735.1 Polyangiales bacterium
CTCGACAAGGGCGTGATGACCGGTCTCCTGGGGGATCTCCTCCTCATCGACCTCGACCTCTTCGAGGATCGTCGCGTGCTGCAGCGGGAGGAGCACCTCGCGGCGTACGACCTGCGTCAGCGCCGAGACGTACCCGTTGTAGAAGACCTCGACCTGATCGAGCTTGCCGTCGGTGTAGCCCACCATGAGGTCTTCGGCGATCTCGCGGGCGTTGGCGTAGGACGGCCGGTCGGAGAACCCGACGTACTGCCCCTCCAACGGGAGCTTGCGGAACGTCAGCGCGCTGACCCCGCGGCGCCCGGCGGCGAAGAACACGACGGTCTTGCCCTCGTCACGGTGGACCTGCGCGGCCTTGAGGCCCGCGCGGGTGATCTGCGAGTTGAACGCGCCGGCCAGGCCGCGGTCACCCGTGACGAGCAGGATGCCGACGGTGTCAACTGAGTCGTGCTCGGCGAGCACCGGCAGGTTCGGCACGCTGCCGGCCGCCTCCGATGCCTGACGGGCCATGCGGCGGACCGCCCCGGCGTACGGGCGCAGCGCGGCGATCCGCTGCTCGGCGCGGCGCAGCCGTGCCGCCGCCACCATCTGCATGGCACCGGTGATCTTCTGGATGTTCTTGACCGAGCTGACGCGGCTCTTGAGAGCCTTCAGGTCTGCGGGCATCGCGCTCCCTTCTCCTCGCGTTCGCGGGTCGCCTAGACGGCGACCGGCTCCGCGGTCGGGGCAGATTCGACGCCGGCACCGCTGCTGACGGTCTTGGTCTCCTCTTCCGGGTTGCCATCTTCATCGAGGTCGTACCCGAAGTCCTTGGCCCATCCGGCGACGAGCGTGTCGACACCGGCCTGCGTCTCGTCGGACCAGTCGCCGCCGTTGATCTTCTCGATCAGCTCGGCCGACTCCGCCTTCGCACGACGGATGAGACCCTCGTGGAAATCGGGGACGCGATCGACCGTGATGCGGTCGATGTAGCCGTTGGTGGCGGCGAAGAGCTGCATCGTCTGCTCGGCGACACTCAGCGGCGAACGCTCGCCCTGGTTGAGCGTCTTGACCAGACGCTCACCGCGCGCCAGCGTCTTGCGCGTGTCCGCGTCCAAGTCGGAGCCGAACTGCGCGAAGGCCTCGAGCTCGCGGTACTGGGACAGTTCGCCCTTGATCTTGCCGGCGACCTTCTTCATCGGGGCCAGCTGCGCGGAACCGCCGACGCGCGACACCGAGATACCGACGTTGATGGCAGGGCGAACGCCCGAGTAGAACAAGTCTGCCTCGAGGAAGATCTGACCATCCGTGATCGAGATGACGTTGGTCGGAATGTACGCCGACACGTCGCCCGCTTGCGTCTCGATGATGGGCAAAGCCGTGAGCGAGCCACCTGAATCGGGCAAGCGCTTCACTTCGTAATCGCCCTGGGCCTTGGCCGCTTCTTCGGCCTCGTGCTTGTCGGGACCGGGGTAGATCTTGGTGGCAGTCGCGCGGTCGGGCTGCGCGCCCTTCTTTACGATCACCCACTCGTCGGCCATCTTGGCAGCGCGCTCCAGCAGGCGGCTGTGAATGAAGAAAACGTCGCCAGGATAGGCTTCGCGGCCGGGAGGACGACGCAGCAACAGCGAAAGCTGACGGTAGGCGACGGCCTGCTTGCTCAGATCGTCATACACGATCAACGCGTGCTGGCCATTGTCGCGGAAGTACTCGCCCATCGTGACGCCGGTGTATGGCGCGATAAATTGCAACGGAGCGTTCTCGGAAGCGCCGGCGATGACGACCGTGGTGTATTCCATGGCGCCCGCTTCGGTCAGCTTCGTCACGACCTGCGCGACGGTCGACTGCTTCTGTCCGATGGCCACGTAGATGCAGAACATGTTCTGTCCACGCTGATTGATGATCGCGTCGATCGCGACTGCGGTCTTACCCGTCTGACGGTCACCGATGATGAGCTCGCGCTGGCCGCGACCGATCGGAATCATTGCGTCGACGGCCTTGAGACCCGTCTGCATGGGCTCGTTGACGCTCTGACGCTGCATGATGCCGGGCGCCTTGATTTCGACACGCCGACGATAGGGCGATTCGATCGGACCCTTACCATCAACCGGCTGACCGAGCGCGTTCACCACGCGACCCACGAGCGCAGGCCCCACCGCGACGTCGATGATGCGACCCGTACGCTTGACGGTGTCGCCCTCGCGCACCTTCTGATCGGAACCGAAGAGTGCAACGCCGACGTTGTCTTCTTCGAGGTTCAGCACCATGCCCATCAGCTCGCCGGGGAACTCCACAAGCTCGCCTGCCATGGCGCCCTGGAGACCGTACACGCGGGCGATACCATCGCCAATCGTGAGCACGGTGCCCGTTTCCATCACTTCTACGGTCTTTTCGTAGGAGGCGATTTGCTTCTTGATGATCTGGGAGATCTCTTCAGCGCGCAGCTGCATCGGGATACCTCACGAACCTTCTGTGCGGCGTGGCCGTCACACCGGGAATCAAACAAGTGCGGCTTCGGCCGACACTCAGGAATCAAACACTCAGGAATCAAACACTCAGAAATTCTGTTCACTCACGGCTCGCTGCTCACACAGGGCGCAGCGATTCTTTGAGCTCGCCTAGCCGTGTACGAAGGCTGCCGTCAAACACTTGATCGCCCACGCGTGTCACTACGCCCGCGATCAGCGAAGCATCAGTCTTACGATCGATGCTGACCTTCTTACCTGTCGCGTGCTCAAGCGCACGCTGTAGTTGACCGTAGTAGGCATCGGGCAACGGCGCCGCACTCGTGACCAGCGCTCGTACGGTGCCTGCCTGCTCTGCCGCAAGCTCGCCAAAGATGCGCGCTACATCGGGCAACGCAGCCAAGCGTCCGCGATCAGACATGTAGAGCACGCTGTTCTTCACGAGCGGTGAAACGGCGGCACGCGCGGTGAGCTCAACCAACACGGACTTACGAGCCGCTGCCGTAAAGGTCGGATTCGAAAAAAGCTCCTGCAGCTCATGACTCTGCGACCACATCGTCGAGAGCTCGGTCAGCTCCTTGCCAACGAGATCAACCTGCTTCTGCTCACTTGCCAATTCGAGAATCGCGCGTGCGTAGCGCTTGCCAACAGATCCTGTGCTCATGCGCGGCTCTCCGGCTGCGGTGTCTGCGTATGGCCGCTCTTGGCGGGCCCGTTCTGATTGAGCGCGGCCAGGTATTCCTGCGCCAAACGCTGCTGATCGTAGCTCGTGGTCGCCTTCAACAAGAGCTGCTCGGCCGCAGCCACCGCTGCTTCGACCGTGTCACGCGTTAGATCGGCACGCAGTTGCTTTACGTGCTGCTCGATCAAGAACTGCGCTTCCTTACGCATGCGTGATGCCTTCTGCTCGGCCTCCGCCACGATGCGATCTCGCTCTTTCTCGCCCGCGCTGATCATGTCTTTACGAATCTGCGCAAGCTCCTCATCCAAGCGAGCCATGCGCTCTGAGTATTCCTTATGCTTCGCCTCGGCCTCGGCCTTGAGTCGCGCAGCTTCCGTCAATGCTTGCTCGATCTCAGCGCGCCGGCTCTTGAGAGCCTTGCTCACGGAATCGCGGAACATGTAAACGAAGAGCCCGATCAACAACACGAAGTTGACGAGCGACGGCAGCATCGCGCTGAAGTCGAGCCCGCCGCCGTGCCCGCCGTGCTCTGCCGTCTCGGCATGCTCAGCGTGCTCCTGCGCGAACGAAAGCACGGGAACGAGCCAGTTGCTCGCGCCCGCAACGATAGCGATGGTGGTCTGTTTCATGGAGCGACTCATCCCTGCACCTCACGGCCGAGCACCTTGGATGCGATGTCGCGCGCGAGCTCGGCGCGGGTTCCTTCGAGGCGCTGTCGTGCGGTCTGAGCCTCCACGTCGAGCTGCTTGCGAGCCGTCTCAAGCGTGGTCTGCGTCTCTACACGTACAGTCTCCAGTAGCTTGCGCTCGAGGTCCTGTCCTTGGGCGCGCAAGCGATCGCGTTCTTCGCCCGAAGCACTGCGAACCTTACGCAGCTCGGCTTCGAACGAAGCTTGCTTTTCCTTGACCTCGACATCGAGCCGCTTCGCTTCGTCGCGTGCCCCGTCGATGGCTTCTTCGCGTGCTTCGAGCAGCGCAACCATCGGCTTGAACACGAGCCCATAGAGCACGACAAAGGCGATGCTGAACATCGCGAGCTGCACGAAGACCGTGCCGTCTAGGTCGATGATGGAGCCGCCTGAAAGCAGGGCGGAAAGAGACGCGGAAAGTTGCATTGACTCCCTCGTAGAGATCCAAGTTACCGCCGCTACGCGTAGGGGCGATGCTTCGTGGGGAGCACTCGGGCAGGCCGCGCCGAGCCGGCTTTCGCCACAAAGGCCCCACGAAGTGAGGATCACCAAGCAGGCATGAACAGACACGAACAAAACCGCGCGGAGCGGGCACCCCGGCCGGCGGCGCGCGCGTATCTAGCAGCGGTGCCTCTGAGAGTCAAGGGAGCAGGCGCCCAGACAA
>JBKJIA010000506.1:0-4804 GCA_046598735.1 Polyangiales bacterium
AAGCAACGGCAACGGCAACGGCAACAGCAACAGCAACGGCAGCAGCAACAGCACGAGTGGAGATAGCGGCTCCACGCCCCCTGTCTGCAGCGCAACCACCGCACCAGACGTGGGGAAGCTGTTCTTGGAAGAGGTCGTGGGCGGGCGCAGTGGCTTGGTAATGGCCGCACAACCTCCCGAATCCAGGGATTGGTATTTGGTGCGTCGCACAGGTCAGATTGAAGTGTTTGCGGACGGCGCGGTGCGCGGACCAGCATTCCTCGATCTCTCGACCGAGATCACACTGAGTGGCGATGAGGACGAGCGCGGTTTGCTGGGTCTGGCGTTTCATCCAGACTATCCGACCAACGGCCTGTACTACGTGATGATGACCAGCACGCCGAATGCCAACGAAGGTGTGGATCTGGTTCTCGAATACAAGCGTGGCGCGGCGGACCCGTACGACACGGACGAGAGCACCAAACGCGCAATCCTCGATCTACCGATGTCTGCGTCAAACCACAACGGTGGTTCCGTGCGCTTTGGTCCCGACAAGCTGCTCTACGTGGGCACGGGTGACGGCGGCTCCTCCTGCAATAACGACCAGAAAGACAAGCCTCAGGATGTAAGCAGCCTATTTGGTAAGATCCTGCGCCTCGACGTGAGTAAGCCTGCCAAGCCGTTCGCCGCCGACGGTAACCCGTTTGCAAACGGTGGTGATGCACGCGTGCTGCACTACGGCTTGCGCAATCCATTTCGTTTTGGCTTCGATCGCGTCACGGGTGATCTGTACGTAGGAGACGTGGGTCAAGGGGACTTCGAAGAAGTGGACTTTGCGCCCAAAGGCAGCGCTGGCTTGAACTTCGGCTGGGCAGATTACGAGGCAAACGCTGCCAACACATGCAGTGCAGATCGCAAGCTGCGTGTTGGTTCTGTTCACACACCGCCTATCTTCAACGCCGATCGCACCGGCAACACCACGCCTGATTTCAGCGACTACGTCTCGGTCATCGGCGGCATCGTGTATCGCGGCACGGCCATTCCCAAGCTGCAGGGCGCGTACTTCTTCGGGGATTATCGCGGTATTCGCATGGGGGCGCTATTTCAGTGCACGAGCACGACTTCCCCGGTTAGGCCTATTCGCAAGAAGTGCGATATCAACAACCCGAATGATGCTTGCTTCAGCACCAAGGGCTCAAACACACCAGCGCTTGGAAACCTATTCGCGATCGTCGAGGGTAATGACGGCGAAATGTACTTAGTCGGTAACCGAACGACTCTGTATAAGGTCGTGCCGAACTAAGATTTCCGCTTGCTCTCAGGTAAGGTGCGGTTTGTTGCGCGCTCGTTTGGCAACCGTTTGGCACCCGGAGCGACGGGATAGGCCTCGCGGATCGCGGCGGCGACTTGCCGTAGAGACACCCCAAGAGGCGAGCTCTTACGCCATACCAATGCGATCGTACGCGCAGGCGAGGGCGAAGCGAGCGACCTTATATGCAGACGTGCACGTTTGGCCTCGGCGGCCACCGCAAGCGTGGGCAAGAGCGTGATGCCGGCACCTCCCGCGACCATCTGGACCAACGTCGACAGACTGGTCGCACGAAACTCGGCTTCACGTGCGCGTGCCGTGGCACAAACTTCGAGCGCTTGACTCCGAAAACAGTGCCCCTCGTCGAGCAGAAGCAGGTCTTCGCCGCGCAGGTCTGCGGAGCTTGCCGGTGCCGTCTTCTTGGCCAATGGATGCTCAGGTCGCGTCACAAGCACGAACGGATCGACGGCGATGATCTCGCGCTCCAAGTCGCCTAGCTCCGCTTCGAGTGCCAAGAGCACAGCTTCGAGGCCTCCTTCGTTCAACCGCTTTACGAGCAAGTCGGTCTTGTCCTCACGCCAGGCAATGGTAAGGCGCGGAAACGCTGCGCGCAGGCGCGGGGTCACGCTCGGCAAAAGGTAAGGTGAGATGGTGGGGATCACCCCCAAGCCCAGCGTGCCCGTC
The DNA here is from genome assembly GCA_046598735.1 of Polyangiales bacterium. Taxonomy (GTDB): domain Bacteria; phylum Myxococcota_A; class Polyangia; order Polyangiales; family DASUME01; genus DASUME01. The sequence continues at coordinate 1,973 of JBKJIA010000506.1, forward strand.
AGCGGGTCGCTCGCCTGCTTGCCGGCTTCCACCAAATCGTCGGCATCGAGCAATAGCTGTCGCGCTCGCTCCACTATCTCGCGACCGGCCGCCGTAAGAATTACACGGGTACGGCTGCGTTCGAATACCCGCACGCCTAGGGCCGCTTCGAGCTGCGCAAGCTGGGCGCTGAGCGACGGCTGCGAAACGTGGCAGCGCTCGGCCGCTCGCCTAAATGACAGCTCTTCGGCCACCGCGACGATGTACTGCAGTTGTCGCAACGTGTAGGGGTGCGAAGCAAAACGCATGATGGCGGCAGGCTATGCGCTGTAACAATGAGCGCAAGCTCACCTGCAGCTAAAAGCGCACGCGCTGGCGCCGGCGGGAACGGCAACGCGGCTGGCGTAGCCATGGGATCACAGGGCACCCAGGCCTCGCACACTCACCCCGCGTGGCCGCCTGACCTTACTGTCTGCGCGTCGCTGTAAATTTGGATTTCGCACGCGCGGCGCCGTGTGACGCAGGGGTGTTCGGTTGGTGACAGGTCAGTTGCCGTGCGCGCATCGGCAATTGCAGCGCTGGGTGCCAGAGTATTTGCATGTTCTCGGAGCTCGGTACTTAGTAGTCTTCGCAAAGTCGCTGCGAGGGCGGCGTGCGTTGCACGTCCTTTCACGCGTGGCCAAGGAAGCGTTGTGCGGCGCCTAGACCCTATCTCTCGATCCAGCGGTGTGCCCTCGCTTCTGGTCAAGAAGGTTGATGACCCGGAAAAAACCGGCTTGTTGGCCGGGCGCTATCAGCTGGTGCATACGCTGGGCGAGGGCGGCTACGGCGCGGTCTACGAAGCATTCGACGTAGAATGGAAGACACGCGTGGCGCTCAAGACGCTGCAGCGCATGGACCCGGACGCGCTCTTACGTTTCAAAGAAGAGTTTCGCTCACTGCAAGACTTGGAGCATCGCAACCTCGTCCACCTGGGGGAGTTGACCTGCGCGGACGGCGTGTGGTTCTTCACCATGGAGTTGGTCGAAGGCACGGATTTCTTCGATCGCGTGCGGCCGGTCGTCGAACGCATCAGCGGTTTCAATGTGCGCAAGCTCGATGAGCGCCAACTACGCCGTGCCTTAGTGCAGCTTGTGGACGGGCTCGTCGCCGTTCACGGCAGCGGCCGGGTGCACTGCGACATCAAGACTTCGAACATTCGCGTCGAGCCAAGCGGTCGTGTGGTGCTCTTGGACTTTGGCTTGGTGACGGCCGTCTTGTCGGACCACTCCGACGAGAGCAACGAAGCCGTGCTGGGCACGCCATCGCACATGGCGCCCGAGCAATGTCGCGGCGATGCCATCACGCCCGCGGCCGATTGGTATGCCGTAGGGGTGGTCTTGTACGAAGCACTGACGGGCCGGCTGCCCTTCGATAGCGGCGGGGCACAAGTCTTTCTCGACAAGCAGCACCTGACAGCGCCCCACCCCCGCTCCCTCGCCAACGATGCGCCGCAGGATCTTTCCGATATGTGCATGGCGTTGTTGAGCATCGATCCGCGCGATCGTCCCTCAGGTGCCACTTTGCTCGGCTTACTATTGGCGGACAACGACGCGCTCGCAGCAGGGCCAAGCCGACGCGGTGTGCGGCCTTGCGCACCGGACAACGTAAGGTTCATTGGACGCAGCGAAGAGCTTGCCACGCTGACCGAGCAGCTCACCCGCACACGGACTTTGGGGCCTTCGTTCGTCTACCTTGCGGGCGAGTCAGGTGTGGGCAAGACGGCTCTGGCGCGCACGTTTTCCGAGCAAACAGTAAGGTCGCAAGCCACGTTGGTGCTGAAAAGCCGCTGCTATGAGCGCGAAACGGTGCCTTACAAGGCATTCGACGGCATCATCGATGATTTGGCGCGTCATCTCGGCACCCTGGACGAACGCAGTTGTCGCGCGCTCTTGCCGAGCAATGCACACCTGCTTGCGCAGATCTTTCCGGTCTTGTCGCGCGTGAAGGCGCTTGAACGGCTCTCCCATAGCATCACGCCGCGTGGACCCCGCGATCCGAACGTATTGCGCAGTCAAACCTTCGCTGTGTTGCGCGAAATTCTGTCGCGCTTGGCAGAAGAGCGGCCGCTGTTGCTGCTGATCGACGACCTGCAGTGGACGGACCTCGACAGTCTGTCGATCATGGAAGAGCTGTTGACTTGCGCCGACGCACCTTCGTGCATGTTGCTTGCCGCGGGACGTCCGCTCGCGCAGCTGCCCGCCGATTTGGCAAGCTCGCTTCAACCTCTGCTGGCCCAAGATTTCTCGGCACACATCGCGATCGAAGGCTTGGGCGGAGACGAAGCCGTGCAGCTCGTGCGCAGCCTGGCGCAACTGCCCCATGACAGCGGTGTATTCAAGCGCATCGCCCATGAAGCCAAAGGGCACCCACTGTTCGTAGCCGAGCTTGTGCGTCACGTGGAAGCAGGGCACGCGATCGACCCCACATGGCAAGTCGACGATGCATTGCTCGAGCGGCTCAACCAACTCGAACCCAACACGCGCGCGCTTTTGGAAACGCTGGCCGTCGCAGGTGCGCCGACCGTACACAGCGTGCTTGCCCACGCTCTCAAGCTCAACGCCACACAGTTAGGTCGCAGGCTTGCGCAATTGCGCGCCGCACATTTGGTGCGCAGCGAGGATCGCCTGCACGCCGAGTGCTACCACGATCGCGTTAGGCGTACGGTGGTCAACGCACTGTCTGCGCACATGCAGCGTCAGTACCATCGCGCACTCGCGCGCGCGTTTTCCGTGGTGGGCGGCGCCGACCCCGAACAAGTTGCCTTCGAGTGGCGTTCGGCGGGTGATGCCCGAAGAGCCGCGCATTATTGCG
>JBKJIA010000370.1:0-59998 GCA_046598735.1 Polyangiales bacterium
GTCAAGGGGGCCGTTAAGTACGGTGCTAAGTTCTTCCCACTTGGCGCACCCAAGGTTTGGGCGGGCGCCGAGATGAGGCCCTTTGCCAATCTGCGCGTTGACGTGTTCGTCGGCGCTGGTTTCGAGTTCGGCATCGGTGGTGCGTCGGCGGGAATGGGCGGAAATGTGCTGCTCGTTGGCATCAGCGCTCCGGTGTTTGCCGACCTCGTTTTGGGTGGCTCGCAACAGGACGTCCCGCAACGCGCGCTTCCGAGCGACTTGGGTCCCCTGAGTCTTCGCCCCATGAAGGCGAGCTTACCCGCGGTCCTTACGAAGAAGACGGTGTGGAACGTCAGCGCAAAGTACGGCGCCGGCGCAACGCTCAACCTCCTAAGTGGTTCAATCGACGTGCGCCTGCGCGTTCGCTTCTTCTGGTTCAGTAAGACATGGAAGAAGAAGATTTGCTCTTTCGAGGGCTTTTCGAAGACGTACTCGTGGACTGGTTCGATCGGGCCAGCTCAGCGCGATGCCGAGCCTGCCAGCGTCACCAGCGCCGGCATTGCCCCGGTCAATCTCGATGTCCTGCCTAGGTTCCCGCTGATCGAGATCCCCGAGATCCCGATCTCTTGGTTCGGTTCGCAGACCCTCGCGACGTGGAAGACGTCGAGTCAGATTGTGGACGCAACAGCCAGGGGACATCTCGCTAAGATCGAGAACATCGACCTCGATGCCTGCAAAGCACCGCCTCCTCTCATCATTCAGTAGACCTGTTTGCCTCGTGTGGTGAGAGCGAGGCAGCGCTGAGATAACCATCTCACTTCAAGTTTGGACCGGGAGAAAATGTATGAAAGCCTCAGGATGGATTCGACGTTGGTGGACGATGGGTACTGTGCTTGCGCTTGGTGTAGGAGCGGTCGCGACTCTCGCGATCCTTTTACTGAGTTCCTCGCGCACCCTGACTGCCATTCCCGAATCAGATCGGCGGCAGGTATACACGTTGGCGCTCGATACAAAGACGGATGCGCCCTCCGGTCAGGTGGTCCACTTCGCACTGAAGGGGGACCTCGTGATGCAGCGCGTGAACAAGGACGAAGTTGCGATGTTCGTGAGCGACGCACAACTCACGAGTAACCAAGCGACGCCGGAAGCCCAGCCTGGGCTTGATCAAGGAGCCAAGGAGCTTGCCCATCCTCTGGTCATTAAGCTGGGGGAAAATGGGCTGATCGCGGAGGTCAAGGAGAACGAACGCCTGCGACTTCAAGTGCGCAGCATGCTGCGGTCGATCGCAGCCCTGCTTCAATACTCTCCTTCGGGAGCGGCGAATGCGTCGTCTTGGGAGAAGTCGGAGAACGACGTGATGGGTCAATACGCCGCCCGTTACGAGCAGGTAGGCACCCTAAAGGTTGAGAAGCAGAAGCTTGCGTACACGGAGCTGCTTGGCGCTAGTGCGGGTGCGCTGGCTGAGACGCCCAGTATCAAGGTGCAGAACTCTAAGCATGTCTTCACCTTCCGCAAAGATCAGGTGCTCCGCAGTCTAACGGTTGCGGAAACACTGACTACCGATGGGGGGATGCTCGGCGGGCTCGTCACGACGACGTCACTTACGCTTCAGCTCAAAGACGTCGGCCAACCTCGCGCACTCGAAATCAAGGGTCAACCTGTGGTTTCATTACTTCACGAGCTGCGTAAGAGCGGAGTTTTCTCCATCGAAGCAGACCGCGCACAAACGGGTGGCAAATCTTATAGTGAGATGATGGAGGGGCTTGAGGCGATTCCTGTTGACGACGCTACCCCGGAGCAAGGAGCGCAACGTACGCTCGCGGTTGCGAACTTGGCGGCACTGTTTCGCCTTGATGCAACGGCCGTCAAAGAATCGCTAGAAGCAGTCGAGGATGGGTCACCGCAAGCGCGCCGCATCTGGGATGCACTCGCATCCTCGGGGAGCCCTGAAGCGCAGGCTGCGCTGCGCAAGATCATCGATATGCCCCAGTGGACAGAGGATGAGCGACGCGCGCAGATGATAGGGCTTAGCCTCGGTCAGCGGCCCACCCAGGCGACCGTCGATTTCTTTGTGGATAAGTTCGATGAGCCTGAGCATGCCGTCCAGGCTCGCTACGGAGTTGGCATTACCGTCAACAAGCAGTTGCAGACGGATCCGAATGCAGCACGTCGCGGTCTTGCCATCCTGGTCGAGGATCTCAATGCTGCTCAGACGGATGGCGACAAAGCCGTGGCGCTGGTCGCGATCGGAAACACAGGACACCCGGATGCGCTGGGGATTATCGGTCCCTACACGGTCTCTGACAGCGACCAGCTTCGCGCCTCGGCCGCAGATGCAGTTCGCCTTATTCCTGGCAACGAAGCCGAGGCAATGCTGACGGCTTTGGCGATGCACGATGGGAGCTTTCGCGTGCGCGTGGCCGCCGTTGATTCACTCGGCGGCCGCCCCGCGACTGAGAAGAGTCTCAGCACGCTTTATACAGTCGCCACGGTCGACTCACTCGAACAGCCGCGCAGTCGCGCCCGCGCGGTGCTCGACAGCATGTCGCTGACAGATCGCGCCGCGTTGCCTATACTCGAGGCGGTTGTAGCGTACGATCGGGAAAACCCACGCCCGAGTAACGACACGCAAGGCTAGAACGATGTTGCGCGCGAGCGCCGACTGGAACAGGGGACTAAGGAATATGCGACTAGTTAACTTCGACGCTCGAGCACTGATGCTGCTTGGCCTGTTCGCATGTGGCGACGCGGGAAGCGGCGACGGCGCGGACGACAACTCCAGCGGTGGCAACGGATCGCAAGACGGGGGAGGCGCGGGCTCGCCAAATGGTGACGACGCGTCATCAGGCGCCAGCGGTGGAGTCAATGGTGGAGCCACTGGCGCCGGAGCGGGCGCTGGAGCCGATAAAGTTGGCGGTATGTATATGGCCGGCACGGCTGACGCGCTGGTTCCCACCAATGGTTTCGTCTTCACAGACCCGAAGGACCAAAACCAGAACCAAGAAGCCTATAAGATCATCCTCACTGCCGAGCCCGCCGTGGGTTGCAACATCAAGGACCTGGACACTAAGCTAGGCAAGCTCAGCGACAGCGACGAAAACGTGGGCCCAAACCGATACCTGTTGTGTCGACTTCGCGCAACGGATGCCAACAACAGACACCCGGCCAGCCTGCTTGGGATCGGTTTCGCAGGTTTCCGCGCGATCGGACCGGACCAACTTGAATGCATTCCGACTTTCAAGATGATGGGAAAATCTGCGGGCGATCGCGTCGTCGGCAGCATGAAATGGGTAGATACCCAAAGGACCGACGCGGAGGTTGGCTCTTTTGAATTCGATCTGCAGTACTGCGGCGAGGTCGATACTCTGTCGATGTGATCGCGAGGTTAGGCGGCTCCCGCGGCTTGGGGTGAAGACGCTTTCTGCGCGATTCAGTCGCGGCTAAAGCTGGCAGATGATCAACTCCTCCTTCGCACGTCTCATACTCCTCGTTGGCCTTGGCGCCGCTTTGAGCCAGGCCGCTTGCTCCGCCGACGAATCGCCCAGCTCCACCGAGAGCGAGAACAACGGGACGAGCGCGGGCTCACAGAGCAACGCGAGCCAGGGGCAGACCACGGCCCCCGTGGACACCGGCTCTGACAGCGCCGTCAACAATCCGGCCAGCATGGGCGACGCAGGCAGCCAAGGCATGGCAACTCGCGATAGCGGCAATACTAGTGCGGAGCCCATACCAGCAAGCTGGAAAGCAGGTACGGCGAGTTGCGCTGCACTCGGTGCATCCTGCGACGACGACAGTCAGTGTGGTGATGGAACTTGCTACGCGCATCGTAGCCCGACCGGCGCTCGCGTGGCGGGCACGTGCCTACCTTATGTCGTGGAGAGTTGTGGTTTCGATGGTTGCGAGCCGTCTCGACCTTACTGTCTCGAGGGGCAATGCATGACGCTCACTGAAGCGTCCTGTTCGTGCTCAACGGCGCACGCGCTCAAGAACGTCCGTCACTGTGATGCTGGGCCACTCGCCGCCACCGACACGGCCCGCATCTCACGCGGCGGCACGTGCGAGGCAACCTGGCGCCAATGCGCGGATCGTTTGAGTTGTCTCAAAGTCGGAGGAGGACCGGCAAAGTGTTACCAAGGCTGCGCTGCGAGCATCCCATGCCCAGACAATGGGTGTTGTTTGTCGAACGGCATCTGCGGCTTTGGCACGGACTGTCAGTAGCGTTCGATAACGTGTCATCACCGAACCAGAGACGCTCCGCCCGTCGGCCATGCCTGATACTTCGGCAATATGCGGATCTCGCGCTCATTTGAACGCCCATAGTCACCCTGTCCACGAAAGCGGATCAACTCCATTTTCAGGACCAGTTACCTCGTCAGGTCTATGCAGAGCTGCTCGACGAGGAGGAAGTACATCGGCTTCGCCCAGCACCTCCCATCACGCGCTACCGCCTCGAGCGCTTCAGATTCGTGCTGCTCTACTCGGACATGCATGCTGCCTGGGCTTCCTTTGTTCAAACTACGCCGCGACAAGCTGCGACCAGCCTGGGTAGTGATCGGCGAGAACACTGGCTTCACCGGAGAACCGCGTGATGCCGCATCCTGCCTTCGACGGGCTGACCTGCTAGGAGACCGGCGTGATTCCATCGAAAACATATCTCCGTGCCGTGGGTGTCGTGGTGTTGTGCAGCAGCTGTGGCTCGGGCGCTCTTCCGGCCGCGCAGTCCGAGGTCCATGCCCACCAGGTGGAGGATGCGCGCGAAGCGCCGCCGCAAGCTCAACCTGTCGCCGAAGCACCGCAAGAAGTGCTCGATGAGACCGCCACGCGCGACGCGCCCCCACCAGCTCCCGCGGAGACGTTGGTGGAAGCGCCGCCGCGTCCAAACCGTTTTTCTCGCGATGTGCGCGTACACCGAGCGGCGTGGGAAAAGCGAAACGCGCTCGATTACGTGCTCGTGGTGGACAAGCCCAGCATCGTGCACTCCAACTACCAGGGGGCCTTGCGGGTCGTTGTGCGCGCGGGGCGCCCGACCGCCGTGAAGTCGCTGCGCTCCGGTAGCGACGCCGGCGTAAACCAGGCGCCCACCATGAGCACGATCTACGACGACGTGGAGAGCGCCGCGCACTTCGGAGAACGAGGAGTCCCGACGCGCTTTCGTGTGAGCTACGACAAACGACATAGCGTCGTCCTGTCCTTCTCGGTGGACCCGCGGGGCGGTGTCGCGGACGATGAAACGTCGCTCACGGTCCATTGCTACAGCGTCGAACCAGATGGGTGCCGCGCGCACGAGCTCTCCCCGGCGGAGTGCAGTGCAATCGGTGGGGCTGTTGCAATGGACGGCGCTTGCGCTGGAATCTTCGTCGGTAGCGTCGCTGGCGGCGGCGGGTGCTGCCGCGCGAGCGAGGAGCGCATCGCGGACACGGCGTGCAATCGGGCTGGTGGAAAGATGCTGGGGTCCTGCGGCCCACGAAAAACTGTGCTCGGCCGTAGCGAGGACTACGGTCAGAGCTGCTGTCGCAGTCTTCTCGTTGAATAAAGACTCCGACGCGGCGGACGTGCGGCCGCCCTTGAAGGGCAGGCACTGGTCCTTCACGGCTCGGGGGGCCCTAGTTCGTCACTCAGGCACGCAGTCAGCGCGACCGCTGCTCCGGTCGAACCCGCAAGTCGATGAACACGACGCACAGTCGATGGTCAGCGTTTGCCCGCGTTCACACCGATGCACGACGTCGCCGTCGCACTCCCCCAGCTCGGTCAGACCTCTGCACGGTGACTTCGCTGCGGGTGTGCATCGGTATCCCTCGTGCTCGCTGCTCCAGGTGCATGGAGCATCCTCAGCGCACCGCTCGTGGACTGCGCGGCCGCCAGCACAGAACAGCGCCGTCTGGGCCCGGCAGGTGCCGGCGTCCGTCAGCGCACCGCAGCTCGCTGTCGGGGGCGCTGGCGGCGGTATCGTCACTTTGTCAGCCAATTTGCGGACAAGCGCGGAGTGTACGTATTCGTCTTGTTCGAGACAAGAGCTGTCGCCCGTCGACAATGTGCCTAGAACGCGCGCCCGGCCATCATCTCCGACGACGAGCGCGGGCCCTCCTGAGTCGCCGAAACAGGCACCTGACCGTCCCTGCCCACCAACGACGAACGACGTTTCTTCCAAGCGTTCGATCCCTTCAGTCACGAACTGGAGTTGCCGGACCTCTCCGTTACGTTGCTCGCCGTATCCGGCGAGCATGACTCTCTCTCCAATCCACGTTTCGTCGATGTCCATCTCGAACAGCGGGATGTGTCCGATCTTACTCCGTGCCGCGTCCGGAAAATGCACGAGCAGCGCGTCGATCGAACCTTCGTGCTCCAGGCGGTCCGCGGCGATGAACCGGTCAGGATCCCGCGCTGTCCTCAAGAACATGCCGCCGCCCAACGCGCAGTGAGAGGCGGTCAAGACCCAGCCGTTGCCGAGGTGCGTTCCCGTGCAGAAGAAGGCTGGCGGACCAAGGCCCGGCTCGAGCAATACGATGGCTGACGATTCCGCAGGAGACAGTTCGAAGAGCCCCGGTTTAGAGGCTCCGCTGTACAGGGCCACGGTCGTCATCGATGCCTGCACGACGCACTTTTCGCCCGCGTCGCGTCCACAAGCGGACAGTGCAAGCACTGCCATCCATACGGTGCGAGTCGTTCTCGAGAGCAAAGGCATCGGAATGAGATCATCGCGGCATCGGCGTCGATATCCGAGGACATCGTCGAAAATGCGAGGTTCCGCGCAGCGGCACACCCGAGCTTCACATGGCCAACCGTAAGGGTCGACCGTCGTTCGGGGTGAACGCAGTCCATCGGCGTTGATTAAGGTTCCGCAGTCTAGTAATCGCAACCTTGCAAACAAAGAGGAGCACATGATTCGATATTTGAGCATTGCGGTTGGAGCCCTGGGTACCTTGGCAGCGCTCGCGGGCTGCGTCGGTGACGAGTCGGACACGCCGAGCGACACGGAGATCGCCCTCAGCAATCTGGAGTCCGTCGGCTTCGATCGCAACGAGGCAGTCGTCAATGGCGACAACGTAACCGTCGATGACGTGGTGTTTTCGAAGCAGGGCCTCATCGACGGGGAGTACGAACCAGCGGAAGAGAACAGCCACGGCGCGTCGAAGGGCTATCGCTGGGGCTCGCTCGTGTCGGCCGCCAATGCGGGCAAGATCAAGCTCGCGTTTGCTACCGGAAGCGCTGCACCAAGCGCAGCGATGGTGACGGCCGTGAAGGCCGCCGCAAACCAATGGAGCTCGGTTGCGCTCAATACGATTCGCATCTCGACCACCAACACCGGGCCTGCGATCACGGTTGGCATGTCCTCTGCGTGGCCAGGAACAACGGGCTGTGGGTCAGGTACTGTTGCTTGCGCGCGATACCCCCAGAACGGAGCGGCCGGCGTGCAGCTCTGGTTCCGGTTGATTCCCGATGGGTGCGGATGGTCCTCGGCACGACTCCTCAATGTGGCTCTGCACGAGCTCGGGCACGCGATCGGCTTCGTGCACCCCAAAGCGCTTTCCAGTTCGGGTGGAGCGGCACCCATCCACATCAGCGGGACGATGAGCTGTGGCCAACCGGACGAAGCGTCCTGCGCCGCAAACCTGAACTATGCGACCGTGATGGACGGTGGCCCCACGCACTTCCAGACGGGCACGTGCAACATCACCGACCCCACCTCGTTGACGCCGGACGACAAGGCCTCCATCGCAACCGTGTACTGAGGCCCAGCGACCTCGACGGCAGCGTGAGCGTCGGCTCCGTCAGCGGCTGCAATTGCAATCGACCGCCGTTCGGCCCTTCCAGCGAGCGGATCGCAGAACGGGTTCTATGTTGCTCCCGAGGAACCCCATGCAGAACTGGCAACAAGCATCTGCGCTCTCGCAACCAGCCTGCTGATCACGCACTGCGGTAGCAGCGATGACCCCAGCACGAGCGGGACCAACGATGGCGGTGGCACAAGCTCAAATGGCAACACCGATGCAGATGCCAACGGGACCGACAACACGGGCGGTACGAGCGACGCGAATGCCGGATCGGCAGTGACAAAGAAGGAAAAGGCGATGACGATGAATAATAGAAAAATTTTGTTCTTGCTCTGCTTAGCTGCGACGAGCGGTTGCGCACTCGATGTTGGCACTGACAGTGAGCACGAAGAACCGGTGGTGGAGGGCATTGAAAACGAGCTCACGCTAGAGTCCAAGGACTTCCGATACGATCTCGAGTCACCAATACCGTTTCATACGGTCGATGAGGCCGGCGACGAAGAGGCCGCCAACGAAGATGCCGCCATCGGTCAAGCGCAGCAAGCGTTGGTCACCAGTCCCGACTCGCGCGTCCGGACCAGCACTGCCAGCTACCCGCACCGTGCAGTGGCTGCATTACGTCGCACCGCCAGTGCCACTGATGCCAGTTGTACCGGCTTCAAGATCACGCCGCGCCACATTCTTACCGCCGCGCACTGCCTTTACTGGGCCGGCACCTGGCAGAGTTTTCCGGAGACCATGCGCGTGGTCTACTTCCAGGACGGCACTAACACAGGCACAAAGTACCAGCCGATCGCGTTTTGGATTCCCTCGGGCTGGACGAGCAGCACGCCAATCGGTGACACCACGCCCGATTGGAACTTCGACTACGCACTGATTACCCTACCCGACAGCTCCAATACCCCTGGCTGGTTCGACTTCCAGGCCGTCTCGGCGTTACCTGCCAATCTCACAGCGGCTTTCAGTGGTTACCCGGGTGCGACTTCGAACTGCACCGATGGCATTGGCGGTCGTTGCGCGGGCTGGATGTACCGCACGACCGGGCTTTTCGACGCCGTGTTTAGCAACATGTTCGTGACCCGTGCGGACTGGGAGGGCGGCCAGAGCGGCGGACCCATCTCCTACCTACCCTCGAACCCAACCGTGCCGGGCCAGCACACGGCGATCGGTATCATCTCCAACGAGCGCGCGCCCGCGGCAGGGACACCGTTCGTGGTTGGCACGCACGGCAATCGTGGACTACGCATCACCTCCGCAATCCAAACAGCCCTCTGCGCCAGGATTAACAATGAGCGCCCGAGCACCGTTCCTTCGCATCATTGCTATCAGTAGCGAGCTCCTCCTTCTGGAGGCCTGCGCTCACGGCAAGCAGCCCGCATCAGAACGCGTACAAGCAGCCGCACGTTTGCCCGACCCTGAAGCGCCTCCGGATGATCCAGCAGACGTCATCCATCCATCTGGGGCCTGCTGTCGCCTGAGCCAACGGACGTTGCGAGCTGACGAGCCGACACCGTACGGGCTTCCCATCACCGAGCAGCTCGCGCAGCTCGGTGTGCTTCGCTGCCCCCTGCGCTACGTAGACGGCAAACTCGGGGAGCTGCGCATCCAGGTAGAAGGGCCGGGCACGGTGCACTTTCGTTCCGCCGAACTGCTCGCGCCATCCTGTACGCCCTGCTTCTCCGAGCTGAGCTTCGAGGCCACGGTGTCGGCAAGCTCTTCAGACACGAGGCTCACGATGACGGCAAAGTCGATGCTGCGTGAGCTCGAGCCCGGGGATGGCTATGTGTTCGCGCTGACCCGGGGCGAGCTTCAGATCCGTGGACTCCTGCAAACCCGTGAGCCGAGCCTGCGCGTGATCCATATCGCGGGCCAAGAGGAGACGCTGATTGCCGAAGCCCAGGCAGCATGCACGTCCGAATTAAGCAGCACGAGTCTGAAGAGCTCGGGGAGCTGAAGTCGCTGCACCCGGATGCCTAGGTCGTACGTGGCGCCTAATGACGCAAGGTGTCCCTGCGGCACGCGTGCGTGAGCGCGCGTGGGTTCGGCCTTACCGTCGCGTGCGAGGTGCAAGATGGCGAAAGGGCGTACGGCAGGGCAGTTGGAGCGGTTGTGGAGTTGATCCGCTTTCGTGATCGAAGCGGGGGAAGCTCAGAGGAAGCTCAGGGGGGGTAGCGGGGATACATCACGACCCAACGGCTGCGATCGTTAGCTCAGACCTCACCCGCTTGCTCAGCGGGCAGTCGCGACGCGACGGTAGAGGAGGGTGTGACCTGTCCAGCAGGAGACAGAACCGATGATCCAGGCAACCGCGATCAGTAGGAACATAAGGCGCACATCACCCAGGTAGCGATAGGACGCGATGTGAAGTGCGAGCGCGCCGAGCGGCAACGCCACGACCAGTGCCGTGCACACCAGTGCCGAAGCCACGATCTGCCCTCCTGAGAGACGACCTGCACTAAGGCGCGAATGCCTCCGCAGCCGCTTGATTGCCAGCCATGGAAGGGCGAGTGCTATCAGCCATGCGAGGATCTGTACTACCCAAAAAGCGCGATGCGGCATGAGTGGCGGTTCGATGTGCAACCGGAACATGTCCGGATGTTCAAGCGATGCGGCCGTTCCATCTCGCCCTGCGTGGAGGATGTCACCGCGGGGAAAATGCTTGAACTGCGCCCGGTACTCTGACCCATTGTGACCGAAGGCGGGCAGTCCTGTCGGATGCTCGACAACCTTCCACCCTTGGGGCACTCGAAGCGTCAATGCGAGTGGGCCCAGGGAAGCCCAGCCTTGTGCACCAGCAAGATCGAAGTCGACACCAAACCCATAGACATCTCCTAGTGGTACCACGCCGGGCTTGGCCTGATGGTAAAGATCGAGGCGGTGCTCGCCGGGCGCGACGTGGAGTACGAATGTGCGGCCACGCTTTCCGTTCGTGGCCTGTTTAGTGCTGGTTCCTGCACTTGCTGCGCGTGGGACGACTTGCCCGTCCAACGATACGCGCGCGGTCTCAGCATGGCTCAGCGGGAGTGTCAGGTCCATCGTCTGCGCAGGCCCATCATTGCGCAGCCAGTAGCGCGCGCGAAAGCGGACGAGACCCCGCGGCGCGTCAACACCGCTCAGGTCGATACTTAGCTCCTCCCTCACCACGTGCACGCTGGCGTCGCTGGGAGCAGGCTCGCCTACGTCGTCTCCTTCAACGGGATGGACAGACGCCCACGCAGGAGCCGCAAGGCTGCACACAAGCGCAACCAGTAATCCAGCCGCCGATCTCGCAGCGGTAAAAAGACTCTTATGGCTCATCGCTCCCCATGTCGGCTTGGACTATCGCAGATGCTGGAAACAAGAAACAAGTAGTCTGGCGGCAAGGCAATTGAAGCCTCTACCGCCAGACCTAAGAACGGGTGTGGACTTACTTGCCCGCGACCCAGCTCTGCACGATACCGCTATAGAACATTGCATTTTTGTCGTAAAGCAGCCAGCCGTCCTGATTGCCGCCCCAGCCGTTGTTCACCCAGATGTACTTGGCGCTGTTAAGGAGGGCTGTTCCCGCGCCAACGGTATAGTGAGTATACTTCCAACCAAAGACTACAGGATTGCCCGCGCGAAGGGCGTTCCACGCGCCCGTCTCATCGCCGCCCCACGGCCCGCCCCATGAGGACTGATAGCGTACGTTCGCGCCCTTCGTCTTGGCCCAGACGGGGAAGTCGTCCATGTCCCAAGGGGCCACAGCGCTCTCGGTGTTGAAACCGGTTTCACCTCGGATGATGCTGGGCCAGCAAACGGAATCGAGGGCATTGTGCAGGTTTGCGATCAGCGAGAGCGCTTGGGGCGTATTCTTGGTGAGCGGCACATCGGGATACAGCTTCCGCACTCCGCTTCCGGCGTACTTGGGATTGCCCCAACGGTCGCTCTGGGCGAGGTAGGCTGCCACCTGCGCCCAGGCCACCGTTCCGCAGCCCGCCCAGCACACCTTCGCACTGGTATCTTGATCGGTTTGTGACCATTGAATTGATGTCCGCAAGAGGTCCTTGTGCCAGAGCCACTTGATGCTAGTCACGGCAAGAGTTGCTTTGCCTTCGGTGCCCACCGCCTTCTCGCGAAGGTCGTAGAGTGATTGCCACTGGGTGTCGACGAGGCTCCGCCATTCGCTGCTAATTGCGAGGGTCTTATTCTGCGCGGCGTCATCGCTCAGCACCAGCTTTGCGTATTCGTTCAAAGTGGTCGGCTGATTTGCACCCTTGACATCGAGGTTCGACACGATCTGATCGTTCGCGTCGACAGCCAGGTGGAGAAGCGGACCTAGCTGATAGAGGCGGTCGATCGCCTTCCCATTTTTGACCGCGTTTTCGTGCAAGCGGGCTGCGTTCGGCTTTCCCGTGTCGCTGAATGCAGGAACGGGCACGTCGTGCTTACCCGTGGCCACCAAGATGCGGCCTCCACTGCTGACTCCGAACTCATAGTAAGCCGGGCCCGTGACATCGAGCCGATGGTAGACGTAGACCGCGTCCTCGAGTTCCGATTCTTCATTCCATTCGGGCGTAGCGTCGGTGCCCATGGAGCCTTCGAGCATTGCCAATGCGATATCCACGGAGGCACTCGGCACGGCACTCAAGTGCACTTTGGCCGCGGAGGTTGCCTGAGCCGGCGTGGGTGAGGGCGTATCGCTCGTTGCGTACTCCTCCTGGTTTACCTCGTCGTCTACCTCCGGTGCGCATCCCACCAGCGCAAGGCAAATACTCAGGAACCTAGCGACCACTCTATAGTTCTTCATTTAACGTTCTCCCAGGAAAGATCCAGCCTTGACACGGACTCAAGCTGGTCGGCAGACATGGAAATACCGGGGGGGTGGTCTGGGTGCAAACGGTGATCACCCTGAACTCAGGCGGGGCCGAATGGCTGAGGGCGCTGAGTTACGCAGCGGCGTCGCACGGTTGTGGTGTTTGTCTCCTCGTGAAGGAGCAACCCAAGCTGCCGTAATTGGAGCTAGAGCTGGCTAGTGATGCCTCTACGCGCGGCGCGAAAACCGTAAGGTGAGCTTAGAGCGAGCGGGAGCAGAAGCTAGATTCGGCACATGGTGCGTCGTGAAGAAGAGTCAGCCGAGGGCACGAGGCTAACTATTCGCGCTGCGCCTTTCCCGCGGGTGCGGACCAGGTCAATGAGTTCGTCGATCTGTTCCCAGATGCGTGCGAGGGATGCGCGCACTCGTTGCCCGAGGTCCAAGACGCAGCGGCGTGCCGCTACCAGCGAGCTTCGCGACCCTCGTCCTCACCTTAAGGAGTGGCGGTGGCACGAAGTGCGCTGCGAGCGCTGCGGCGCCTGGACGCGTGCTCTGCATGACCCGAAGAAACTCCCGAGTGGCGTTTGGCCCGCGCCTGACCGCGGTCGTGGCGCTGCTCACTGGGGCCTATCATCTCAGCCGGCGTAAGACGCGAAAGCTCCTGCACGAGCTCGTCAACTTCCCCAAAGAGTGTCGTTCGTGATCGAGGAGCTGCGCAAGGTCTATCGCGCCGATGCTCAGTGCAAAAAGGCGCGCTTGTCGCCTGTCGAGCGCCTCGCTGTCCATCAGCGTGACAGTCCCATCATGCACGAGCTGCGTAAACGGCTGCAGGCTGAGCTCGACGAAAAGCGCGTCGAGCCGAACTCCGACCTCGGCCAGGCCTACAAGTACATGCTCAAGCGCTGGGACAAATTGACCTTGTTCCTGAGAAGAGCCGGCGCTCCGCTCGACAACAACGTGTGCGAAAGAGCCTTGAAAATGGCTATTCGGCATCGCCGCAACTCGTTCTTCTATCGCAGCAAGCGAGGCGCCGAGATCGGCGACATGTTCATGTCGCTCATCTACACCGCAGAGCTGCGCGGCGAGAACCCGTTCGAGTATCTCACCGCGGTGCTACGCAACGAGAAGGCCGTCGCCGAAAACCCCGCGGACTGGATGCCCTGACCTACCGTGCCACGCTCGCGCGTCTGGCCGAGCAGCATCCTCGTGCTCCCGCCTCGGCTCAACCGCGCATCCAGGCGACCGCAGCCGCGTAGCCAACGCGCGCTCGCGCAGTGCAGGCCGCTGGCAGGGCAGCACGGCGACCGTCCAGGGCGCTCGGCGTCCTCGCTTACCCGAACACAACCCCCGCCGTCGCAGCATGGTGCATCAAGCACTCGTGCTCACGCACGCGTGCCGCAAGGACACCAAAGAGGCGGCGGTACCGTCCCACCCACGGACTGACCGACCTTGGCGGTCGTCACGTCATTTCCGAGGTCAGTGCTGGTCCCTGTACGCGGACCAAAGTGTCGACGGACAATCGTCTTCTTCGATGATGCCCTTCAGCAATACCTCCCCGGCCGGCGCAGCAGCGCCTTGGGGCGTGGATGGCTTGCCAAACAGCGGGGGGGTCAGCGGAGGAACATCGACCTCAATGATGCCATCGACCTCGCGGGCTGGTAGCGCGCTTGGCCACACCTTTCTGCGCCGCGCGCCGGCCTCCAAATAGACCGGACCTACGGTTGCGGCGGGCAACCAAACGCTGTATCCCCCGACGCTGCGATTCGCCACTGTGCACCACTTGCAAATGGTGGTTGGTAGGTGACACTGATGATCCGAAGGAGGAGTTGCGGAAGCAGCGTAAGAGACGCCCTGGACATCCACCGCATCCGCAGCTTCCAGGTCCGCGGGCATATCGAGGAGACAGGCGGGAAGAGCTAACGCCAGACCTGTTACAATGTATCGGACAGTACGGGTATGCATTGGTTTCATCCTGTTTCTCCGCTCCATCCCATGCCGCGGATGTCGGACGACGGTGCTAGGGAAGTAGGGCTTGTATACGGGCAGGGGCCGAAGGTGTCTACCGCGCATGGGGTGATTGGATGCGCAGCTGTGAGCCATCGCGAGCAGTGTCGCCAACCTCGCGTCACTTGAGGCGTGCCCGTTTCGTTATTCCCGTTCGCGCGGCTTTCCATACGCGTAGCTTAGCGAGTCGTTTGTCTTGGCTAGGCGTGCGATAGGCGGCTCCTTCAAAACTCCGCAGTGCCGTATTCGCCATCGCTAAGGCGCGTTCACGCGTGTCCTGTGAATTCCACAGCGCAAAGGCAAGCACCGCCCGCGTGTCTGCAATCTCGAGCGCAGTACCGTGCCGCTCCCGACGAGACAGTGCCGCCTCTAGCTCCGACACAGCAAGTGCGCACTGGTTCAGCATCAGGTGTGCTTCTCCGAGGCAGTGCAGCGCGTATGCGCGGTACGGATGGCTCGGCCCGTGGCGCTGCCAGTACGATGCCGCCTTGTTGCACTCCTCTAGGGCCCTGCTTGGCTCGCCGAGACTTAGGCTGATCTCACCCAGATTGCTCCACAGCGTGGCAATTTCCGCCGCACCCGCTTCCGAGTCTGTCGCGTAAGCGCGCATCACGAGCTCATTCATCTTGCGCGCTTCGTCGAAACGCCCTGCCAAATACAAAGTAAAAGCGATCGCGACGTCGACGGCGCGGACGGCTGCACCTTCGCCGACGTCTTGGAGATACGCTTCGCGGGCCGCGTGGAGCTCGTCGAGCGCTTCCTGCACACGTCCCATCGTGCTCAGCGGATCTGCCAGATTGCGGCGCGCCTTGGCCAGGGTACGATGGTTAGGGGGCTGGGTCAGCAAGAGGATGTCCTTGCCGCGGGTAAGGTACGCGAGGGCCTGCTCCAGGCGACCTGTGGCGGTGGCGCAGTATCCCAACTCGACGAGGACTTCGCCGACCTTAGGGTGGTTGGGACCATAGGCCGCTATGGCGGCCGAAAGGGCCTCCTTTCCGACGGCGCAGGCCCCTTCGAGATCGTTCGTGCCATAGAGGCGTACGCGCAGCGTTTGCTGAAGGAGGCGTGCGGTGTGAGGCGTGTCCGAAAAGAGCCCGCGTGCCTCACCGAGTCGCGCAAGGGCCTGCGCGGAGTCATCGGTGTCAAGCCACACCTCGGACGCCATCATCAAAAATTCGAAGCGTTCCTCGGCACGGCTTGGCAGCATGCTTACGGTCGGTTCGACGAATGGTAAGAAGCTCCGTGCCTCGCTCGGCTTCACTTCTACGCGCGCGGTTTGATAGGCTATCGCCGTCAGTGCCGCTGCCAAGACAGTCTGGTGCTTAGCGAGCCCGGCTACCTTGGCCGCCTCCACGAAGGCTCTTCGCGCGTCGCTAAACTTGGAACCAGCGAACAGCACGCGGCCATGCGCTAGCAACACCTCGGCCAGTAGGGGTGGATGGTTGAGCTTGCGCGCCTTGCTGACGAGCTTCGTGGTGATGGGAAGCGCGTCGCTATGTCTACCGGTGGCAAGCACTGCCCCTGCGCGGGCGAGCTCACTGCGGAGCTGCTTACCCTGGGCGACGCGGCCGGTGGGAAGTGGGGAAAAACCGGCTGCCAGTGCTTGAGCGTCTTCACAGCTGGTCACGGACCGTAAGCTTTCGAGCGCATCGATGGCCCGTTCAGCGGGTGCCTCCGCCTTCATTGCAGCGAGCTCGCGTACGAGTGCCCGTAGCTCCTGTCTGCGTTGCTCCAAGCAGCCCATGCGCAGGTCGAGTGCGCTCTCGGACTGTTCGTGACGCACGTGGGTCGCGGTGCAGGCATTCTGATGGGCCTTGAGCCAGCCCGCGGCGTAGCGATTGAGCCGTGTACCGACGATCTCCGCGGCCTGCCCTGCCAGGGGCGATTTCAAGGAGGCTAAGGTCATGCCCACCTTACGCTCGACCTTACTGTCCCAGATGCCTTGCAGCTTGTCAGTCGCAGGTGGGCAGGCGGGCCCACGCTGCAGCGAAACGACCAGCGGCACGAGCACCGCGATGAGGAGGGTGCATGCGATGGCCGCCACCTTCCACACGGTCTTGCGGATTCGACCGCGCGCCACCGCCGCGAGCAGGCTCGACATATCGTTGAAGCGAGAGCTCACCTCCGCTGCCATGCCGCGTCTCAGAATCTGCTCAAGCCAGCCAGGCACACGGTGGCGAGGGCGCGCAGGCACCTTCGGGCCGCGCTCGATCTGCAACAGCTCATCACGCGCGTGCCCACGTTGAAACGGCCGTTCTCCGTACAGCGCTTCCCACATGGCCACGCACAGCGCGAATTGATCGGCACGCGCGTCGACGGCTTCGCCGCGTAGCTGCTCGGGCGCCATGTAGCCGGGCGTTCCGGGCGCTGTGCCAGGACGCGTGAGTGAGCGGTCCCAGTCAGGCGACGGCGGCGCGGCTTCGTCGTGGTCGGCAGGAGCGTCCAACGCGCGTGCCAGGCCAAAATCGACGACGACGACTCGACCTCCAGGCATCACGAACGCGTTGTCGGGTTTGAAGTCGCGATGAACGATGCCACGGGCGTGCGCTGCACCCAGACCAGCCGCTCCCTGCACGAAGACATCAAGCAGCTGGTCGAGCGTATGCGATTCGCGCAACCACATGCTCATGGTTGGGCCCTCGAGCAACTCCATGGCTACGAAGACCTCGTCCTCGAAGGTCCCCACGTCGTACACGTTCACCACATTGGGGTGACTAATCTGTGCGATTGCGCGGCCTTCGCGTAGCAAGCGCTCGCCCTGTGTGCCGGCACGAGAGCTTTCGGCACGCAGCAGCTTCACGGCAATCTGGCGGGTGAGCGCCGGATCGAATGCGCGGTACACCACACCCGAGCCACCCGCACCGAGAGTGTCGAGGAGTATGTAGCGGTGCACCATGCCTGCAGGCGCGCGGAGCTTGCCTTCAGCGTGCGCCGATTCCGACCCGACTAGGCTCCGTGTGTCTTCATTATTGCTCGCGACCACCGAGCCTAATCATGATGCAATTCGAGCCTGCCTGCATGGGCCGTGACCGGACGGCACTCGGAAACATCCTCCCAGTCTTCTCGCGCCAAGGTCGCGACCTTCGTTCCTTCCCAGCCCCTCAGGTTTGAGCGGAATACGAAAAAGGCCACCCCGCTTGAGGAACTGGCCTTACTTTCTTGTGTTGGCCGCTCGAAAGCGGCGATCCATCGCTTTTCAGCTGCTTTCAGCCGCTTTCAGCCGCAGGTCGTCTCGACGATCAAACGACACACCACGTAGGGATCCATGTTCGCGTTGGGGCGACGATCTTCCATGTAACCCTTGCCCGTCTGAGCGACGGCAAGCGGGATACGGATGGACGCGCCGCGATCCGACGTGCCCCAGCGGAACTCCTTGTACGAGCAGGTCTCGTGCTTGCCGGTGAGGCGCTCTTCGATGCCGTGGCCGTAGTTGGCGACGTGGAGCTCGCGCTTCTCTGCCAGCTTCTTGCACGCCTCTTCGATCACCTTGGCGCCGCCGTCTGCGCGCATGGCCTTGGTGCTGTAGTTCGTGTGGCAGCCCGCGCCGTTCCAGTCGCCCTTCTGGGGCTTGGCATCGAGCGAGATGTCCACACCGTGATCTTCAGCGATGCGTGCCATCAGCCAGCGCGCCACGATCAGGTGATCGCCGGCTTCGACCAAACCGGCGGGACCAATCTGATACTCCCACTGCCCGGGCATGACCTCGGAGTTGATGCCGCTGATCTTCAAACCGGCGACGAGGCAAGCATCCATGTGCTCTTCGACGATGGGACGGCCGACGATCTCGGTCGCGCCGACGGCGCAATAGTAAGGTCCTTGCGGCAGCGGGTAACCGATTTCAGGGAAGCCGTAGGGACGGCCATCCTTGAACATCGTGTATTCCTGCTCGAGGCCGAACCATGCTTCCTGGTCCTTGAACTTCTCGAGGGTCTTCACGGCGGCTGCACGTGTGTTGGTGCGGTTCGGGGTGCCGTCCGCGTTGTAGACCTCGTTGAGAACCAGGATGTTCTTGCCGCCGCGGATAGGATCCGGGCACACGAACACGGGACGCAGCTCGCAATCAGACTTGTGGCCTTCCGCCTGATTCGTGGACGAGCCGTCAAAGCCCCAGACTGGTGGCTTCTCGCCATCGGGCATGATCTTCGTCTTCGAACGAAGCTTGGGGGTGGGCTCGGTGCCGTCGATCCAGATGTATTCAGCCTTGATGAGCGACATGGTTTCCTCTCCTGGTGTGGGATCTTTGCGCGTCTCGCGACCCCCAGAATCGCTGGGCACTCTAGGCCTACTCGCGAGTCCTGCAAAGGCGTTTTTGTGTCTTTCTGCCGCAATTGCCGCAGTTTTCGAGTTTTGTTTCTTGTTGGTTTCTCCCCGGAAACGTGCTGCTTTCGGTGTGTAGACAAGCCGGCGCGAGAACAGCGAGACATCCGACCTTTAGGTTTGGCACAATACTGGTTATGCAGATTCAGTCGTTTGGGCAGTCGGATGTCGGGTGTGTACGCGATCACAACGAGGATTACTTCCAGATCGTGCCTGAGCTCGGTCTGCACGTGGTGTGCGATGGCATGGGCGGTCACGCCGCGGGCGAGGTGGCATCGCAGACGGCCGTCACCTCGATTCAGCGCTTCATCGCCGAAAAGAAGGAAGCCCTTACGAAGTTCGATGGCAGCGAGCGAGCGTTGGCAGAGCTTGCCCAGTTGCTCAATCAAGCACTGATTTACGCTTCCAAGACCGTGTTCGATGTGGCCTCGGGCGACAAAGGCAAACACGGTATGGGCACCACCTGTGTGGCGCTGATGACCGTAGGCGACAAAGGGCTGATGGCGAATGTCGGCGACAGTCGCTTGTACCTGGCGCGTGATGGAAAGCTCTATCAGCTCAGCACCGATCATAACTTCATGAACGAGGCCGTGGCGCAAGGCATGCTGTCGCTCGAACAAGCCGCGTTGAGTCCACATGCTCAGGTGCTGACTCGCGCCGTGGGCACGCAACCTACCGTTTGTGCGGACATGTTGGTGTTCGACATTCTGCCCGGCGATACCTTCCTGTTGTGCAGCGATGGCTTGCACGAGTACACGCGCGATCCGGAAGAGTTGTGCTCGATGTTGCGGGTCACGAATCTGAAAGACATCCCAAGCCACCTCGTGAAGAAGGCCCTGGAAGGCGGCGGTCACGACAACATCACGGCCGTGGTGGTGCGCGCAGCGCCCCAGGTGAGTGACGAGGAGCGTCAGCGCGAACGCAAGCAATCGGTGACCAAGGGTATCGATGCGCTCCGCGATATCGAGCTGTTCCGCGAGCTGACGATGGCGGAGATCGTCAAGGTCTACAACGTGCTCACCACACTCAGGGTCGAAGCCGGCGCGCCGATCATTCGCGAGGGCGAACGCAGCGATCATTTGTATGTGATCATCGAAGGAGCGGTGAGCGTGACGCGCGACGGTGCGCCCCTGGCGTCGCTTGGCGCGGGCTCTCACTTCGGGGAAATGGCGTTGCTCAATCAACGCCCACGTTCCGCGACCGTGTTCGCGCGCGAGGCCACGCGCTTGTTGTGCCTCGAGCGTTCGAGCTTTCACGCGCTGATGGGCCACGAGCCGAGCATCGCCACCAAATTCCTGTGGAAGTTTGCGCAGACGCTCAGCCTGCGCTTGGACGATGCCTACTTGGCGCGCGACCAACGCAAAGGCCGTGAGACCTTGGGAATCGGCGAGTATCCGAGTCCGTTCGAGAAGAAGTAAGGCCGGCTCGCGCGCCAGCGTCTGATAAATAGTAAGGTCAGGCGCTATGACTCGATCGACATCACTTGTTCTTCAATAAGTCCGCTAGCGTGCCGAATTTGCCTTGGCTGCTCGATTGCTCTCGGTAGCCATCGAAGTCGGCGCGCTCTTCATCATCTTTTACGGCCTTGAGCGACAAGCGAAGTTTGCCATCGCCGGTCTCGAGCACTTTGGCCGTCAGTTTCATGCCGGCAGGGAAGAGCTTGCGTGTATCGGAGCCCTGTTTCGTTCCCAGCTCGACATTGGGAATGAGACCGCGTCCCACGCGACCGCGCGTGCCATCGACCTGAAAGAACACACCGTAAGTTTCGACGTGATCGACGGTGCCAGTCACGATTGCGCCGACACCGATGCTTGGCGCCGTGGTCTGCTCGCCTACGTTCAAGCCCTCGGCTGCAGGCGATAGCGAAATCTTGCGCGCACTCTTGTCGATGGAGCGCACCACGACGTTCAACGTCTCGCCGACTTTCAATACGGCTGACGGGTGCTGCACTTTGCCACCCAGCTCTGATACGTGCAGCAAGCCCTCGATGCCGGGGGCAATCTTCACGAACGCACCGAAGTCGAGAATGCGCGTGACGCTACCGCGCACGACCTTACCTTCTGTCGCGACCGATGCGATGTCGTTCCATGGGTCTTCGGCCAGGGCCTTGAGCGACAACGTGATCTTGGTCTGAGGGTTGCCGCGCTTGTCGATCACGCCTTCTTTGATCTCGCGAACCTGGACATCCACGATGTCGCCGGGGCTCAACGCATCCGAAGCGCGCGCGCTGCGATCATGGGAAAGCTCAGCATTGGGCACGAGCCCTTCGATGCCGCCCAGATCGACGAACGCACCGAACTCGCGGACGGCCGTGACGTTGCCGCGCATGGTGGCGCCCACCACGATTTTCGCGAGGGTACTGGCCGCGTTGGCCTTGGCTTCTTGTTCGAGCACAGCGCGCCGCGACACCACGATGCGCTTGCCGCCATCGCGCAGCTCCGTAACTACAAACAGCATGCTGCGTCCGATCAACGCGTTGGGATCGGCCACGAAGCCTCGGTCGGCCTGTGAAATCGGGCAGAATGCACGCGCGCCTGCCATCTCGACTTCGAGGCCACCCTTATTGACGCCGCTGACCTTACCTTCTACCGGAATGCCGCCTGCGTACGCGCTCTCGAGCTCGGCGATGCCGTTCGGCTTGCCCATGCTGCGACCGAGCCGCACTTCGCCCGATTCGCTGTCGACCTCGACCACCACCGCTTCGAGCACGTCGCCGGTCTTGCACGTGGCTAGGCCGTCGGGCCCGCGCAAGTCTTCGATTTTGAAGTAAGCCTGCGGGCGCTTGCCAATCGTGGACTGGTCCAAAATCTCGACGAATACCGCGTCTTTGCCAACCTGAATCACTTCGGCTCGGCAGCGCGATCCGAGGCCAGGTCCACGGATTTTCTTGGGCTTCGTGCCGCGGGCCTCGGCTTCGAAGAGGGAGGCAAAGCTATCTGTGGGCTTCTCGGTGCTCATGGCGCGACTCGTAGGCCGAGCACCGCGTGCGAGCAAGCTGCTCAGCGCCTGTTAAACGTCACTCCGCAGGATTCCCAGGACGCCTCGAGCCAGAAGCGGGAGGTGGCGCACGGCGCCCGGCCAGGATGTCGATGAGATCCATCTTGGTCACGAGACCGAGCAGCTTCTTGTCGTTGTCGATCACGATGGCCACGTCGCCGCGCTCGAAGATTTGCATGAGCTCGCCAGCCGGTGCGTGGATGCCCACGGTCGCCACGCGTCGCACCATGGCCTCGGCCACCGTGGTCGAGTCTGCGATGCGTCCGGAAACCAGCTGCTGCATGACGTCAAGCTCGGTCAAAATGCCCGCCAGCCGTCCCCCATCGACCACGGGAATCTGCGAGATGCCGTGGGCTTTGAAGAGCTCGGCCGCACGGCTCACGGGTGCGTCGACTTCGAGCGTAATCAGCTCGCGGGTGCCGAGCGTGCGCAACAGGTCACCCATGGTGCCCATTTCCCAGTCGGATTGGACGAAGCCGGCCTGACGCATCCACGCATCGCTGACGAACTTGGACAGGTAATTCCGAATCGAGTCCGGCAGGATCACGACCACGCGCTGACCGGGCTGCATGGTGGCGCACACTTGCAGCGCGGCCCACACCGCGGCGCCGCTCGAGCCACCCACCAGTAAACCTTCTTGACGAATGAGCTGGCGCGCCACGCGGAACGAATCGCGATCGTTGGACTTGATCCAGCGATCCACGAGCTTGACGTCGAGCACGTCCGGGATGAAGTCGTAGCCGATGCCTTCGACCTTGTAGCTTTTGATCTCACCGGGGCCGGCCAAGATCGAGCCTTCGGGATCGACGCCGATAATCTGAGCGTTGGGCAGCGCTCGCTTGATGGCGCGCGCCACGCCCGTGATCGTGCCGCCCGTGCCCGCGGTCATCACGACCGCATCAAGTTTGCCGCCACATTGCTCGAGAATCTCGCGCGCCGTGCCTTCTTCGTGGGCCAACGGATTGGACGGATTCTGATACTGATCGAGGATGTGTGAGCGCGGGATGACTTCCTTCAAACGACGCGCCACGCCGATATGACTCTCCGGTGCATCCCATGCGGCTTCGGTTGGCGTACGGATGATCTCAGCGCCCAGGGCTTCGAGTACCACCTGCTTTTCCTGACTCATCTTTTCCGGCATCGTGATGATCACGCGGTAGCCGCGCACCGCTGCCGCCAGTGCCAGACCGATGCCCGTATTTCCGGACGTAGGCTCGATCAGCGTGTCACCTGGTTTGATGCGACCTTCACGCTCTGCATCGAGTAACATGCGCACGCCGATGCGATCCTTGACGGATCCACCCGGATTCATGAACTCGCATTTACCGAGCAGCTCGCAAGGTAGGTCGCGACCGATGTTGGAGAGGCGCACGAGCGGGGTGTCGCCCACGGCATGAAGGATGGAATCCAGGATTGCGGCACGGGGATTTGTCATGACCCACGCATCCTAACCCGTTCTTGGAATCGGCCCCACCGCTCACGTGCGCAAGCGCGCGGATCCGCGCACGAAATAAGCGCTTCGGGCGTGATTGAGCGCACGCGGTTTGGTGCGCCGATGGTGCGACACTCTGCTTAGGTAATCGTGCAATCAAAAGCCCAGCGTCTGGTCGACACCATTGCCGCTTCGATCATCGGAGACGACGAAGTTCTGCACGGTCCATTCGGTCCGCGCCGCATCACCTATGCGGACTACACCGCATCGGGTCGTTCGCTTTCGTTCATCGAAGACTTCATTCGCGCGGAGGTCATGCCGCGTTATGCCAACACGCATACCGAAGCATCTCTCACGGCGCTCGCGACCACACGCCTGCGCGAAGACGCACGACGCATGATTCGCGACGCGGTCGGCGGCGATGATAGCGATTGCGTGATTTTTTGCGGGTCGGGCGCCACGGCCGCGATCAATAAGCTCATCGAAGTCCTCAACTTGCGCTTACCGAGCGAGCTAGACGAGCGCTTCAAGCTTTCGCAACACATCCCGGATGCCGAGCGTCCGGTTGTGTTCATCGGACCTTACGAACATCACTCGAACGAGCTGCCCTGGCGCGAGTCGATTGCAGACGTGGTGGTGATCGACGAAGACTCTGACGGTCACGTGTGCATGAATCACTTGGCGCGACAGCTCGACCGTTATCGCGATCGCACACTCAAGATCGGCAGTTTTTCGGCCGCTTCAAACGTCACGGGCATTGCCACCGACACACGCGCCATCGCCCAGCTCTTGCACGAGCACGGCGCGCTTTCGTTCTGGGATTTTGCGGCGGCCGCACCTTACGTTCAGATCGAGATGAACCCGAAAGGTACGGGCGAAGAGCGATCCCTCGCGTACTTCGATGCCGTGTTTATTTCGCCGCACAAGTTTATCGGCGGACCTGGCACCCCGGGCGTGCTCGTGGCCAAACGTAAGCTGTTCAAGAATCGCGTGCCCTGCATGCCGGGCGGTGGCACCGTGCGCTACGTCAATCCGGAAGAGCACCGCTATCTCGAGGATCCTGAGCATCGCGAAGAAGGCGGCACGCCAGCGATCATCGAGTCCATCCGCGCAGGTATGGTGTTTCAACTCAAGCAAGCAGTAGGTGAAGATACGATCCGCGAGCGCGAAGAGAGCTTCATCAAGCGCGCCATCGAAACGTGGGATGCCCATCCCAATCTACAAATCCTGGGTAACCACTCAGCTTACCGTTTGTCGATCGTGTCGTTCGTGGTGCGCGATGGCGCGCGTTACTTGCATCACAACTTCGTCGCGACGTTGCTCAATGACTTGTTCGGGATTCAAGCACGCTCAGGTTGCAGTTGCGCCGGACCGTACGGTCATCGCCTGCTCGGTATCGACCTGGCCCGTTCGCGTGAGTTCGAAGAAGAGATCGCTTGCGGCGCAGAAGGCATCAAGCCCGGCTGGGTGCGCGTGAACTTCAACTACTTCCTGAGTGAAGCCACCTTCCAATTCCTACTCGACGCCGTGCGCTTCGTGGCGAGCCATGGCCACGCATTTCTTTCCCAGTACGACTTCGATCCCCAAAGTGGCTTGTGGGCCCATCGCAAATTGCGTGTGCGACCCACCCTAAGACTTACGGACTTAAGCTACAGCGGCGGTCACCTCGAGTATCCAGCTTCGCATACGCGCGCTCCCGAGAGTGCCCTGCCCAAGTACCTCACGGAAGCGGAGCGTTTCCTGGCCGAAGAAAATCGCGAACGGACCTCGTCCCCAACGGCACCACAAGTGTCGCCTCAGTTTGAGCTCCTGCGCTGGTTCTCGCTGCCCGCCGACGCACGCTGAAGAGCTTAGCTCACGAGCGGCGGTATTTTTCGCGCCTGATAGGGGAAGTGCTAGATCGTTCCCCACGCGTCTCTACACTCAGGAGTGCATCATGAAGACTTGGCCACTCGCGCTTGCAGTACTCGCTCTCTCCGCACTCACTTCGGGCAACGCTCAGGCTCAAGTTCGGCAGGGCGATTTTAGGCTGTTCTTTGACGTCGGTCTGATTTCGCACACGATGTCCCGCGTGAAAGCCCACACGCCGGTCGGAGATTTCAAGGACAAGGCAAATGTGTTCACGATCGGTCCTGGATTCATCTCGCCTTCCTATGGCTTGGGTATCGCGTACGCCGCTTCCAGACATGTCTTGCCTGGCTTATACCTGGCATACAATCGCGCCAAATTGACTGGTGAAGAAGAGTTCGCGGGCCAAAGCAAAGACTACAGGGAGCGCGCCCTGAGTCAGCTCGAGTTGCGACCCAACCTGGAGCTTACGATGCTCCCTGGCTCGCGCTTCGTACCTTACGGTCTGCTCGGCTTGTCATACATACGTCGCACGGTAATCCACGACAATGGCGACACCGACCTCACTGGCTCAGGCATCGGGCCCGTGGTGGGTATCGGCGCGCACGCTTTCGCGGCCAAGAGCGCAAGCTTTGATTTCGGCTTGTCGTTCCGCGCCCTCTTCGTCGACGATGACGGCAAGGAGCGCAGCCTCAGAGTCCGGGGCCTGGACGACGTCAAGCAGCGCGAGTACGCAATCCTATTCACCCTCGGCGCATCGCTCTGGTTGTAGGGCCCTAAGCCTTAGCCCGTGCGGGCAGAATCTTACCCCGGCCCATCAGGAGCCTGCTCTCGATCTTAGGCCAAGCTCAATGTCGATCAGTTAGGGTGGATTGACTAGCTCCTCGCCCGTGGTGCGCCCTCACCCCGGCCCTCTCCCGCGCAGGCGAACTCAGGTGGGAGAGAGGGAGGAGAGAGCGTCTTTCCCGGGTTATTGCGCACGCATACGCGTTCCGACGCTCTTCTCCCACCGGGGTGGGAGAAGGGTTGGGGATGAGGGCACGGAACCCGCACGGAACCCTCACTAACCGGCATTGAGCCTAGCCTAGGCTAGGCCAATGCGAGCTCTGGCTGCTCTAGAAACTCGGCCAGATCGTTGATGAACATGGTGGCTTCGGCGCCATCAATGTACCGATGATCAAAGCTCAGACTGCAATTCATCATCGGCCCAGCACCAAGCTCTCCATCCTTCACACGGGGCCGCTCCTGGATGCGCGAGCACCATAGGATGGCGGTTTGCGGTGGATTGATGATCGGGCGCGTGGAAATGATGGTGGCGCGCTCGAGCCCACCGGTGCTCGACACCGTAAAGGTTCCGCCCTTGAAGTCGGCGACTGCGAGCTTGCCGTCCTTGGCGCGCTGGGCAACAGAGGTAAGGTCTGCCACGAAGTCGAGCAGCAGTCGTCGTTCCACGCCACGGATCACCGGCACGACCAGCCTATCACCGGCCGCAACTGCAATACTCAGATCGACGCGCTCGTGCAGGATGAGCTCGCTCGTCTCTTCGTCGATCGTGGCATTGAAGCGTTCATGACGTGCCAGCGCAGCCCCGCAGCACTTGGCGATCAGGTGCAAGGGCGAGAGTTTGAGGCCACGTTTTTCAGCGACTGGTGCAAGCTTCTTGAGCACTGCCTTGATCCCATCGGCGTGAACTTCGAAGGTGGTGGTCGTAGTCACCGTGCGCTGCACCGATTCGTGCAGATTACGCGCCGAATTGGCGCGCGCACCGCTCAACTTGACCCGTCGTGTACCCTCTGCAGTTGCACGAGCCTCCGTGGGAGCGGGAGCGGGAGCGCGGGCTTCTGCGCCTCGTGCCGCCGCCTCTACATCAGACCGTAAGATACGGCCATTGGGGCCGCTGCCAGGTACGCGCTTCAGATCGAGGTCGAGTACGCGCGCCATCTTGCGCGTGGAAGGGCCGGCAATAATCGTAGTGTTTACGACGTCGCCGTGGGCCGTGCTGGCTTTTGCGGTCGGTAAACCGGGGGTCGAGGTCACCGGCGCCACGGCTACCGCCGCCACAGCATGCGACTTCGAGCCATGCATGGCTTCAAGAGCCTTCTGATTGGCGCTAGGTTGACCCAATACCTTACTGTTTGTTTCGAGCACGGCGATCACAGTGCCCACGATCAACACGTCGCCGGGCTTGCCGTGCAGCGACAAGATCTTACCCGCGCAAGGCGAGGGCAGCTCGACGGTGACCTTGTCTGTATTCAAAGTGGCGATGTCTTGCCCTTCTTTGATCACGTCCCCCACGTTGACGCGCCATTCGAGCAGCTCCGCTTCGTGGATGCCTTCGCCGATGTCGGGCAGCTTGAAGTCGTAGCTCATACGAGAAACTCCATGGCGCGCACGACCCCGTTTTCGATCCGCCCTTCGCTTGGGCGATAGTAAGCGTCTGCCCCCGCGTAACCGTAAGGTAGGTCTGGCGGCGCCACGCGTTCGATGGGGCAATGCAGGTAGCCAAACGCCTTATGCTGAATCACCGCGGCAAGCTCCCCGCCAAAACCGCCACTGGTGGGTGCCTCGTGGGTGATGACCAAACGGCCCGTCTTTTTCACGGAAGCGAGCACGCACTCGATGTCCATGGGGATAAGACTGCGTAGGTCGATGACTTCGATGTCGTAGCCGCGTGTTTCTGCGAGTCGATTGGCGACGCGCTCGCAATCGTAACGAAGGGGGCCCCACGTCAGCAGCGTCAGATCCTTGCCTTCGCGCACGATACTGGCTTTTCCGATCGGTAAGGCCACGCCATCGTCGATCACCTCGCCGCGGATGGCCCGATAGAGCGGCACAGGCTCCAGCACGAGGACCGGATCGGGATCTTGAATCGCGGCAAGCAGGAGTCCGTAGCAATCCTCAGCCGTACTAGGCGATACGATCTTGATGCCGCCACCGTGCGCATAGTAAGGCTCCGGGCTCTGCGAGTGCCAGAAGCCGCCGCGGATGCCCCCGTAAGATGGCGCGCGAATGACCAGCGGACAGGTATACATACCCGCCGTGCACCAACGGTACTTGGCCGCGCAGATCATAATTTGCTCGAATGCATCGTGAATGAAGCCCGAAAACTGCATCTCCACGATCGGGCGCATGCCGTAAAGCGCCATGCCAACGGCATGGGCGACGATACCCTTTTCGTCGAGCGGCGTATCGATCACGCGATTTTTGCCGAAGCGATTTTGCAAACCCTGCGTGGTGCGAAAAATGCCGCCTTCGGTGCCGATGTCTTCGCCCAGGATCAACACGTCAGGATCGTGTTCGAGCGCGCGCGCCATGGCGGTATTGAGCGCTTCGAGGATGGTCATCTGCGCCATGGCTCAGCCCTCTCCCAGGTCGGCGATGAGCTCTGCGCGCTGCTCTTCGAGTAGGGGGGTAGGTTGCTCGAACACATCGTCGAACATATCGCCCGGTTTGCTCTGGGGCATGGCGGCCGCGATGTCGATCGCTTTGGTCATCTCTTCTTCACACCATTCGAGATGCAGCTTCTCGTCGGACTCAGTCCATAGCTTACGGTTCTCGAGGTAAGCGCGCAGTCGATGGACCGGATCCCACTTTACCCAGGCTTCAGCTTCCGCCGGGTTGCGGTATAAGTCGGGATTGTCTGAGGACGTGTGATAGCCGAGACGATAAGTCACGGTCTCGAGTAACATCGCACCGAGCTCATTCGACTCATCGCGCGCCTTGCGCGTCATCGCATACACGGCCAGCGCATCGTTACCATCCACCCGTGCATTGCGGACCTTATAGGCATTACCTTTTTCGGCGAAGGTGTCGCTGGCGGTGGTCTGATCGTTGGGCGTAGATACCGCCCAGCCGTTGTTCTGGCACAAAAATACGATGGGTGGCTTGTGCACGCCTGCGAAGTTGAGCGCGCTGTGGAACTCGCCGCGCGAGGTGGCGCCATCGCCAAAGTAAACGATGAAACGCGTGTCATGACCCTTGAGCTTGGCGGCCCAGGCTGCCCCCGCGGCATGCGGAATGTACGAGCCCACGACCGTCATGCACGGCACGACGTTGATCTTACGGTCTCCCAACAGTAAGGGTAGACGTCGCCCCTTGAGCGGCTCGTCGGCGCGTCCAAAAAACTGCGCGAACAGCTGCGTCAGCGTGGCTCCGCGCGCCAGCATCGTGCCGGGCTCGCGCGAGGCCATGAACACCCAATCGCTCATCTCCATCGCGCAGGTGGAGGCGACGTGCGATGCCTCTTGGCCACGCGACGGAATCCAGAAATCGATGCGACCTGAGCGTTGCAGCTTCCAGCCACGCGTGTCGATGGCGCGCACCAGCGTCATCGTCTTGTACATCTTGAGCATCAGCTCGGTCGGCAGCTTCGGGTCCGGAAGATCACCCGCAAGGTCACCGCTCGCATCCAGCACTTGGCGAATCCCAAGCTCTTTGGCGCGCTCTAGCGGAGGGCGGACGATCGGCCGGGGGTTTCCCTGAAATTGCGTGGAGGTTTTCTCGGTGGTCATAGGTTAAAACCGCCCGAAGTAAACACTGTTTATCCAGCTTTGTCCACCGGCCCGTCCGCTCGCCGCGATTCGCGACGAGTCAAGCCTTGCGGCGCGTGCGGACATTCAGTCCGTACGACGTAAAATTAAGCGAAGCCCCCGGATACGCCTCGTTCACTCCCCTCCCCAGAAGAGCGGCGGCGTTGCAGCGGGGACATCGGTGACGCAACACTGCACACTTACAACTTATTGCGCAAGGGCCTCGTGTGGGCTTTTAGGCGCAAGCTGGCTTGCCGCGCGTTCGCATCGCGGCAAATGCCGGCATTTATGCTCGGTGTGGTTCGAATCGAGACAACAGTGGCTGATCGTTCGCTCACAAGCGGGTCAAGAAAGCAGACCCGCTCGCGCTTGCGCCGCACGCTTTTAGCAAGCCGCTAGCACCTACAACCCAGATGCGATAAAGGCCCGCCCTGGTTCGCATCGAGATGGCCGCGCTCGTCCTAGTGTCCGTGATGTGCGTGCTGCTTGGTGGCGTCATAGGGGCCCTGCGGCAGGGGCCTCGCGTGCTGGGCGCCATTCGCACGTTTGCCCTGTGCGCCGTGCTGGGCGTGGTCGCGCTGCACCTCATCCCCGAGGCGCTCGATCGCCTGGGTGTCTTGGGCGTGCTCTTGTTCGTCATCGGGCTGGGCGTGCCAGCGCTCGTCGAGCGCGTGGGCCCACGTGCTTCCGCCCACAGCCGTAGCGCAGAGCTCGGTTTTGCGGGCTTGCTCGTGCACCAGTTGAGCGATGGCTTGGCTTTGTGGGCCACGGGCAACGGTCACGTTCCTACGCTCGATGTCGCGCTGGCCCTGTTTGCACATTCCACACCGCTCGCCGCCTTACTGTTCTTGCGGTTCGACGCGTTGCACGGTCGGCGCGCGGCCATTGCGCGCGTGCTGGCGCTCGCTGTTGCCTCCGCGCTGGGCGTGGGCTTGGGGAAGTCCGCCAGCGCCCTGGCGCCCGACACCTGGGTACCGTGGACCGGCGCGCTTGCGGCCGGACTGCTCTTGCACTTGTTTGCCCACGATCTGAGCACAGACGCCCCGCGCTCTTTCAAACGCCGATGGCTGGATTTCTCGGCGGCGAGTCTCGGCATCTTACTGTCTGTCGTAGGTCTGAAAGCGCACGCTCGCGTCGACGAGCACGCTGCCGAGCTCGCGCATGCCTTGAGTACCTCCTTGCTCGACCTTGCGCTCGAGACGGCGCCGATGTTGCTCTTGGGCCTCAGTACGGGTGCTTTCGTGCAGACGTTGGGCACGCGCATCTCGGCCCGCTTCATCCACGGCGGCTCTTCATTGAGTCAGGCCTTGCGCGGCGCGGCCATCGGTGCGCCGTTGCCCGTCTGCGCATGTGGCGTGCTGCCCATCGCCGAATCTCTGACCCTGCGCGGAGCAGGCGCGGCGCTCGTGGTCTCCTTCTTGTTCATGACGCCGGAGCTCGGTCTCGATACGTTGCTGCTGACCGGCCGCATGTTTGGCTGGCCGTTCGCGCTGATTCGCCTGCTGGGCGCAGCCTTACTGTCTGTGGTGGCAGCGCTGGTGGTAGCGCGCGTGGCGAGACACTCAGGTCAGCCCGGCAATACGGAGCTTACGGGCGAGCATGGTCACGGCAGCTTTGGCCATCGGCTGTTGCATACTTTCGATGACTTGTTCCATCACACCGGACCTTGGATCGCCGTGGGCCTGCTCGCTGCCGCGTACGTACAAGTCGTCGTGCCCGACGCAGCGCTTGCACGCTCGCGCGCCGGACTCGATGTACTGATCGTGAGCGCCTTGGCGATTCCGAGTTACGTGTGCGCCGCGTCAGCAACCCCTTTGGGCGCGGTTTTGTTCGCCAAGGGGCTTTCGATCGGGGCCGTGCTCGCGGGTCTCGTCCTGGGGCCTGCTACCAATGTGGCGACCTTCATGTTCGTCTCGCGCAGCTTCGGCAAGCGCGCCGCGCTGGCCTGCGTCATCGCTTTGGTCCTGGGCAGCTGGAGCTTGGCGTGGGCGGCCAACACGTGGCTGCCACCCTCCATGTTGCACGTCGACATGGCTTTCGAGACCCATTCGCATGGCGTGTTGACGAGTGTCACCGCGTTCGTGCTCGCGCTCTTGCTTGCGCGTAGCGTCTGGCGAACGGGCGTGCGCGCTTGGCTCGCGTCGCTCGCGTCTACGGATCACGTGCATGGCCACGTACGTGCGGTCGAAGCGAAACGGCACTGAGGGTTGGCTCGCCCACACTGACGGGCCACACCTGGATCAACACACTCAGATCTGTACGCTCAGTGCCCCAGCCACTCCAACGTGGGGGGCGAATTCGCAGTCATGCCTTGCACGATGGCTTCGTAAGGTTGACTGCCCGGCTCGAACGAGACCTCACCCTTTTCGTCCGGTTCGAGCATCAAGATCCCCGCGAGCTTGATGCGTCTCAGCCAAGCATTGGGGTCAAAGAGCACGGTCAACGATTGCGTGTCCGTCGTTAAGTCATGACGCGTTCTCAGACCATTGACGGCCGCATCGCCGGCCGACAGCGGTTCAATGTCGATGTCTGCATGAAAGGCGAAGCTCGGTCCATCGTCGAGCTCAATTTGGCCACGTAGGCGCGCAGAGTGACCGCGCACGGAGCCCTTGTTGGGGCTCGGCATCTGTTGCGTAAGCCCCCAGGTAATCCCGTAATCGAAAAAGCCGGACTGCACTTTGCCTGTGGTTCCAGCCAGCTCAGGAAACGGCTGCTGTCGTGGGGAGAGACCATCGCACGTTTGCGTGCTCAAGAGCTCGGCCAGCGCGGTTTCGCATAGGTCGCTTTCGGCGCTCTCGGTGGCGCAAAGGTAAAGTGGACCGAAAGCGATCTCGGCCTGGGTCAGGCGAATGCGCGCGCCTTCAATCTCCACGTCGCGCGCTTTGGTGCCCTCGGCAAAGACGGGCAAGGAAAGCTCAGCGCGACCGGTATCGCCGCACGCGCCCAACAACGCTGGCAATAGGCCAATACTCAGGTCTCTGATCAGTCTGCGCGCACTTGGCATCATAAGGACACCCCAAACATGGCAAAGAAGGAACGGGGCGAGCCGGCCATGATATGTCGTGCCGGCACGCGCGACGCGAACCCGTCTGGGTTGAAACTCGAAGGGTAAGTCAGCTCCAGGGCTGCGTATTGGACATCGAGCACGTTGAAGCAGGACAGGGTGCCCGTGAACATGCGGTAGGTTAGTCCAAGCTCTGCATCGATCAGCGAGACGGGTTGGGCGCGTTGCCCAAACGGTAAGGGTCGCGGCGACCAATAGGAATACCCTGCTCCCACCTTACCCATGATCGGATGATCTCCCGCTTCGAACAAATGCCGCTCCGCACTGACGTCGGCCCGCAGCACAACGGGCGGGATGTACGGCAGCGCTTGACCTTTTTTGAACGGCGGATCGGGATCTTCCACGGTGGAGTAGGGCGGTTTTTCGAGTGCCGCCTTGACGTAGGTGACGCTCAGTGCGCCCAGCAGCCAAGGCCACGGCCGGGTGACGCCGTAAAATACGAAACCAACCCGACGCGAAGGCCCGACCGGTTCAGCTCGGCCTTCACGTGGATCGAACGCCACGTCATCGCTCAAGCGCGTGAGATAGCCGCTCGCGCGTAGCTCAAGCTCGTCTTTCCCGCCGAACACGTGGCGCAGGCCGAGGTCACCTGACTTTACTTTGACGAAAGGCGCAGGCTCGCCATCATCGAGCAGTAAGGCCATCGGCGAACGGTACCCTTCACCATATGCCCCGATCACGGACAGCTCCGGCAGGACGTGAACCTCGAGCACCGCGCGTGGGCCCACTGCGATACCCGCCGCGCTGCGACGGTAACCTGGGATGTAGTCCTGTTCGCGAAAGGCGGGAATGAGATTCGCCAAGCGGTCATCCACTTGGTAGTTGAGTAGGTCGGCGCGCACGCCACCGCGCAGGTGCACGCGCTCGGTGATGGTCGTATCGAGATCTAAGTACCCACCCACATCGAGCGCAGAAATCGTGGCATCGATGCGTTGATCCCAAGTGGTGTTCTGCGGTGCTTCGATAAGGTTCTGCTTTTGCTCGATCGTGTTGAAGCGGCCTGATACGCCCGTCTCAAGGAACGTGCGCATGAACGTGAACGGATGCAGCTCAGTCGTGCGGTAACGCCCCTTGAACCCGAAGCTGCGGTCGTCGTTGCTTTGCTCGATCAGATCTCCGCGTCCGGTCCACCGCGGGTTCTTACGCGAAGTTTCGGCAAAGCCGGTGTAGTTCGCTTGCAAGCGAAAGGTGTTGAGCACCACGAAGGCGAGCATGTCTGCGTTTTCGCCACGAGGGCCGTGATACCGCGCGCGCGCCGAGATTTGCGCTCGTTGCGTGGCAGCTCCCTGCGCCTCGGTCGTAGCGAGGGGGTAGACATCGTAAAAGCCCACCTTACCGCTCTCGATGTCATTCCGACGCAGCACGTTGGCCGTGGCTGCACGCGCCGCATACACCGATCCGTGAAGAGTAAGGTGCAACGGGCCTGCATCCCACCCGATCTGAGCAATGGCCCCACCCGATGTGGAGCCGCGATTTTGGCCAAATCCTTCGCTCTTCTTGAACGTGACGGCGCCAAACGTGTCTGCTCCAAAACCTTGTGGCGCATACAGCGCAAGCTCCCGAAAGCTACGAAACGAGCCGTAGCCCGAGCCGACTTGGATGCCACGCTTTTCCACGCCGAGCTCGAAGTCGGCCGTGCCTGCAACCGCGAAATCGCCTTGCCTTGGATCGTATACCCCTTCGGTCAGACGCAGGCTGCGCACGGTCTCCGGAATCATGAAACCTAAGTCTGCATACCCTTGCCCGTGAATATGGGAAGGTTGATTGATGGGTACACCGTCGACGTTGAGCTCCACATCTTGGCCGTGGTCCGCGTCGAATCCACGCAGCATGATGCGTTGCGCCACCGCGTCGCCCTCGATGCGTGCGACCACCACGCCTGGTGCGCGCTTGAGTAGGTCGCCGCTGTCTTGCGCGGGTGCTGCCCGCAAGAGCGCGCCATCGATGCGCACGTCGTTGACACCGCGCTGCTCGCCGCGCATGACGCCGTGCACGTGCGCCTTGGCGCCCATGACTTCTTGCGCACGCGCCTCCGGGTGTCGTGTATCCCGCGCAGGTTCCTCATGGCTATGAGGCACGGGCGCCGCCGCACCTGCCACGGAGCTCACGTCATGCACGAGCAGGTCAGGCAACTCGAAGTGAACCGCTACGCCTACGCGGCTTGCTATTGGAGTGTTGCCACGAAGTGCCGGCGCAAACGTCCACTTGGCCATGGCTGCGATGGCCGCCGCGTCGAACTCAGGTCCCGCGGAGTGCTCGACGGTAATATCTCCGACGCTGCCATTAGTGAACACGGTCACCTTGAGCACGACGCTAGGGTGCTCACCGCTCGCAAGTTTCTCAGGGGGAAAGTCAGGAGGCACGCTTGCGAGCACCCGGGGAGGAACCATGTCTGTCGCTCCGCTCGGTGCCGCTACAGCGGCGGGCGGGGACTCGGAAGGCGAAGGTGTGGGCGCGGCCGCTGCGTCGGGCACATCATTTGGCGCTGGTGCCGGAGAAATCGCCGCGTCCGGTGCCACAGAAACACCCGCATCATGGAGCGCAGGCGAAAGCGGAGCGCGCTCTTGCGCTTGTACCACCAAAGGGAAGCACAGCAGCACTGCCGCCAAGCTTGCCGCCAGAATGCATAAGGGTGCCATGGATCTGAGGGTCGCTAGCATGGAGCATTCACGGGAGCTAAGAGCCAGTTGCTATAACAGTTGCAAAAGCAATCGGGTCGCCCCAAGCTCAAAAGCACTATGGCGAGCAAACAGCTGCAACAGACCTTTCGCACGCAAATTCGCGCGGCGGGCTTGCGCGTCACGGGTCCCCGCATCTCAGTGCTCACCACGCTCGCTGCGGCGCCTACGCCGCTCAGTCACGGCGAAGTTGCAGACAAGCTGGAAGATGCCGGCATCGATCGCGCCACCATCTTTCGTAACCTGCAAGACTTGACCGAGGGGCGCATCTTGCGGCGCACCGACCTTGGCGATCACATCTGGCGCTACGAGCTGGCAGGTGGTGATGGCGCGCACCCTTCCGATGGGCATCCCCATTTCGTGTGCAGTCAGTGCGCAACCGTAAGCTGCATCTCGGGTGCCGTCGTGACCGTGAAAGCACCGCGCACCGCCCCTGCCACGTTGCGGCGCGGCGCCTTCGAAGTTCAGCTGCGCGGTCTGTGCGATGCTTGTGCTTAGCGACCGGTTGCACCCTTGAACCGCCACGCGCATCCGCCTTCGCCATTGAGGTGGCCTTGCGTGGCAAGCTGCGCGCGCACGAAATCGAGAGCGTTTTCGATATCAAGCTCGGCTGGCTTCCCATCGAGGCTATAGCCGGCCGTACTGCTGAATACTTCGGTCGCATCCAAAGACTTCAAGTCCTCAGTACTAACCTTACCGTCGTCATCCTTGTCGGCGGCGATGACCCAGCCCGCGAGGCGCTTGATGCTGCCTTCGGAACCGTTGGGGAAGGAGTTGAAAAACAGGTGGTCACCATGCAGCGTGATCCGCGCGGTGCCGGTTCGATCTTCAACCACGGTCACCCCGAGCTCGCCATCGTTGCCGCAATCGCTAAACAGCGTGGCTGCCTCGGTTTGAATGACGAAGGTCACGGGCCCGCCCTCTGCATCAGCGCGGAGAACGCGGCCCTCGATCCAATAGGTCCAGCCGTTTTCGATCATCAGGTCCACCTCCGCTGGGTCGACGTCGCCCACGGCTTGGGCCTTATCCGTAGCAGCGGGTGTTTCGTATCCGAACTTGTCCCATTGTCCTGCTTCGAGGTCATCTAAAACGCCGAGCTCGATGCCTTGTTCGCCCACTTGCTTCAGGTCGGCGATAAACACGGAGGGCAAGGACGCGGTGTCGCCCGTGCTGTTCTTCTTCATTTTGATGTTGCCGACCGTCGCAACGTACTTGCTGAAGCTTACGCTGTAGTCCTGC
This sequence comes from Polyangiales bacterium, assembly GCA_046598735.1. Taxonomy (GTDB): domain Bacteria; phylum Myxococcota_A; class Polyangia; order Polyangiales; family DASUME01; genus DASUME01. The sequence goes on from JBKJIA010000370.1 coordinate 36,634, forward strand.
GTGCCTTCATCCGCGTCGCCGCGGTCGAGACCTCCGCTCACCGTCGAGTCCGCTTCCAACATGATGCGCAGCTTGCCGGCGCCCTTGGCGCTTGTATCGTCGCGACAGGCGCTCGAAGACAGCACCGATCCGATGGCAAGGATTATTGGCAGCACGCGCTTCATCTGAGCCCCCTATGCAATAGCTTCTTGGATGCATATGCAATTCAATTGCGAATACGTCAAGTCTGCTTTCGCTGGCCCGGTTGGCGCGAGGGCGCGCAGCCTTTGTCCTTGCCGGGAGGCTTCGGTAAACGGGGGGCGCGTGCGTCCGTGTGTGTGTGCCGCGTCCGTCCATTGCATGGCACGTCTAGTACTAGGCACGACAACGCGAGCCAGTGTTACCATCTCATTTCTGAGCCATGCCCGAATCCGCTGCCGATCTCGTACTTCCCACCATGCCCGCTGCACCGATCGCGCTCGCGAACTCGGGCCACACACCGAACAAGGGCGCCGACGAAGTCGCAAGACTGGCCGTGCACAGCCCTTACACCGGCGCGCTCTTGGGCACGGTGCCAAATAGCGACGCACACGAGGTCGACGCGGTGGTGCGCGCCGCGTCGCTCGCGGCAGGCACGTGGAGCCAGCTGCCGATCAAGGAGCGCACGATTCCGCTGTTTCGTTTTCGCGAGCTCGTGCTCACGCACCTCGAAAAGCTTGCGCACAGCGCCGCGAGCGAATGCGGAAAAACCGTGGGCGAGGCCCGCGCAGGCGTGCTGAAAGGTGTCGAAGTCTGCGAGTACGCATTGAGCCTCCAGAACCTCGATGCGGGTGGCGCGCTCGAGGTTTCGGCCGGCGTGCGTTGCGAGACACGTCGCGAGCCGCTCGGTGTGGTGGCCGGCATTACGCCCTTCAATTTCCCGGCCATGGTGCCGATGTGGTTGTTCCCGATCGCGATCACGCTTGGCAATGCGTTCGTGCTCAAGCCTTCCGAAAAAGTGCCACTCACGGCTTCGCTGCTGGGCGAGCTGATGTTGGAAGCTGGCTACCCCGCAGGCGTCATGTCCGTGTTGCACGGCGGTCGCAACACGGTCGATGCGTTGCTCGATCACCCGGCCGTTGCAGCGTACGCATTCGTAGGTTCGTCGAAGGTCGCGCAACATGTCTACTCGCGCGCAGCCGCGAACGGTAAGCGTGTGCTTGCGTTGGGCGGCGCCAAGAACACGATGATCCTCGCGCCCGACGCTGATCCCGCGCTGGCCGTGAGTGGCATCGTTGCTTCGTTCACCGGTTGCGCAGGTCAGCGCTGCATGGCCGGCAGTCTGCTCGTAGCCGTTGGGGATTGTGATGCTTTGATTGAGGGCATCGTGGACGCCGCGCGAGCTATGCAATTGGGCCGCGATATGGGCGCCTTGATCGACGCGGCGAGTGTAGCTCGCCTCGAAGCGGGAATCGCACGTGGCCTTGCAGACGGTGCGACGTTGCGCCTCGACGGTCGTCAGCCGACGCCGCCTTCGGGCTGCGAACGGGGGCACTGGCTTGCACCCACCATCCTTGATGGCGTGGCGCAGGGTAGCTTTTGTGCGCGGGAAGAATTGTTTGGTCCGGTGTTGAGCATCGTGCGCGTTGGAACCTTACATGAGGCCCTCGAGATCGAGCGCGCCAGCCCGTACGGCAATGCCACGAGCGTATTTACCCAAAGTGGTGCGGTGGCGCGTCTGATTAGCGATCAAGCCAGCAGCGGTATGGTCGGCGTGAACGTGGGCGTACCCGTGCCGCGTGAGCCATTTTCGTTCGGCGGCACCAAGGGCTCACGCTTTGGGCACGGCGACATCACCGGCCAAGGCGCCGTTGACTTCTGGACTAAGCTAAAAAAGGTAACCTCTAAGTGGGGACCTTCGGCATCTGCGACCTCAACAACGGCAGCGAGCTGGATGAGCTGATGAAAAAGACACCGCGTCGCAATGGTCATATTCGCCTACTGAGCCACCCGGGAAACAACGGGCCCAAACCCTTGCCCATCCATTGGGGAGCGGCCACCCCAGAAGCGCGCGGACCTTTGATCGCGACGTTGACCAACTCCGCCGATCGCAATGTGATTGGCGCCCATTCCGGCGCCTACGCCATCTATCGCGCGCTGGCCGTGGCTTCGGGGGCGCTCGATCCGTCCCATCAGGCCGACCTTACGGATACGAAGCCCACCAAGCAGATAGGTCCCCATCCATCTTGGGCCGATCCGGAGCGCATCGTCTCGCTCGATCCTTACGGTCATATGGTGGGAGAGGTGTTCGCCGAGGAGTTGCGGCAAGGCCTCAATATTCAGCCCACCATCGCAGTCACCACGGCTCATATCGATCTGCCGGAGATTCGTGCGGCGATAGCGGCTGGGAGGTTGAAACCGGATGGTAAGGTCCTGCGCGAATCCGGCGATGTGCACGTGACCAAAGCCGCGCTCGAGCCCGCGTGGTATTTGCCCGGCGTGGCCAGGCGCTTTGGCATCGATGAAACGGAGCTGCGTCATGCGCTGTTCGAAGAGACCGCCGGCATGTACTCCGAGCTCGTCACGCGAGGCGACCTCGAGGTCTTTCTGCCTCCGATTGGCGGTCAGACGCTCTACATGTTCGGCGAGGTCGACCACATCTCGGATCCGGGCATTCCATTGACGGCGCGTGTACATGATGAGTGTAACGGGTCCGACGTGTTCGGTTCCGATATCTGTACTTGTCGACCTTACCTTACGCACGCGATCGAGGAGTGCATCCGCTCGGCGCAAAATGGCGGCACCGGGCTCATCGCTTACTTCCGCAAAGAAGGCCGTGCGCTCGGCGAGGTTACGAAATTTCTCGTCTACAATGCCCGCAAACGCCAAGAGGGTGGCGATCGGGCCGATGCGTACTTTGCGCGTACGGAGTGCGTAGCGGGCGTGCAAGATGTGCGTTTCCAAGAGCTGATGCCCGACGTCTTGCACTGGCTTGGCATCCGCCACATCCATCGCTTGGTGTCGATGAGTAACGTCAAGTACGACGCCATTACACGCTCAGGCATTACCATCGGCACGCGCGTGAAAATCCCGGATGAGCTGATTCCGGCGGATGCGCGCGTGGAGATCGAGGCTAAGGTTGCGGCTGGTTACTATACCGAGGGCTCGATTCCGCCGCCTGAGATGCTAGCGAAGGTCAAAGGCAGAGGGTTCGAAGAGTGAGTGTATCTGCAGTCATCGCCGAGCTTAGATCGCCGCGCACCATCCGTACGCGCTGCGACAACGTGCTCGAGGCTGGTTTACGGGGCGAGCTGCGTCACTTCAGTATTGACCTTGCGTGCATGGATGCCGCGGCGCGCGTGACCGCTGAGGTCACCCGTGAGCGCTATCCGGATCTAATCATTCCTGCCCACAGTCGCTTCGCTCATTTTGATGCCGGCGGGGTACAACGCGTCGCACAACTCAGCCAAGAGATCGCCGGTCTCGACCTGCGCGAGCAAGCGCGCATGTTGACCGATGTGGTGGTAACCAGCGTGCTGCTAGATGCGGGTGCCGGCCCAGGCTTCCGCTATCGCGAGGCCGAAACGGGACTAGAGCTCGGTCGCTCCGAGGGCTTGGCCATCGCCAGCCTTGCGTGGGCCAAGTCAGGCGGCTTGACTAGTCGTGGCAGACCCTATGAGGTCGATGCGCGCGGCCTGAGGGACGTCAGTGCCGAAAGCTTATGCCAGGCGTTTCAGGTGCGTGATGACAATCCACTGGTCGGCGTGGCGGGTCGCGTGCATTTGTTGCGCAAGCTCGGCGAGGTGTTGTTGCAACGCCCCGACATCTTCGGTAGCGATGCAAGGGTAGGCAATATCATTGACTATCTATGGACCCAGGCTGAAGGCGTAAGCCTGCCTGCAGAGCGCATTCTGGCCGCGTTGCTCGAGGGCCTCGGCAGCATTTGGCCGGGTCGCATCATGCTCGAAGGCGCGCCTTTGGGCGACGTGTGGCGTCATCCTGCGGCCGGAGGGTCCGGCGCATCGGCAGGTCTTCTGCCCCTCCATAAGCTTTCGCAGTGGCTTAGCTACTCGCTTTTGCACCCGCTCCAGGTGGCAGGCCTTACGGTCTCTGAGCTGGATGAGTTAACCGGCCTTGCCGAGTACCGCAACGGCGGGCTGTTCATCGACTCCGGGGTCTTGGTGCCGCGCTATCCCGAGGTGACGAGCCAGCCCCACGAGGTTGGCTCGGAAGTCATCGTGGAATGGCGCGCGTTGACGGTGGCCTTGCTCGATCGCATCGCGCCCCTGGTGCGAGATAAGCTGAATGTTTCAGCGGCGCATTTACCGTTGGCAGCGGTACTCGAAGGTGGCACGTGGGCGGCAGGTCGCGTGCTTGCAAAGCAGCGTCGCGCCGATGGTGGACCGCCTATCCAAGTGTTGAGTGACGGTACGGTATTCTGAGGTTTTCATGACAGGCATGCGTGAATTACACGTTCTCGATCATCCGCTGGTGCAGCACAAGCTGACCCTGCTCCGCAACAAGGAGGTCAGCACGCGCGGCTTTCGCGCACTGACGCAAGAGATTGGGGCGTTGCTCGCGTACGAAATCATGCGCGATGCGCCCACGCGCCCAGTCGAGGTCGAAACGCCGCTGGGGAAGGCGCAAGGCGTCGAGCTCGATGGGAAGAAGCAAGTGTTGGTAACTATCTTGCGCGCAGGCTTAGGCGTGCTCGATGGGATGTTGACGGTCTTACCGTCGGCCCGCGTGGGGCATATCGGCGTGTATCGCGACCCTAAGCTGCGCACTGCCGTCGAATATTACCTTAAGCTGCCCAGTGGTATGGCTGAGCGCGATGCGGTGATCGTGTCCTCCGTGCTGGCAACGGGCAGCACCGCGGAAGCGGCCGTACGTCGCGTGCAAGAGGCGGGAGCGAGGCAGGTCAAGTTCGCCTGTTTGATCGCATGCCCTGAAGGTATCGCGAGCTTTCATGAGGAGCACCCGGGTGTGCCGATCTATACCTGTGCGGTGGATCCTGAGCTGAACGCGCGAGGTTTCATCGTGCCTGGCTTGGGTGACGTGGGCGATCGCCTATACGGCACAGAGTAAGGTTAAGTGATGGGCATTCGGCGCATCGTGGTCACGGGCGGTCCAGGGGGAGGTAAGACCACGCTTTGGCGTGAGCTCTCCAAAATCCATGCGGCGCGCATGGTCGCCGTACCCGAAGTGGCCACCTTGATGTTTCGGCACGTGTTCCCGCAGGTGCAAAGCGACGCAGAACGACACGCAGTACAGCGCGCCATATTCGAAGTGCAGCGCAGCCTCGAAGACGTCCACGCGGGCCGCCTGCAGTCGGATCAGATCTTACTATGCGATCGCGGTACGCCAGATGGCGGCGGTTACTGGCCGCAAGGTCACGAAGCCTTTTTTTCTGCGATGAATGCCAATTGGCAAGCGGAGCTTCAGCGTTATGAAGCCGTACTTTTTCTCGAAACGGCTGCCGCGCGCGGGCTTTCGATCGCCGCGGGAAATTCAGTGCGCACCGAAGATCTCGAAACCGCCGTGGCGATCGACAAGCGTCTGTTCGAGGTGTGGTCGCCTCATCCTCGCTTTGTGCATGTGGTGTGCGATCAGGACTTTGCCTTGAAGATCGAACGGGCCCGCGCGGCACTCGAGTCTTATCTCGCGGCGGGCTGATAGTTTCGCCAACGCTTCCCCAAGAAACGCACGCAAACGCGCCGTCGCGCGCGTGCTCACAAGGCGATCCGCGAAGCCCGGCGATTTTCGCGATGGAGTCTATCTGTTGTGGCAACACACCGCCCACAGGAGACAAACCATGAGCTACCCCGATCGACATTCTCGAAGTTACCTATCACGTCAGCTGTTCGTGTTGTTTGCGGTCGCTGGTTTTTCGATGTTTGGTTGCATCCCAGCGGAGCCCAGCCAAAGCTGTGGCGGTCTGCTCGGTCTGGCCTGCGATGACGGAGAGTTCTGTAGTTTCGATAGCAGCGCGCGGTGTGGCGCCGCAGATCAGACTGGAACCTGCACAGACATTCCTGAGGTATGCACCAAGGAATACAACGCAGTGTGCGGTTGCGACGGGAAGACCTATTCGAACGTATGCATCGCCAACTCGGCAGGCACTTCGGTGGCGAGCGAGGGAGAATGTGCCGCGGCCGGCAAAACTTGTGGCGGAATTGCAGCGCTGACCTGTGAAGCCGGCGAGTTCTGCAACTACGAGCCCGAGGCCGGTGGCCAAGGTTGCGACGGCACGATCGCCGACGCTGCGGGCGTGTGTCAGGCGGTTCCCGGCATCTGCACGGAACAGTACGAGCCCGTGTGTGGCTGCGACGGGAAGACCTACGGCAACGCATGCATCGCGCATTCCGAAGGAGCATCCGTTGCAAGCCCAGGCGAATGCGCGCCTGCAGGAGTGAGCTGTGATCGACGTGAGCTGCGCTGTAAGCGTGCTGAGCCGGCCTGTCCGGACGGGCAGGTTCCTTCGATCGTCGACCATTGCTACGGCCCGTGCGTACCGATCGACGCGTGCGTTTGCGATGAGCCGGAAGACTGCGCCAACACCGATACTTATACCTGCCATATGTATAAGAATCGCTGCGGACCTTACATCTGAGCCTGTTGCTGCATTGGTGCGGACCTGTTGCCGTGCCACACTGCGCGGCGATGGACGTAGAAGAATTGCTCGGTCGTACTCATATGCTCAAAATCGTGCGGCAAGGCCCGCACGGCGCATTTCTGGCGTTTGATGCAGAGGATGACGACCCACGCGCGCCCACACTACTCTTACCCGGCGCAGACATTCCCGAGGGTGCGGCGGATGGCGATTTGGTCGAGGTCTTCGTGTATCGCGATTCCGAAGACCGTCCGATCGCAACGACGCTAGTCCCCAAAATCGAGATCGATCAAGTCGCCTTCCTGACAGTGACCGACGTGACGCGTATCGGTGCATTCGTTGATTGGGGGTTGCCCAAGGAATTGCTCGTGCCCTTTGGCGAACAAACGCGCGATCTGCAGCCAGGCGATCGACATCCTTTCGGCCTGATTCTCGACGATTCGGGCCGCTTGGCGGGCACCATGCGCGTGCGCGAGCTTTTACGCGAGACCGAGGACATGAAGCGCGGCGAATGGGTGCCTGGCGAAGCCTTTCGCAATGAGCCCGAGCTGGGCCTGTTCGTGATTCTGGAGCGTCGCTTTCTCGGCCTCGTGCCGGCGAGCGAACCCCATCGCTTGACGCGCGGGCAAGCCGCATCCTTTCGTGTCACCAATGTCACCGAAGACCGTAAGATCGAGTTGTCGCTGCGCAAGCTCGTGCACGAAGAGCTCGACTCCGACGCCGAGATGATCCTGGCCAAGCTCTCGCGCCCCAATGCACCTTTGATCGGCGATGACACGAGCCCCGAGCGGATTCGCTCGCTGTTTGGCATCAGCAAAAAAGCCTTCAAGCGCGCAGTCGGACGCTTGCTCAAGCAGGGCGACGTCAAGATCAACGACCGCGGGCTCGTGGTCCCAACGGCTCGTTACTGACACAACGATACTGACCGTAAGCCTTACGCTTCGCGCATGCCATCCAGTACGATGACCACCAGGTCTTGAATGGCCACGGTGGGGTTTACTTTCAAGTCGCCCTGATAGAACGCATGCAACAAGCGCTCAGCGGCGCCGATCACCGCGAGCGTGCTCACTTGGGGATGTGTGCGGCGCAACAGGCCATGAGAAAAGGCGACTTCGGTCAAGCGTAAGGCGCGCGCAGCCACCTCGCGCTCCAGCTCGCGCACGGCGATCCGCGCTTCCACGGCGGGCGCGCGACTTTCCTGCAGGTAGAGCTTGGTAATGCCGGGATTGGAAATCAGCGCGGCTGCAAGCTCGCGCCCTAAACGCGAGTACGCGTGTCGCACGTGGGCGGGATCACCCGCTCGTTTCAAGCGCCGCTCCGCGCGTTCAAATGCGCCGACCACGCGCGCGCGGCCCGGCTCGATCATCGCGCGCACCAGCTGATCCTTGTCGCCGAAATATCGATAGAAGCTGCCTTTCGCCACGCCCGCTGCGCGCGTGATTTCATCGATCGTGACGTTCTCGATGCCGCGCTCGAGAAAGAGCGTCTGCGCTGCATTGAGCAATCCCTGGCTGCGCGCGCGTCGGTTTTGGTCGCGTTTGCCGCCCGCTTTTCCCGGACGCTCCTCGGGCAACGCGGGCGGCGCACGAAGGCTTTCGCTGGGCGCAGGCTCGCGAGCGGCGGTCTTGGATGGGGCCCGTGCTGCGCGCTGGGACACGCGCTTAACGGCTGGTTTAGCGCGCTTGGTGGGCGCGCTTTCAAATGCTGACCACTTGGTCAAAAGTTCCTCGACAAGCTATTGGCTTTATAACATGACTAAAGAGTCACGGTTTAGGTTTGGGCGCCGTACGGGTGTTCCGTGCGCGCCCACAGGTCTACTGGAGGTGGATCGTGATCGGGATTCCGCTGGGCCTCTTGTACGCGAACGCGGGCGAGTGGTTGATCCACAAATACGTGCTGCACGGCATCGGCAAGAAGAAGGGCAGCTTCTTCAGCTTCCATTGGGGCGAGCATCATCGCGCCTGTCGCAAACACGATTTCTACGATCCCGATTATCGTCGCACCATGTTCGGCCAACATGCCCAAGGCAAAGAAGCCTTCGGCGTGGCAGGTCTGATGTTGCTGCACGTGCCGCTGTTCACCGTGGCGCCCTGGTTCACGGCCACGGTCTGGTATTCCGGCGCGAACTATCTGCTCAAACACCGTAAGGCTCATCTAGACCCCGCGTGGGCCAAGCAGCATCTCAAGCATCACTACGATCACCACATGGGCACCAATCAGGATGCTAACTGGGGCGTCACTCGGCCTTGGTTTGACCAATGGTTAGGCACGCGCATCGATTATACATACGACGAACATGGTAAGGTTCAAAAGCACGCGCCCGCTGCCCCTGAGCTTGCGCCGCTTGCGGCCGGGCCGTCTAATGATGTGCAGCATGTGCAGGATGTGCAGCGCAAGGATGCGGCCTAAGCTTCAGCCGCAGGCGCTGTCTTCGCCCATCGCCAACGTGTCTGCGTCGCGAATGCCGAGCAAGTACAGAATGGACATCAGGCTTGGCTGATTGATGGCCGCGTGAGCTTGATCTTGAACGGTGCGCTTGGCGTTGAAGGCGATGCCGAGGCCTGCGCGGCCGAGCATATCGAGATCATTGGCCCCGTCACCCACTGCGATCACTTGGTCGAGCTCGATGCGTTCGGCTCGGGCGATGGTTTCGAGCAGCTCGGCCTTACGCTTGCGGTTGATGATCGTGCCCAGCACCTCGCCCGTCAGGATGTCGTTTTCGACTTCGAGTCGATTGGCATAGGCGTAGTCGAGGCCGAGCTTCTGCCTGATCGGCTCGACGACTTCGATGAACCCGCCCGAGATCACGGCCGTGCGATAACCAAGACGCTTGAGCACGCGCACGAGGTCCTCCGCCCCTGGCGTGAGCTCGATGCGATCGAGCACGGTCTTGAGCGTGCTCGCCGGGGTGCCCTTCAACAGCCGCACGCGCTCGCGCAGGCTTTGATCGAAATCGAGCTCGCCATTCATGGCGCGCGCGGTAATCGCGCTCACGCGGTCTTGCACGCCAAGCGTCACGGCGAGCTCGTCGATCACTTCCTGTTGGATGAGAGTCGAGTCCATATCCATCACGATCAGTCGCTTGCTACGGCGCGTGAGCGTCTCGCGTTGCAAGGCCAAATCACAGGCGTAGTGTTGGCGCAGCTCGTACAAGCCCGTGCGCAAGCGCTGCTCGGCATCGCCCGCCTCGCCGCTGAGCAAGAGCTCGATCGACGCCAACGTGTCCGACGAAAGACGCTGAATGCGCTCGATGTTGAAACCGGCCTGGGCGGTCGTGCGCGACAAGCTCGTCATCAGCTCGGTGCCGATCGGATTGGCAAGCAACGTAAGCGCCCACATCGGCTTGGCCGGCCGCTTGCGCAGCGGCGCGAGATCGAAGTCGACGTGTAAGCCCAGCTCGCGCGCCTTCCACAACAAATCCTTGAGCACCGGTCGAGCGGCGCCGTGATCTCCGAGTGCGACCAAGAAGCTCAGGTTGAGGCGGTCTTGCACGACGACTTGCTCGACATCGAGCAGACTTGCGTTCGCTTCGGTCAATACCGCCATAATCTCCGCGGTAATGCCCGCACGATCGACGCCAGTGACCGTGATCAGGACAGCGTCGTGTTGGACCTCGCTCGGAGTAGACTCGGATTCAAGCTTTGGCTTGTTGGGGACGGGCATACGCGCGAACGTCATAGCGGGCCGGACCTTAGCACAGGACCCAATTGTTGACGGTCAAGGCCGCTGACCCTAAAACCGATACCGCACAAAAATAGGCGAGGTGAATCATGAGCGAACCCAAAGTTTCTCGGCGCGTATCGTTGCAGCTATTAACCGCCGCGCCGATCCTGGCAGCTGTTCTCAACGCCTGCGGCAAAAAAGACAAGCCCGACAGTTGCAACGATGTAAGCGCACTGAGCTCATCCGAGAAAGCCGTGCGCGATGCGCTCAAGTACTCGGACACGTCGCCCGACCCAGCCAAGCTGTGTAAGGGCTGCCTGCAGTATGAAGCGTCCGCCGATCCGGCTCAGTGTGGCGGCTGTAAGGTCGTCAAGGGCCCCATCCATCCGGATGGTTACTGTTCCTCTTGGGCCGCGAAACCTGCCTGAGCGCCTTACGCCAAGTGACGGCAACGCGCGCCCCCTTAGGCGCGACGCAACTTGTCCCACGGTCCCTGGATGGCAAGGGTCAGTCCGTTTTCCTGAATGTTCACGAACATGATGCGACCGTCAGGTGAGAAGCACACACCGGCGAGCTCGCTGGCACTCAGGGTGTTGTGGCCGAATGGTAAGACCTGACCGCTCCGCGTGACCAAGCGTAAGAAGGCGTCGCGCTGATTGTCTTCGCACACCATCAGGTCGCCCCACGGCGTCACCGTAAGGTTGTCGGGCATCTTCAGCGTCTGCTCGTCTTCGGACTGGGCGATCAGCGAAAGCATGTCGCTGGTGGCGCCAGCGTTTAGCCTAGCGAGTGCCAGATGCAGGATCTGCCCATTGCCACTGGGACCACCCGTCGTGGAACAGAAGAACAGGCCGTCTTCGCCGAACCAGATGCCTTCGCCGCGCCGCACGATGGCGGCACCGCGCGCTTGGGCTTCGCTGCGCAAGCTGTCATCCGCTTCGCCCGCAGCATGGGGAACGTCGATCCAGGCTACCGGCAGTGCTCTACCGCGTTGCATGCTGTCCGCGACCTTGAAACGCGGGGAGCCCCGCACGGCGAGAGCTTGAAGCTTACCTTTCGCAAAGGGCTCGTCGCGCGCATCGGGCACGAAACGGTATAGGCAACTATCGCCGCGATCTTCAGTTAGGTAGGCGATGTGTGTGACCGGATCGATGGCCACAGCTTCGTGAAAGAAGCGACCGTAAGCTTGGATGCGACGCGGTTGACGCACGCTTTCGGCTTGGGTGGAACAAAGAAAGACGTAGCCGTGGCCCGCGTCGACATTCTCTTCGCAGCTCAAAAAGCCCCACGGGCTGATGCCTCCGGCGCAATTGCGTGCAGTTCCCACCAGCACCAGATTGCTGCTGATGCGCCTGCCCTGACTGTCGAGCACCACGCGCGTCACGCCCCCTGGACAACGCGCATCGTAAGCTTCGGCTGGGACGGTCGAGCTCGGAAAGTAAGGTCCAGCGGCGAACGTGCCGCGGTCTAGCTCGTGATTGCGCATCAGTGCCCAGCGATCTTTGCCGAGCGCAAAGCAGCCCATGGCGTCCGGGCGTGCCGGCACGCGATAGCCATCCGTCATGGTGCCGCCCGCGCGCTCGACGATGTGATACGAGAAGCCGGGCAAGAGATCGAGCACGCCTTTGCGATCGCGCACCAAACCATGTCGCGGACGGCTCCCGCGCGGCTCGCGTCCGCGGGCGCGAAACCAGAGCGCCAGGCCCGTGCTCATCACCGCGGCGGTGGTAGCGACTACAAAGTGACGGCGCTGCATCGCCCTAGCTTAACCTGGTATGGCTGCCGGATCCCGCGTGATGGCTGACAAAACCTGCATCGCGCGCGCAAGCGTGTTTGGCTCCACACAGGTGTAGCAAAGCCGCGCCCAATGCTCGTAATCGCGGCCCGTGGCCGAGCCAGGCGTCAACACCACACCAGCGCGCGCGCAGCGTTCGAGCCACTGCAAAGAAGTCTCATGCGGCTCGCACAAAGGCCGTGTGTCGAAAAAGAGGAAGGGGCCACTTTGCGGTGTTGGTAACCTGAGTGTTTGGCTCGCCTGGCTTGCAGCTTCGGCGTAGTGCGCGGCGACCTCGCGCGGGAAGGGCGCGGCTTCGTCCGCATTCAGAGCGCGGGCGGCGCCGATTTGCATGGGCTTGGCTGCGCAATACGTCGCAAAGGTTTGCAAACCAGACAGCGCCTCCATCACCGCAACAGGACCGTGCACAAAACCAATGCGCGCCCCGGCCATGGCGTGACTCTTCGAGAGCGTGTGCGCGACCACGCAGCGTTCGACCATGTCAGGTCGAGTCCAGATCGGGGGCGGTGGTGTGCTGCGAAAAAAGAGTTGGTCGTAGGCTTCGTCGCAGAGCAACCACAGATCGTGGCGCGTGACGAAACGGGCGACCGCCGCGAGTTGTGCATGATCGAGGATCACGCCCGTCGGGTTGTGCGGCGTGTTGAGATAGAGCGCCGTCGTGCGCGCTGTGAGCGCTTGTTCGAGAGCGCGTTCCAGGTCGAAGTCCGGTTTGTGAAGCTCGGTGAAAAACGGAAGCTCGACTGCCGTCGCGCCGGCGGCGGCCACGACGCCACGAATCAGCGGCCAAAACGGAGCGAGCACGATGGCCTCGTCGCCCGTCGAAAGCAGCGTGCGGCAGACCAGATCGAGACCGCTCGTAGCGCCCGAGGTCACCTGAATGCGTTCGCGGGCGACCGGTCTATCGCGCGCTGCCAGGTTGCGCGCGATGGCATCGAGCAAGACCGGTTCTCCACGAACTTCTGCATAATTGTGAAGCTGCGGCAGATCGGCGGCGCGCAATGATTCAGCGCGCGCGTTCCTCGGTGGCAACAGGTAGGTATCGCCCACGTTGAGCGCAAACACCTCTTTCGCATGGGCTTTCGCCAAGCCGAGCAAGCCGGTGTAGACGCGGGTGGAGAGACCACGGGTAGCGTGTGAGAGCGCGGGGTAGCGAGGCATCGCAGGCCGAGAGTATAGTCCCGCACCATGTCATCTGGACGTCTCTTCTTGGTCGGTTTTTGTTCTTGTGTGTTCGCAGTGGCCAGCAGCTTGGCTGCTTGCAGCGGTGAGGAGGTCAAGCCTGACCTGCCACCTATCCTGGGCATCTTGGAGCTACCCATTTCGCATCGCATCTCGGGCACGGAGCCCCAGGACGCAACGCGCGTCGAGATCGGGATCACCGAGATCCGCATCGATGGCGAAACGGGGCTGATGCTCGAGAATGGTAAGGTTCCCGCGGCTGAAGTCTCGGGCAACATCCTTACTAAGTTGAAGACCAAGCTCGGCTCCAAGCGCGTGCTTGCGATAAGCATTCACGCCGCCACCCCGTACGCAACCCTTGTCCAAGTGATGAACACGGCTTTGTCTGCGGGTGCCAAGGAGCTCGCTTTCAAAGTGCGCAAGCCGAACTCGAATACCGATACCGGCTGGCTGGTGGTCAAGCAGAGTCACTTCATCGACTCGGCAGAAGACGGTAAGTTCCAAGAGAGTGAGCTTGCGTCGTGGGATATGTTCACCAAGGTCTGGGAAGACTCGGTCGATGCCTGCCAAACCGGGCAGCGCGGCGATTGCGGTTACAAGCCGCTCGCAAAAGCCACGGGCGGAAAGCTCGATCTGATGCTGCGCGCGCGCGGTACGGGCCTCGCGCTGCGCTTTCGTCAGACCGGCGTGCCTACCCCTCCGCCCGGTGAGGAACCCAAACCCGTGAAGAAAGCGGTCGAGCTGCTCGATGGCATCAAAGGCGCAGCCCCGGCCGAAGAAGTGCCACCTGAGCCTTCCACCGAGCACGTGTTTACGTTGCGTTTCGATCAAGCCACCGCCACGCCATCGCCCGTTTCCGCGATCATGAAGACGGCTTGTGGTGGCCAAAGTTGTCCGGCGGTCGTCGACGCTGAAGCGCTGGGCATGTCTGGCCGCGTGATTTCGCTGATCGGCGCAGCGTTCCCGGACGGAACCAGCGAACCCAAGCTCGCCTGGGTCCTGCCGGGTAAGTAGGCATAGTAAGGTTTAAAACAGTAAGGTGCGGACGCGGGTATTAGAGCAGGCGCTGCACTGCGAGCGTGCGCGTCAGTGGATGCGGCAGGCCCGTCATCAAGCGCGCGATAAGCTCCCCGGATGCGACGCCGCAGGTCATGCCTCGACCGCCGAGACCAGCCAGCCAGAACAGACCCTTGAGTCGCGGATCTTCGCCCGCGACGATCTCGCGGTCCGTGCTCATGGTGCGCAAGCATGCCCAGGTGCGCTGCACTTTGGCGTCTACCAGCGATGGCGCTAGCCGTTCGAGCTTTTCGCTGAGCGACTCGAGCTGCGCGGGGTCGGTGCTGGGAATGCCCGGCTCGCACAGCTCTTCATCGCACGGGCTTGCGAGCACGCCGCCGGCTTCCGGGCGAAAATACACGCCATCGTCAAGACGCCACACGCTAGGCGTGCGCCAGCGCGGCAGGTCCTCGCCCACTAACTGCATCAAGTGTCTGCGCAAAGGAGACAGAGTAAGGTCTGCGCCCGCCAACATGCCAAGCCTGCCTGCCCAAGCGCCTGCCGCGAGGACGACGCGCTCGCATGCGATCGTGCGTCCGCCTTCGAGGCGTACGCCGCGTATCTGTTGCTCGCGCACGTCGAAGCTCTCCACACGGGCGGAGGTACAGATTGGAATACCGAGCTGCCTTATCCAGCGCGTCAGCCCGGTCAACACCATGTGCACGTCCATTACGCCACCGAGCGGCAAATGCAGGGCGTAATGCGCATCTCCCTCGTTTAGTAAGGGCAGGCGATTTTCGAGCGTGCTCGGGCCCCAACGTTCGTGGAATACGCCGAACCTACGTGCGACGAAACGCAGCTCGTCCAAGGGCTCTTCGCTGCCCGCGACCAACGTGACGCCTTGGGCCGACAGCCAGCCAGTCCCGAGCCGTGCGTCGATCAGATCGCGCGAGCGCTGAGCAAGCCAGACCGCGCTCAAGCTTTCTTCGAGCGGCAAGAAGATCGCGGCATTGCGTGCAGAGCTATGGCTTGCCAGCATCGGCTCGGATTCGAGCAAAACGATATCGCGCACGCCGAGCACGCCGAGCTGCCACGCGCATGCAAGTCCGGCGATGCCGCCCCCTACGACGACGACCGACGCTGACGCTGGCAACGGGGCGCTCAAAGTACTGCCATTGCTAGCATGCCCGGTACCTGCGCGGCGACATAGTGAGCGAGCGGCGCTTAGCCCTCGCTGGGCCCCTTCTCGGCCATGATGCGCTCGACGGCGCCCTTAACGAGCGCGGTATCGAAGGGCTTAAACAGACAGCGGCCTGCGTGGCGTGCGGCAAAAGAACGTGCTTCTTCGGTGAAAGTGCCGCCCGTCACGAACACCATCCGTTCGGCGGTTTCGGGTTGGGTTTCTACCACCGCATCGTGCACGTTCATCCCCGTGAGATCGGGCATCATCAGGTCGCAAAAGATCACGTCGTGGCGCTTCTCGAGCGCGAGCTTGAGGCCCGTGGGCGCATGGTCTGCCAGCTCCACCCGATGCTCGCGCAAAATCCTGCCCAGTGCTTTGGCTGCGAGCGGCTCGTCATCGATGATCAAAATGCGTGCACTTCGGGCCGGCGGCGGGTTGGACTTTTGACGAGGCGCCCGCGCAATCTCGCCCGCGATGATCGGCATGGCGGGCAAATCCACGACGAACCTGGCACCGCGCGGCGAGCGCGTGGCCGCCGTCAATCGTCCGCGCATGGAGGCGATGATTTCGTGGCAAATCGACAGCCCCAAGCCCGTCCCTACACCGCGCGGCTTGGTGGTGAAGAACGGGTCGAAAATGCGCGTAAGGTTTTCTTCGGGGATGCCGTTGCCCGTATCGAGCACTTCGATCAACACGCGGCCATCGCGATTGAACGTGTTGATGATGATCTCGTTCTCATGGGCACGTCCGGGCTCGATCGCTTGTGCGGCGTTGAGCAGGATGTTCACGAACACCTGACCAAGCCGCGCTTCATCGCCCTTCACCTGCGAGATGGTATCGAAGTTCTTCACCAAGCGCGCGCGATGTCTGATCTCGGCCATGGTGACGCCGATCGCCCAGTGCAGCGTATTTTCGACGTCGATGGGTTCCACGCGATCCTCGCCCTGTCGCGCCAAGGTCTTGAGGTCCGCCACGATGCGCTGCACGCGACGCGCGCCCTCGTTGGCTTCGTACAGCGCCTCTTTGAGCTGCGCGCGCCTGCGTTCCCGTTCGGGATCAGGCGAGAGCTCGCTTTCGCGATGTTGCCACTGCGTGATGTTGTCGAGCGCGTACTGGACGTTCGCGATCACATACGCGAGCGGATTATTAATCTCGTGCGCCACGCCTGCGGCCAGCGAACCGACCGTAGCCAATCGCTCTTGCGTGGCGCGTGCGCGCTGCGCTTCAAGATCGGCCCCAATGTCGTGACACAACACGAAGGCGCACAACGTATCGTTGAGCTTGCGGGTGGTAGCGCGCAGCTCGATGCTGACTTCTTGGCCCTCGCGCAAAATCGCTTTGCCGCGCACGGTGCGCCCCTCGGAAAGCTCGTCTAAGAGCGCGCCCCAACCAAGCCGTGCGCCCCCTTCCGGAGTCACTTGCAGCCAAGAAGGCGCGGTTTCCGTGAGCTCTTCAACGGGCACTTGGAACAGCTTGGCCGCGCCCGCATTACATTCGATGATCGTGCCCGTCTCGGCCACGACGACGAGCATGCCCTCATCCACGTGATCGAACATGGCCCGCACACGCTCGGCGTGTTGAGCCATCGCGCGCTCGTGCTCGATGCTCATCGCGATGGACACCACGCCCTGTACCGCCCCGTCGATCACCAGTGGTGCCAAACGGATGCGCGACCAGTGCGGCTCATCGCGGTCGGTCGTACCGAGCGCATCGAAATTCACCACCGCCCCTGCGCTCAAAACCTGCTGCAGCTGCTCGTTGTAGAACGCGAGGTGATCCGCCGCGACGAAGTCCACAAAGTTGCGTCCGATCATGTCCGATGGCGTCGTACGCCCGGAATAACCCACGATTCGCAGCTCGCGATCGGTCACCACAACCGTCGCCGGCAGCGCGCTTACCACGGCGCTCAGCATCGAAGTCGACATGGCTCCGTGCCCGGCAAGCCGAAGTACCTCGGGCGCCGTCTCGTACAACCGAATCAGTTCAGGCGTGTTTCGCCCCATCTTCACGTGCCCATCGTATCACGGTCAGTGCTGCTACTTACGAGCGTCACGTGCACGCCTCGCTCCTGACGCCTACCGACTGGGGGAATGTGGTACATCGCGTGCTCTGTCCGTTAGACTTTGATGCGCTTCGAGGAGGCTCTACGTGGCTGAGAACCAGGACGATCCGTCCCGAAAAGCCCTGATCATGGTGGTGGATGACGAGGCCGACATCGTCGACACGCTGGTTTACAATCTCCAGCAAGCTGGCTTTCGTACCCGCTCTGCCCGAAACGGGGCTGAGGCACTGAAGTTGGCCAAAGAGCGACCCGAGCCCGATCTGGTGCTGCTCGATCTGATGCTGCCCGACATGGCCGGCACCGAAGTCTGCCGCCAATTGCGCAGCGTGGACGCAACCCGCGGCATCCCCGTGATCATGCTGACCGCCAAAGACGACGAAATCGATCGCGTGGTGGGTTTTGAGGTAGGCGCCGACGACTACGTCACCAAGCCGTTCAGCGTACGGGAGCTGATGTTGCGCATCCGCGCCGTGCTGCGTAGGGCTACGGACACAGCGCCGACCGAGGCTCGTAAAAAGCTTACCTTTGGCATGCTGGCGATGGACCTCGACGCCCATCAAGTGTGGGTCGAAGGCGAAGAAATCGTGCTCACCGCACTCGAGTTTCGCTTGCTGACGACCTTACTCGAGCGCCGCGGCCGCGTTCAGACCCGGACGACCTTACTGGAAGATGTCTGGGGTATTCACGCGGACATCACCACACGCACCGTCGACACGCACGTCAAGCGCTTGCGCGAGAAGTTGTGCGCGGCGGGCGATTATCTCGAAACCATCCGCGGCGTAGGTTATCGGCTGCGCGCGCAACCTACGGCTGAGACTTGAACTTAGGCATCCGCGGTAAGCTGTTCGCTATCTCGCTCGCGTTGATCACGCTTGCGGCGGTAGCGAGCGGCGCGTTGGTCGAGACCGTCATGCGTGGCCTGCTGCTCGACCAAGTGCGCGGCGAGCTCGAGCGTTTGGGCAGCGCTTCGAGCGAAGCTTTGTTGCTGGTGCCTGGGCCGCTGACGGTTGGATCTGCGCAGAACGTCGTCACGCGTTTGGGCAAAGGCGCCCACCTGCGCGTGACGGTGATTGCAAGCGATGGTCGCGTGCTGGCCGACTCCTCGATGCCGGCCGATGAGCTTGCCAACATCGAAAACCACCGCTCACGGCCCGAGGTCATTCAAGCCCTGCGCGGCGGGCGCGGAGTCACCACCCGCTACAGCACCACAGTGCACGCCGACATGATGTACATGGCCGTGCCCTTCAAGCGCGCCGACGGCACCGGCGTCGTGCGCGTGAGCATGTCGTTGTCCGATGTGGACGCACTGATCACGCACATGCGTTGGCTGCTTACCGCCGCGGTCGTCCTGGGCTTGCTGGTCGCTGCCTTCATGGGCGCGCTGGCTTCGTATTTCGCTTCGCGCAGTCTGGTCGAGCTCGTCAATCGCGCGCGCGCCGTTGCAAGCGGTGCGCGCGGTGAGCGCTTGCGCGTGGGTGCCGATGAAGATGAGCTGGCCGGTCTGGCAGGCTCATTCAATCACATGGCGGATGAGCTCGATCACGCGATCGAGACCCTCAGCCGCGAGCGCGATCTATCGCGTGCCATTCTCGAGAACCTGACGGATGGGGTGATCGCGCTCGATGCTCAAGCGAACGTGACCGAGATGAACAGCGCGGCGCGACGTTTGCTCGGTATCGGGCAGGCTCCGATCGGCGCGGCGCTCATCGAAGTCGTGCGCGTGCCGGCGTTGCTCGAGATCGTAAGCCAAGGCGGAACCACGGAAAACGCGAGCACCGAGTTCGGTTGGCCGGGGCCCCCGCGCCGCACGCTCCTTGCTACGGTCACACCCCAGCGCGCCCGTGGTCCACGCGTGGTCGTGCTGCGCGATATTACCGAGTTGCGTCGGCTTGAGTTGATGCGCCGAGATTTCGTGGCTAATGCATCACACGAGCTGAGGACGCCGGTCAGCATCATCAGTGCAAATGTGGAAACGTTGGCAGCGGGCGCTCTGTCTGACCCTGCGCGCGCCAGCGAATTCTTGGGCGCTGTACAGCGCAACGCCGAACGCCTATCGCGCTTGGTGAACGATTTACTCGACCTCTCCCGCATCGAGGACGGCAGTCACGCGCTAGCGCTCAAGCCCACGAGCATCGATGGACCGGTGGGCGCTGTGCTCGATTTGCTCGAGAGCCGCGCCAACGAAAAGAAACTTACCTTTGAGATTGCCGTGGATGATGATCTGACGGTCATCGGTGACGGTTCAGCGCTAGAGCACGTGCTCGTCAACTTGGTTGACAATGCGATCAAGTACACACCGTCCGGCGGCTCGTTGGGCATCCTCGCCAAGCGTGAGGGCGCCGATGTCTTGTTCGAGGTCTGGGACACGGGGCCCGGTGTACCCGAATCCCATCGCGCCCGCCTTTTCGAACGTTTCTATCGTGTCGACCCCGGACGCTCACGCGATATGGGCGGCACGGGTCTTGGTCTTTCGATCGTCAAGCACCTTGTCGAAAGCATGCGCGGCAGCGTGAACATGCGGCCGCGCAAGGGTGGCGGGAGTGTGTTTTGGATGAAGCTGCCTGCCGCCCTTGAAGGAACAGCGTAAGGTCCAACATCAGGTCGGCTCGCGCGGTCGGTCCGTGCGGCACCACTCGCCCCATGAGCCGACGTAGAGCTTGCTGCCGGGCAAGCCCGCGCGCTCGAGCGCAAGCAGCGTATGGCAAGCGGTGACGCCGGAGCCGCAATGGACAATCAGCCCCGTCGCGGCGATGTCACCCAAAAGGTGACCGTAAAGGCTGCGCAGCTCCGCAGCTGATTTGAACCGACCCGACCCATCGAGATTTTCCGTCAACGGTAAGTTGCGTGCACCGGGAATGTGACCCGCGATAGGATCGATCGGTTCGACTTCGCCGCGATAGCGAGCACCGGCGCGTACATCGAGCACCATGCGTTGCGCTTCCGCGCGTGCGCGCTCGACTTCGTCGATGTCGGCCGTCGGCAGGCGATATTCCGTAACAGGGTAAGGTTCGAGGTCGGGTATCTGCGGCACTTCGCTGGTGGTCTCGAAACCTGCCGCGATCGCGGCTTGCATTCCGCCATCGAGGACTTGCACACGTTCGTGTCCGAGCGCGCGCAACATCCACCACAAGCGTGCTGCTGCGTTCGCACCGCCCTGATCGTCGTAGGCGACGACGTAGGTCTCTGGCGTGATGCCCCACGCACCGAGCTGCGCTGCGAAAGCTTCGATCGCAGGCAGTGGATGACGTCCGCCGAGCTCAGGATTCGGAGCGGGTGCCGAGAGCTGCGTATCGAGATCGGCGTGTAGCGCCCCCGGGAGATGGCCCGCGGCATAGGCGTCTGTCGCCTTCGGCCCGCTGCGCACATCGAACAGGCGCACATTGCGGCCGAGGCCTTTGAGCTCTTCTGGCGAAATGACGGGATCGAGCGCGTTCGTCATGCGACGAGCATACGCTCAGACGCGCAAGACTCGCACGCTTGGAAACACGTCCCGCAGGCGGCTCATATCCTCGAAGTCGGAGGTGTAGAGTATGTCTCCACGCCGCGCGGCCGAAGCCATCACTGCGGCATCAATCGCGGTCGCATCACGCACTCTAGCGAGCGCCTCCCCCGCGACACGTGCTAGCTGAGCATCGAGCGGTTCGATACTGACGTAGTCGAGAATCCGGGCCAGCACGCCCGTCTGCCCTCTCCACCACTCCAGCAACGCTACAGAAGGTACGGTGAGCAGCGTCTTGGTACGCAGAGAGGCTTGCCAGACCCGAGTCATACGAACATCGCGGCGCTCAAGTGCAATGAGCGCGCCCGTGTCGAGCGTCAACCCCGCCATTCGCGCTCGATTTCTTCGAGCTCTGCCGAACTCGCGGGCGGATTTACTTCGAGCAACCAGGAGAGGACCTCCCGGCCTGCTTCTGCGCGGCGCTGGTCTTTTACCGCCTCGGTCAATACCGCCGACACGCTGGTTTTCAGGCGTTTTGCCCGTTTTTTCGCCCAGGCGAGCTCTTCCTCGCTGAGCGAAACGCTGATCTTGATTGCGCTCATATTCGCACCCTCGGTAGCAAGAACTTACCACCGTAAGTGCGAAGGCGTCAATTCGTGGCGCGCTTGGGGCGGCGGCTGCCTTCGAGGACCTTCTTGCGGACGCGGATCGCGTCGGGTGTGATTTCGACGAGCTCGTCGCCGTCGATCCACTCCATGGCGGTCTCGATCGTCATCACGCGCGGGGGCGTGAGGATGATGTTTTCGTCGCGACCGGCAGCACGAATGTTGGTGAGCTTCTTTTCGCGGCAGGCGTTCACGTCGAGGTTGTTCTCGCGATTGTGCTCGCCGATCACCATACCTTCGTAGATGTCGACGCCCGGCGGGATGAACAACACGCCGCGCGGCTGCAGGTTGAACAGAGCGTAAGGAATGGCCGTACCCGTACGATCGCTGACGAGCGCGCCGTTCGGACGCAGCTGCATCGAGCCGCTGTACGGCTGCCAGCCGTGGAACTGCGTGTTCAAGAGGCCGGTACCCCGCGTATCCGTGAGGAACATGCCGCGGAAGCCGATGAGTCCGCGCGAGGGCACCACGTATTCGATGCGCGAACGGCCAAAGCCGAGGTTGTGCATCTTGTCCATGCGACCACGGCGTTCGCCGAGGCGCTGCGTGATGGCGCCGACGTACTCATCGGGCACGTCCACGATCACACGCTCGACGGGCTCGCTGAGCACGCCATCGATAGTGCGCGTCACGACCTCGGGCATCGAAACGGCCATCTCGTAGCCTTCGCGGCGCATGTTCTCGAGCAAGATGGCGATCATGAGCTCGCCACGACCGAACACCGTAAAGGCGTCGGGCGTTTCGGTCTCTTCCATCTTCATCGCGAGGTTCTTCTTCATCTCGCGCTCGAGGCGGTCACGCAAATGGCGCGACGTCACCCACTTGCCGCTCTTGCCGGCATAGGGCGAGGTATTGACGTGAAAACGCACCTTGATCGTGGGCTCTTCGACCACGATGCGCGGCAGCGGCGCGGGGATCTGCACGGACGACAAGGTGTCGCCGATGTTGACCTCGTCCATGCCCGCGATGAGTGCGATGTCGCCCGCGCCGGCTTCGTCGATCGACGTGCGTTTCACGCCGCGCATGCCGTAAAGGATGCTGACTTTGTGCTGCGTGTTGGAGCTTTCACCCATCTTGAGGATGATGTCGCCGGTCTTGACCTTGCCGCGCTTGATGCGACCCACGGCCAGGCGACCCACGTATTCGTCATGCTCGACGTTGCTGACCAGCATCTGCAGGCCGCCCTCAATGTCGACCTCGGCAGGCTTGACGCGCGCCAGAATCGTGTCGAGCAGTGGAACGAGATCGCTGCTCTCATCTTCCACGTTCATCTTGGCGATGCCGTGTTTGGCGACCGTGTAGACCGTGGCGAAATCAAGCTGCGCTTCGCTTGCTTCGAGCTCACAGAAAAGATCGAACGTATCGGTGAGCACTTCGTCGGCGCGCGCATCGGGGCGATCGATCTTGTTGATCACGACCACGACCGGGATGCCGAGCTCGAGCGCCTTGCCGAGCACGAAACGCGTCTGGGGCAGCGGACCTTCGGCCGCATCGACTAACAACAACACGCCGTCGGCCATGCTGATGATGCGCTCTACCTCGCCACCGAAGTCGGCGTGGCCGGGCGTATCGATGATGTTGATGCGCACGCCCTTGTAGGTAATCGAGGCGTTTTTCGCGAGGATGGTAATGCCTCGCTCCTTCTCCAAGTCGTTGGAGTCCATGACGCGGTCGGCGACCGCTTCGTTGTCTCGAAAGGTTCCGGTCTGTCGCAGCATGGCGTCGACAAGCGTGGTTTTGCCGTGATCGACGTGGGCGATGATGGCGATATTACGTAAATCCGAGCGACTAGCGGTGGTCATGACGGCTCCA
>JBKJIA010000396.1:0-8077 GCA_046598735.1 Polyangiales bacterium
CGTAATCGATCGACTTGAAGCCGGCGGCATGGCCGAGGTCTTCCGTGGGGAAGCCCTGAGCATGCAGGGCTTTAAGAAACAGGTCGCGATCAAGCGCGTTTTGCCGCATCTCGCGCAGAACAAGAGCTTTATCCGTATGTTCTTGGACGAGGCGCGCCTGGGTGCGCGGCTCAACCACGCCAACATCGTCACGGTGTTCGACATCGGCGCGGCCGACAACACCTACTTCATCGTGATGGAGTTCGTCGACGGGGCCAACCTCAAGGCCCTGCTCGAAACCTTGCGCAAGCTGGGTCGCAAGCCTGCACCCAAAGAGATCATGTACATCGCCATGGAGATCTGCCGCGGCCTGAGCCATGCCCACGATCTGCGCGACGACAACGGCACGCTGCTCAACATCGTGCATCGCGATATCTCACCGCCCAACATCTTGCTGACCAAGGGCGGCGAGGTGAAGGTCACGGACTTCGGGCTCGCGAAGGCCACCACCCAGCTCGAGAAAACCGACCCTGGCGTGGTGAAGGGTAAGTTCAGCTATCTGTCGCCCGAAGCGGCCATGGGCAAGGAAGTGGATGCACGCGCGGACTTGTTCGCTGTCGGCATCGTGATCTGGGAGGCCCTCGCCGGGCGTCGTTTGTTCCTGGGCGAGTCGGACTACGAAACCGTCAAGAAGGTGCAGCGCGCCGAGGTACCGCGCCTCAGCGAGATCTCGCCGGACATCGACCAGCCGCTGCAAACGTTTCTCGATAAGGCGATGGCGCGCGATCGGGACGAGCGCTTTTCGACGGCCCGCGAAATGGGCGATGCGATCGCCGAGTATTTGTTCAGCCACAAGCTGAAGGTCACGTCCTACGACATCGGCAATCTCGTGCAGGCAGTGGTCGCGCAGCGCGGAAAAGAGCGCGAGCGTAAGGCAGACACGAGCATCATCGATCAGCTGATCCAAGAAGAGCTGCTCGCGTTCACGTCGCTCGATGAGATGAACGATCCACTCGATCCATCCTCGGGCTCGCTGCGACCGGCGGAGCTTACGGCCAAGCCGCGCGCGGCCGCGGCGGGTGCGGGGGGTGCGCGTCCGCTCGATGCTGGCTCGTTCAACGCTGGCCTCGAGAATCCGTCCGAGTGGTTTCAGGACGAAGAGTTCGATCAACCTACGTCGTTCTTTGATCGGCAGGGCCTCGATCTGAGCAAAGCGCCTGAGTCGGATGCCACCGGTCTTGCGGGCCTGCTCGAGCGCGACGAGATGAAGGGAGCGCGCAAGCCCGCAAGCGACAAAACCGACGCGCTCGTATCCATGCTCGAGAGCGAGATCGCCGATGCCGCCAACGCTGCACGCTTCAACGATGGCCAGGTCGATACCAGCGATCTGCAACGTCGTAAGACGAGCCTCTCGCCCAATGCAAGCGTGAACGCTGCGGCGGCGCCCAAAGCTAGCGGCGGGGGTGCTGGCGCACTCAAGTACGTCGTTTTGGCCCTGGTGCTGCTAGCCGGTGCAGGTGCTGCTGCTTGGTTTGGCAAGCTCATTCCGCATTGAGCTCGCCTGCTCGCGCGACCTTACTATTCGAGCGTGATCGAGTCTGCGTCAAGCCCGCTGCGCGCGGCCATCGGCAAGCCTCAGGCTGCGCGCTTGATTTCGCTTAAGCGCTCGCGGGCGCGCTTGAGACCGTCGTCTGATAAGTCTACGGCTCCGTAGCGGGAAGCCAGATAGACGCGTGTCACTTCCTGAACGGCGTCCGCTGCTGGAAATCCGCCTGCGCTCAAGGCGTGGGCGTGCGCTTCCGGTGAGACGTGCGCCGGCCGCGCTCGGCCCTTGCTTTCGAGCAAGCGCTCGAGCTCGCGGTAAAGCTTTTGTGCGGTACGGGCGGAGCGGGCTAGGTCGCGTTGTTTAGTGCGCGTGCCCCATGCGCGCAGTGCAAAGAAGCCCGCCACGAGCAACACAGTAAGGCCCGCCAAGACCAGCCACAGCGAGCGTGACGAGCCGTCTGCGCCCGCTTTGGCGGCGGCCTGCGATCCGGCGTCGGTTTTGCGATCCAGGCCAAAGCTGGGCATGGAAAAAGCGCGCGACCACTCGCGGAACCTTCGCAGCACGCTGATCTGGGAACGCAGGTCGTAGGAAAGAACCTGCGTCATCCAGTAGCTGCGCATGGCATCGACCATATTGTTCAGGTCGGCGAACAAAGAGCGCGCCGGCCCCATGGCGTCACGGGTGGGTGGCGTTGGATCGAGGGTCATCCAGCCGCGACCGGGGATCAAGACTTCGACCCAGCTGTGCGCGTCGGATTGGCGCATGCCGTAGTAACGACCGTAAGGATTGTATTCGCCGCCCACGAAGCCCGTGACGTTGCGCGACGGAAGGTCCACGGCGCGCAACATGATGGCAAGCGCCGTGGCGAAGTACTCGCAATGCCCGCGCTTGGCGTCGAAGAGAAACACCTCGAGTGGCCACTTCGTGCCGACGGCCGGCTGCGCGAGCGAGTACTGGAAGCGATTTTCATCGCGCAAATAGCTGAGGAAACGTTCCGCTATCGCCTGCGGATCCGTAAGCCCCTTGGACAGGCGTTGCGCAAGCTCGATCACGCGCTGATGACCGGGCGGCATGCCTAAATAGCGGCCATCGTCCACGTCGCGCGCCACGGGCACGTCCAGCTCGGATGGATTCATGCTTGCGACGGCTTCGTACACGATGCCGAGCTCGTCGCTGTTGCCGTAGCGTAAATCGAGACCGTGCCCACGTGTGACCTGTGTGCGGCTCTCGCGTCCAGGAACGGCGCGCGATGGGAGCCGTAGGCCCACGGTGCCAGCGGGCAGGAACAGAACAGATTCGTCGAGCCGGTCCAGTACGATCTTGAAGCGGAAATCGCTGTTGCGATTCTCCATGCGCCGCAGTGGGTAGTAGTCTGCGATCGCATGCATGGTCACGGAATCGCCGGCGGAGCGCGTCCAGCGGCGGCCATCGTAAGCATCGAAGGCCGTGCCGCGCATGCGCAGATAACGCTGCGTCTCTTGCGGATCGAGCGGCCGGCTTGGCGTCACGCGTAACACGATGGTCGGATCGTCGCGAATGACACCGAAGCCACCGAGCTCCACGTTATTGCCAAAGCCGGCGACTGCTTGACCTCGGTTCTTACCAAAGCTGACAAAGCCGAGACCTACGCGCGGAAACACCATGAACAACACGATGGTCATGGCGAACATCGGCACGCTCAGCAGCGCCGTCCACGCAAGAAAACTTGGGCCGACGATGCGCCGCGACGCGAGCACGCGCGTGGCGTCCGTTGCGTGCTCGGCACCTGAGTCTTTCGGATAGTTGCGCTCGATCTCTCCGCGCAGGTGCGCGAACGTCAGCGCCCAAGGCGTTGCGATCACGAACGCCACAAACACGCCGGCGTAGCCGAGATCCGTGGTGAGCACGGTGGCAACGATGAGGTCCATGAACGCGAGCACTCCGATTTGCTGGTACTCCGCGGCGCTGCGCCGGTTGAACAGACGCGAGATCGAAAGAAAAGCCGCAAACTCCATCACGAGAGCAAGCCAGCCACCGCCCGAGGAAAAGCCACGCACCATCTGCAGCGCGAGCGCTGCGACCACGCCCGCCGTCCAGCTACGAACGTAGAGCGGATTGGCGATGCGCGGCCCTTCCGCAAACCAGCTGAGCACGAAACCCACGCCCACCAGCCCAAGCGCCAACGAGCTGAGCTCGCCGCCGAACGAGAGGGCGATCAAGCCCAAACCCGCCAGCAAGTACGTTACGGACTTTTGCAGGAGCGAGAAGCTCATTCGGCCGCCTGTAACGCGGGTTCTTCCAAGGTGCGTACGTCGACGATGCGCGCGCCGCGCGACGGCAAAGCCAGCGCGCTGACGCTTGCTTCGATGGGTAGCAGCGCAAGAAAGCGCCAGATCGGATCAGGGGTGCTGTCGCCACCCAACAATACGGAACGCGCACCGCGCGCACACACTTCGACGCTCGCTCCGCGTGAGAGCGCACGCTCGATCAGGAAGGCGACCCGAGAGATCTGAGTCTCTATGTCGCTCACATCTACGTCGTTGGCTTGCGGATGCAGCGCGTTGTCGAGCACGAAGCAATACAATGATGCCGCTTCACGCTCGAACTCGCGCACGACCGGTTTGCCCATGGCTGCGGAACGTCGCCAATGAATCGAGCGCACCTCATCGCCTTCGCGATAATCGCGCAGCTCGCGCGTTTCTGTACCGCGACCCTTCGAGACGCCACGCTCGTGACCTTCGTCGCGCGATAAACCCTCAGGCAGACGCGTCGTGCGCAATTCCGGAAAGACCAAGAGCTCGGCTTCCGTGTCGAACTCGCGCCACTTCTCAAATAGGCTGAAAGGAAAGCGTGTGCTGACTCGGAACGAAGAAAAACGCATGATCCCGCGCTTTTTTGGCACGCGACGGTAAGTTGCCGATTGGGTCGCGCCGGGCGCTATCTTGAGAAAATAGCAGCGACGATCGTTCAGCTCCGCGACGGCCTGATCTTCTATTTCCACAGAATAGCTGACGAGACGCTCCTTACTGTTGAGCGTTTGGATCTCGATCAACGCAGGCTGTCCCGCAAAGGCGCGCGATGGCAAGCGACGTTCCACACGCAGACCGCGCAATACGTGCTCGCTCAAGATCCCGCTCAACACGATCAGACTGAGCATGAAGCCGAACACCAAGTACATCAGGTTGGTACCGGTGTTGACCGCGGCAAAGCCGAGGCCGAACGTCACGAACACGAACACGCGACCTTCGCGCGTGAAGCGTAAGTGTCTTCGCCATGCGGCGTGCTTCTTGAGACTTGTGCCGGCGCTGCTCCGCGTCATGGGCTTAGATGGGCACGGACAACTTAGTCACGAGCTCTTGCACTACGCGCTCTGCGTCGTGTCGACCGGTACTCGAATCATGGGCGCCCGCGACGCGTACGCGATGGGCGAGCACGTTGACGGCCAGCCTTTGCACGTCATCCGGCGTGACGAACGCGCGTCCGTGCACGAGTGCCCAAGCACGCGCGGCACGCTCGAACGCAAGTGCACCACGTGTCGACGCGCCAAGCGACAGCAGCTTACTTTCGCGCGTGGCCATCACCAGCGTGTGCAAATAATCGATGACTTCTTCATCCACGTGCACCTGATCGACAGCCGTTTGCGCTGCCAACAAGTCCTCTTTGGAAGCGACCGACGACAACGCTTCGGTCGGATCTTGTCCGCGACGCTGCCGCAAAATCAAACGCTCTACTTCCGCGGCCGGATATCCAATATGGATGCGCAACAGGAAGCGATCGAGCTGGGACTCAGGCAGTGGGTATGTTCCGTAGAACTCTTCTGGGTTCTGCGTGGCGAGCACGAAGAACGGCTGCTCCAAGCGATGGGTCTGACCATCGATGGACACGCGACGTTCGTCCATGGCTTCGAGCAACGCGCTCTGCGTTCGCGGCGTGGTGCGGTTGATCTCGTCGGCGAGCAGTACGTGCGTGAAGATGGGGCCGGGCCGAAACTTGAAGGTGCCCGTAGCTGGCTCGAGCACGTTGCCACCGAGCACGTCAGCCGGCATCAAATCGGAAGTAAATTGCAGGCGGGTAAAGTCGACCCCCAAGGAACGCGCAAGCGCGCGCGCCAATGTGGTCTTGCCCACCCCAGGAACATCTTCGATCAGCAAATGACCGCGTGCGAGTAGGCACGCGACCGCGAGCGATACCGTCTCGCGTTTGCCCTGAAGCACCTTACTGACGTTGTCGACGAGCGCTTGCGCAAGCCGCATCGCGCGCTCTTGGTTGACGTCGAAGACCTGAGTATTCGCGGCGGATTCACTGCGTGCCATCGTCATCAGGGTAACATGATGCGCGTGCTCCCCAGGCGGGACATCGCAATCACAACGCATAGATCTCGCATCACTGAATGCGAATGCGTGTGCGAAACGTGCAGCGCTCAGCGCGCAGGTGATCCCTCAGGTACCAGCCTGCGACATTCGAGCTGCCAGCGAACGCTCAGGTTACGCCCCGCTCGACACACACTTGACCAGCCCGAAGCGACCGCCTACCAAAGGCGTCCGTGAGCGAGATTCCCGAACTATCCACACGCAAGCGCATCGTCGAAGGAGCACGTCGTGCCTTCGCACGCGCCGGCTATTCCGCAACACGCGTGGAGGACATTCTGCTCGAAGCCAGCGTGTCGCGCCCCACCTTCTACCGGGTATTTCGCAACAAAGACGAAGTCTACGCCGAGATTTCAGACGAAGCCGTTCCGCAGGCGCGCACCGCCCGCGAGCGTGTCCTCGAAGGCGCCCGCGAAGCATTCGGCCGGCTCGGTTACGAGCTCACGCGCGTGGAAGACATCCTCGAAGCGGCAGCCGTTTCTAGGCCGACTTTCTACCGAATCTTCTCGAGCAAACAGGAAGCGTACGAAGAGCTCGACCGCATTGCCGTCGCGTACTTGCAACGCAAGTTGCTGCAGCAACATGCCAGTGTCGACGAAAGCGGAACTCCGCACGACTTGCTCGAGCTTGTGATCGCGAGTTACTTCGAATGGCGTATGGGCTTACGCCTCAACTTCGATGGCAGCACGGCGCTCAGCGAGCCACCGGGCATCACGCACGCACGCCGCACATTGCTGTTGGGTCATGCGGGCGTCGATGCAACACGCGGTATGCAGATCGCGAGTCTGTTGTGCGCAATTGACGCGCTCGCTTCGAGCTGGGCGTCCCCTGAAGCCGCGACCGCGGAAGTCATCCAGCAGCGCCGCGCCATCGCAACCGAGCTCGTGATACGCGCGCTGCGCTAGCTGCTGAACGCGTCCGGCTAGGGACGGCTTGACGTGACTGGCCCTGTCAGGATGGCGCGCATTCGTGTCAGCACCTCGGGCGATGCTGCTTTGTCCGTGCCGAGCACCAGCATGACAAAGTTCTCCGCCAAGATTTCGTCGGGCCCGGACAGCGCCGTCGTGTTTTTGCCAACTTGCTCGAATAACTGTTCGAGCTCACCGACTTCCGCCAAGGACCTTACTATTCCGTGTTTGTCCAAGATGGCCCAACGCGACGCTGCCACTTCGTACATCTCAGCGCCTGCGTAAGGTTCCATGAGCACGCACAAGGGAACGGCCAGCACGCTCTCCCCTTTGTAGCGGACTCGGATTGCGTGCCGTGCACCCTGAGGCACTTCGGGCAAAGTAAGACTCAGTCCGGCAAGCTCCTTCGGAAACTGCGGCGCTTCGATCTTCGAGAAGCCAATCGCTGCGAATAGGGCTTCGCGCTGCGCCGGATGGTTGGTGGTCAGGATGTGAAACAACTCGTGGATCAGCAGCTGCCGCGACAACAACTGTAGGGCGCGCGAGTTGATGTAGATCACGCCGGCACGCGTGTAGCTGAGATCGAACGCGGGCGGAAAGCCCTCCTCCACGCCCGTGGTCTGCACCAGCTTGATCTCGCGCGGCAACCAGCGCGCAAGGTCCTGCGCCTGCAACAGCGCTCCGACTTCGGCGGCTACCTTGGTCAGTTTAGCGATTTGCTTTGGCTTGAAAGCACGGACCTGCGCTCGCGCGTGGGTCACGAAGGCGGCTTCATCGACGTTGCTCACCACCTTCATTCGCACTTGTCGGTCGAGCAGCGTCAGTCCGCGCATGAAATCATCGCGCGTCGCGATCTGTTCAGCCGCGCTGTCTACGTCCAACAACAGTAAGGTCGTCCGCTCACCCAGCGCGACTCGTACCCATGCGGCCAGCGCGACCGGCACATCCGCGGGAGGTGCGCTTTGTAAAGGCTGTTGCTGCGTGGGCGCTCGCATCACGGGCGCCGCCACGGGCCGGTGCGACGCACAGCCAAGCCCGCAACTGAGCCAAGCTATCAAGCAGACGTGGCCAAGTCGCTGCCACTGCCGCCACTGCACATGGTAAGGTGCGTTCAAGGACGGCATCACGTTTTGAAGTGGAGCGCGCGCGGGCGGGTGAGCGCGTCGAAACCGAGGCTACTCAGACTGTGGCCACGACCTGAAAGACCCAGGCCGCTCCATGGCAAAAGCGGATCTACGTAGTCGCACCGATTCATGAAGACAGTGCCCACGTGCAGTGATTGCGCCAGGCGCGCTGCG
>JBKJIA010000533.1:0-54243 GCA_046598735.1 Polyangiales bacterium
CCACGCGGTCGATCTCGCGCAGCTCGCAGCGCGCGTTGTCAAGAATGCTCGGGTCCTTGGAGTCGAGCGCAATGCGCGCGCTTTCACGTACCCATCCATCCTCGTCGCCATCGCACAAGAACGGACCGACATCTCCTGCGATCGAGTAGTAGTAACCAGGCTCGGTCTCGCAGATGCAGTTGCCTTCGGCCGTGGGCCACGGCCAACGTTTGACCTCACCCGTCGCGTCGCAGGCAGGACATGGCTCGCAGCGTCGACCGTTCCAAATGGCGCGTGAGCCACAGGAGCCATGGCATTCTGCATCCGCGAAATCTGAGGCTTCCTGACACTCCTCGCGCGGCGCACAGGTCACGTCCCCGCACTTGATAGTCGCACGGCACTCGCCGGTCTTGGCGTCGACCACGTGGCCGCGCAGACAGCCTGCGCAATGACCGGTAGGTTGCTCTTCGCAGCTGCGGTTCTGACTTGCGCAGTCGAGGGCATCACAGCTGCCTTCCCGCACGCAAAGACCGGCGCCAAACTCAACGTGGTCGGCGACGCACTGGCCACAGACGGCGCCACCCGCCGGCACCGCAACACAGAATCGATTGCGCGCGAGACAGTCATCCTCGATGTTGGCGGCAACCGTCGCGGTGCCATTGCAGAGCGTACTCTTGTCATGGACGCAGTTGCCCGAGAGCAGGCGATAGCCAGGCAAGCACGCGGTGCAGCGCGCATGTTCACCCGGCAGCGCGGCGGCACAGTCGCGACCTGCGGCTGCGCACGCCAGCGCCTGACAGTCGAGCATCGCGATGCACTCACCGCTTTCCTCCACGAAACCGACAGCACAACCGGTACACAGCGCCCCATCCGCGGTCTCGGAGCAAGCGCGATGCTGCGCTTCGCACTGATCCGTCAGACTGCCTGGCACACCGCGGCCAGCGCAGTTCAAACTTGCGCAGGTGCCATCCAGATCGAGCAAGCCGTCATTGCACTCGCCGCATTGCGCGTGCGTATGGGCACCCGCCTCGCTGCACGAGCGCTGTGACGCCTCACAATCGAGCTCGGCGCAGGTGTTCACCTTCTCGCATTTGCCCTCTTGCCCGATAGGAGGCTCGATAAAACCATCGACGCAGCCGGCACAGGTCGCGCCTGCGTCACTGTCGCTGCAGGCGCGATGCTCGCTGGCACACTGCGAGAGCTGGCTGCCGCCATCGGAGGCGCTGGTGCACGTGGTGCGGGCTAAAACGCACTCACCTTTCGCTTCATCGAGTACCAGACCCTCACGACAGCCGCGCTTGACCGCGTCGTCACCGCAACCCGTGCCCACTGCGCAAAGCATCCAAAGCGCCGCAACTACTCTTACTGTCATGTCTGGTCGCATGTCGGCGCTCCTCAGATTCCCGTGAAATCGCTGTAGTAGACGTAGAGGCGGATGTCGTTCAGACCGCTCAGATTGACGTCTTGATTGACGAACTCATCCTTCTGGTTGAACACCAGCTCCCATCCCGTGTTCACGACCGGACGTTCGCGCAGCCGCTCGTTGCGGTAGACCGTCGGATCGAAGAACTTCGAGCCGTTGAAGAACATGTCCACCACGGCGGTGCGCTCGGGGAACGCGTAGAACTGCTTGTCCCCTGCCACCGAGCGAATCACACCCGTGCCCTTCTGACGCACGTAGATTCGGCCCAGGGTATCGCCTAGGTCGGAGCCGATGATCTCTGCCTCGATGAACTGGACCTTATGGTTACTGGTGGCCGGGGAGACGCGATCGAGTGAGGTCGAAAACGGCATGGTAATGTAGCCATTTCCGTCGAGCAGCGACACGTCCTTGATGCGCTCACGCAACAGGCTGGTGCGCTCTCCTGGTTTGATCGCGACCCCGTTCTCGTCGAGGGTTGGGATGTTGAGCACGTCGTCGCGCAGCGAGATCACGGCCACACGTGTTTCCGGCGCACCAAACTGTTCTTCGAAGACCAGGAACTCCTCACTCAGATCCGCGAGGTAGCGCTCCAATGTGAAATCACCGAAGGACACCATGCGGATCAAGCTCAGTTGCTCCTTCTTGGCGTAGCTCTGGCTCGTGTAGTACTCGAAGACGCGCGTCGCACGATACGCTTGCCTGAGCGATGTGGTGAAGGTCTGGTCCGCGGCGAGTACCGCATCGTTGCGGTAGATGCGCACATTGGGATCGTTGCGACTGGCCTCGATATTGATGGCCATCTCGGAAGCCTCGGCCATTTGATCCATCAACGCGGTGGCTTGATTGCTTAGCTTCTCGGTGCGCGAGAGTGCAGCGCGAATATCCACGCCCACGCGCAGCGCCTCGATCTTGGCCTCGATCGCGCGGCGCATCAGATCCTGCAGCGTGTAGCGCGTGTCGATGCGCATCGCATCGCACTCTTCGTTGGCGGTGCGTTCGAGCAGCGAGCGCTCGTTGAGCTGAAGCTTATGTTCCTCGGCGGCAATCACGATATCGAGTGCGGACATCGTGCCGAGTGCGACGCCCGCGATAGCTCCGTACGAAGCGGAGGCCACGATGGCGCTCGGGCAGTCCGTCGAAGTACCCACCGAGCATTTGACGAGCGAGGTCATGTGTCGTGCCTGCTCGATCAGGCGCTGCATGATCGAGATCGTCGTGCGAGCACCCGAGATGGTGTCGCGCAGGGAGATGTTGTCGTCCTCGAGCTGGAGTCGCCAATCGCGCAGATTCTCGATGCGTTGACACTGCTCATCCGTACGAGCTTGGGTGTCGATGATCTGAGCCTCGACGTTGTCGATCACCGTCTCTGCCGCCCGCAGCCGAATCTGCTCTCCTTCGATTCCCAGCACGGACTCGTACAAGGTGCCGGTACCCATGAAACCGCACGGATTGCCGAGGATCTTCGCGCGATCGTCGAGGTAGGCGTAGAGAGGAATGGCCGGGTATATCTGCGTCTCGTCGCCCGGTACTTTGACCTCGATGGACCCGCAGATCTCGGACAACTGGTTTTCGTAGTTGCGCGACAGGCTCGCTAGCTCGGACTGGAACATGGCCGAGCTCGTGTCGAAGGAGCGACTGTCCTCGAGCGCGCGCTGTTCCTTCTCCTTGGCGGTGACCACCTGCTCCTGGGCCCTTGCCATCGACACGGTGAAGGCGTTGCGATCGAAGTTGTTGAGCACGGGAAAAGGAATGTAGTCCGGGGCGAAGCCGAACATCGTAAGGTCGTCGCTGATGTCCTTGTAGACGTTGAACATCTCGAGCAGGGCGGCACGGTAAGTGCGCTGAGCTTGCTCGACCGCGAACTCGACCTGGGCCGCATACGACGAATTGGGGACGTCGACCACGCGCAGCATCATGCGCGCGAGCACCATCGACTCGAGATGGGCGGCGGTATACGCACGTTCGATCACGAAGCGCGCGAGTGCTGGCCGGTTGAAGCGTTGGTAGCGCTTGGCGATTTCGCTAAAGGCGCGCGTCTTTTGGGATGAAGCGCGGATCAAGCGATCGAAATAGGACACTACGGTCGCTGGCGTCACGAAGCCCTGGCCGGCAGGCAGGCCGTCCTCACCCTTCGACATGGAGCGCCAAAGCCTGGGGCTCAGCGCATAGAAGCGGTCGAGCGCGAGCTGGTAATATTGGGTCGCCTGGTACAGGCGCACCATCTCGAAGCCGGCACCTCCTTCGAGGTCGATGCCATTGGGCTCGAACAGGGAGCCCTGAAAAGCCGCCAGATTCTGACGTGCGAGATCGAAGCGCGAACGGAAAGCGGAGGTGAACGATTCGTCGCCCTGCATGATCAGGAGCTCTGCATTCAGGTCTTCGAAACCTGCCAAGCCGTCGCCATAGGAAAACTGGCGCGACAAGAAGTCGTGGGCAAACGAGCGTACGTCCTCGCCGCTCACCGGCTCAAGCTCCTCGAAGTAGTCCGTGTAGATGTGAACGGCACAGTCGATGCGCTGCTGGATTTCTTCGATCTCGTCGGGCGCGTAACAGTAAGGGATCTGATTGGAGTTTGGAACGCACAGGTCCGGAGCAAAGCCTACGCTCTTGCCCGAACGATTGCGGAACTTGACCTTATAGCGAAATGCCGACTGCACGAGCTCGTCGAGGGGCTGATAGAGCGCCTCCTCTACGCCTGCTTCGAAGAAGACCTTGCCCGTCCGCAGATTGCGACGGTCGTCGGAACAGTAAGCCTGATTGGTCCCGTCGCAGCGGTAGGCGGGGTCGACTCGGATCGAGTGCGTGCCTGCCGCCATCCAGCTGTTGAGGGTGACCTGACAACCGCAGGCACCTTCCGCGTCTGCGCAATCGACGTAGTGACAGTTGTGACTGCGCACGGCGGCCTCGGTCGCACCCGAGCCCGAGAGCGTGAAATAGCGAACCTTGCTGCCAACCGGGCACTCGTCGCGCTCGAATTCGGGGCCGCCATCGAAGGAGTTCGTATCTTCGCAGAAGTAGTGAACGACCTCTGCGTCACCGAGCTTGATCTGATTGTCTTCACTGACCGGCGGCGATCCTTGAATCACGGTGGAAAGGAACTTGGAGGCGGAAGTGGCGTCTAGCCCGGACTTGTTTTCGCCTGGAGCCCATGCGATCGCTTCGGACATCTCTTTGAGCAGCGCGGGGGTGCACTGCGCGGCATCGATGCCTGGCGCCGCGCGCGCATCCGCCACCGAGTTGCCTACGTATTCCTCTTCGGGGAGGTCCATCTCGTCGCGGCGCAACAGCATGTAGCCGTAGGTCACGAAGCCATCTGAGTCGCTCGGCGAAAGGAACGACGGGAAGCGCTCTTCGAACAGAATGAACATCTGCTCCTGATTGATCAGCGCGCCATCGAGCAGCCGGATTTCGCGTACGCGCACGGCACCGT
Organism: Polyangiales bacterium; assembly: GCA_046598735.1. Lineage (GTDB taxonomy): Bacteria > Myxococcota_A > Polyangia > Polyangiales > DASUME01 > DASUME01. The sequence goes on from JBKJIA010000533.1 coordinate 4,833, forward strand.
CGGGAATCGGATTCGAGCCTGCCAAGCTGCGGTTGCGCTGCGCCACACTGGCACCGCGACCAAAGGGCAGCCAGCTATCGCGACACTCATAACGGTAACGTGTGCCGGCTGGATCGGTGTCGGTATAAGTCTGAAACCCTGGCACGAGCCAGGGCGTAGGATAGGGCGCAAAACTGCCGCCAGGCACCTTCGTACACTGAGTGTCGGTGGCGTTCGTCAGATAGCGTCCACCGACAACCACGCGCGACGAGAGGCTCTCGATCAGTGTGGTGCAGGTACCCGCGGCTGAACCGTCCGCACCCCGCGCGCAGACACGTGGATCGGATGAAAAGATAAGGTCGACCTTAGGGTCACCCGCATATTGCAGCGCCTCTGAGGACACGATGCGGCCTGTCCACGCGCCCGGCGCGGCCTGCACATCAGCCGCATGCAGGTTCATGGCGATCGGCACATCCACGACGCCGGTCGGCACCGGGGCATCCGCTACGTTATCCGAGTAGATCGAGATACCGGTGTTGTTGTCGTAGAGATAGCAGGCCGCATTCGGATTGGGAGTGGCCTCCGTGGGACAGCGCTTCTTGGTCGATTCCCAACGCCACGACTCGGTCGCCGTCGCAGTCAACACCGCCGCGAATTCATCCCAACTGATGCGCCCGTCGCGGAACGCTCCCCAGCGTCGAATCAGCGCGTTGCCGACCACTTGGAGCGCGCTGCGATCATTGCGCTGCTTGAGCCACGGCTGCAGTGAGCGCGTGCCGAAGTTCGCCATGTAGTAGGCGCGCCCGGCCCACCGCCCCTCGGGACTCCCGACATAGTCGAGCTGAATCCGGCGCGTGGGTCGACCTGCGCTCGTGACCTCGAGCACCGCGCTCCAGCGCGGGAAGACCTTGTTCTCGGCGTCCGTGAGCGTGAGGGTCTCGGTACCTCCGCCAGGCGGGATGGTGAACGTAAGCTCTTGCACCTGCTGCGGCTGTTCCGAGCCCGCGCCCATTTTGAGCCAGGGCAGTGGGAAGGCTTCGATGAGCTTCTCTTCGCCACGCTTGATCTCAGTGTGCGAGAGCTTGCGGACCGTGACCGTGCGCGGCTCATCGCTGGCGTTGCTGAAGGTAATCGTTGCCTCGGTCTTGCTGGGCGTAAAGCTTGCGCCCGATTCAGGTGCGATCGCGAAGTCCTTTTCGGAGGTGTCGTCGGCAAGAATGCCGGCGTTCTTCGGCAATGAGGAGTCGGAGCGAACGAGCGGCAGGCAGTAGCCGGTGCGCGCGTCCTCGGTCTTGCAGAACGTTCCGTCCGGGCACTGCTCTTCGCCCTTTTCGGCTAGGCACGGAACGCGACAGGCTTTGTGAAAACAGCTGCGCCCTTCGCGACAGTCAGAGTCGCGCTCGCAGTCGGAGTAGCAACGCTTGTTGATGCAGTTCTGGTGATCTGGGCAGTCGACATCGTGGTCGCATGAGGCGACGTCATTCGGTGTCTCGTCAACGACGCATCCTCCGTCAGCACAGGTCTGCTTCTCCATGACGCAGGTGCCGTCTTTGCACTCCGCTCCGCCGATGCAGCCCTCGAGCAGATCCTCGTCGCCGCAGGAGGAAACATCTCCGTTCGCTTGCGTGACGGATCCGCCCTGACAGGGTGTGTAACACTGCGGCGAGTCCGGCGGCTCTAGGGTCTGCCCGGTATCTTCCTGACATGCTCCGTTGAAGCAGATCAGCCCTACTTTGCACGCCTTTTCTCCGCACAGGCAGCCCTCTTGCAGCCCGGCATCGGAGGAGCAGACGGGTACCTTACATACCTCGTTCTGGCAGACGAGCTGCGTGCCGTCCTCCGTCTTGTTGCACATGTCCGCTTCAAGACAGGGGCAGTCAAGGACGCCCTTCTCGGGGCAGGTCGCCCGCGGCACCTCGCTATCGCCACAGCTGCTAACCAGCGCGAAGCAGCTCCAAAGAAACACGAAAGAAAGGCGGCATAACATGGGCGAACCTCGATGCAGTCGTCGAATGAATCAGTGAAAGCGAGTGAAGAGGGAAAGGTCGGCACGCATCAGGTCCGTATCGACCTTCGATGCGCGCACCACCTTCCCGTCTTGTAAGGTCACGTCCGTGGCGTAGCGACCAAGCGGTGCAAAGCCCTCGGAAACACACCACTCGAGACCATGCCAAGGCAGGCATTGCGCGGCTTCGAGACCAACACTCAGGCCCGTGCCAAGAGCATCCACACGCGGACGATCGGCAGAGCGGTCGTGACGCAACCGCAGCCCTACCTGCACGAGCGGGCTGTGGTAGTAACCTGCGCCAAGCCCGAAGTCGGTCACGAGGCGCCGATCCTTACGGTCTCCCACGCCAACCAGCACATCAACTCGGCCATAGAGATGGTAACCAAACCATCCACCTGCCACGAGTCCGTGAGCGACTAGCATCGGGCCATCGAGCGAGCGTTCACCGAACAAGAGCGCGGAGCCCCCGAGGCCGGTGTCGAGATGCCAGGTTCCCTCTTTGGCGGGAGGTTGCGCGGCGGGCGTGCGCAAGCGCTCCGACAGGGCATCGGCCAGCGCCGCCTCGCTGAAGGAAGGCGCAGGGGGCGCGGCCACCACCGGTGCTGGGCTCTGCGGGGTGCTCGCAGGTGCAAAGCCACACTCCGTGCTCAACACCACGATCGCACCACGAAAAGTCGCCGCCGCGCCGGGATGCACGTGCAGCAACCGATCGGGTGCAACGTTCAACTGCTGCAGCTTCGCTACCACCATGCTCGAGCGCGCGCGAGCTCGCGCCAGCTGGGTCGCCTCGCGACTGCCGTACACGGCGACGATGCGCTCGTCGAATACCACATCATCGAACTGTCCCTGGACGCGCAAGCAATGACGTTGGTAGTCCGAGCGTCCTAGGCAAAGTGCGGCCTGTTCGAGTGCCGGTGTCCACTCCGAACGGTAACTCACCTCGGCCTCGGCGCCTGAGCGCAGTTCCGCACCTTCGAGCCGCCACTCCCCTCGCCCGCATGCATCCGAGAATGGCGCGAGCTCGGTCGCAGTGGGTGCAAGCGTTGGCTCTGGCCCGGGCTCCGCGCTTGGTGCGGGTGGTTGTTCCGGGCGCCGCCCGACCTTAGATCCCGCAGGCGCGCGCTTGGGCTGTGCGCTGACTGGCGCGCCATCTAAGGTGTTCATCCAAAGCAGAGCGAGCGACAAAATTGCAACATCACGTCGAACGAGCGGACTGAGGCTCGAACTAATATTACTCAACACGGACATCGGCCCCTTTGATCGCTTTGCCCAAGCGGTCGTAGCAAGTGGTCTCGATTTGCTCGAACTCGGCGGGGGCGCCATCAGCCTTACGCTTCAGCTCGAGTGTGAGCGCGTTGCCGAGAGCTTCATCTTTGCCACGGGTAAAGGCCAACGCCGTACGCGGCGCCCAGCGTTCCCACTCTCCGGTGATCGATTCAGCGAAGCGGACGCCTTGGACCTCCCAGGCCTGCTCATGCAGCATCACCTCACAGGAGCGTGCGTCCGCATCGAGCACCGTAAGGGTTACCTCCGCCGTCGGCGCCGAGGCGTCGACATCGTCTCTGCCAGCCTTTTTGTCGTCACCGCAGCCATCACAGCCGCCCCACGACAGCGCGAAGAGCACCAGGCATGTTGTCGTTCTAGACATGATGTGTTTTTCCTCGTGTGCCATGGTCATCGCTTGAGAACTGCGAAGCGGAGTCTCTGCATTTTACCGACGGCATGCATTCGCCCAGCGCCACCCTTGGCTACCTTTTTCACGTTGTTCTTGCGAATGTCGTACTCACCCTTCGCGCCGCCAAACATCGCTTGTGCGACGGAGGATGCGGCGCTCTTCGCGATCGTTTCGGGATTGACGTAGGAGGCCTGGGTGGCGGTGTGGAAGATCGCATCGCCCGGGTGGAATGCGAAGGCACCCGACGCGACCGAGCCGGTTCCGGCTCCAGCCACCAGCGACACACCGATGTTGATGAAGGCTGCCTTGCGTTTCAACCTTACCAGGTCGTTCGCAGCAATGACGCCACCGGTCGAGGCGTTGGCCGTCCGCGCGAGCTTCTTATATTGATGATTGAAGTAGATGAGCTCCGCCGCACCTCCTGCCACGGCGCCGACCGCGCTCAAGCCACCGGTCAGAAAGCCTGTGCCGGCGCCGACCAGGCCGCCCACTAAGATGCCTTTCCAACTCGACTTGAGGGTTTGTCTGAACGACGCGTTGCGATCTTCGCGCATCACGTGGGCCTTGATGGCAGCCATGCCAGCACCCACCACGAAGCCGACTGCAGCTCCGACGGCATTCGCGATCAGGCGTCCGTCCTCGTCCACCATCGTGCCCGGGTTGTTACCCGAGAACAGGTAGCCACCCGTGGCTTCCTCCGGTCGATCGAACATCGATGAGCCGACGAGCGCAAAGGTAGGATCGGCGGCAGTCCAACGGCCCAGGTACGGATCGGCGTAGCGCGCTCCGTAGTACGCGAGACCCGTCTCGGGATCCATCTCCTTACCCGTGTAACGATGATCCTCGGGTGCTCCGCCAGAGCTCGCGAGCTGCTCTCCGAACGGATAATAGCGGGCCTCGAACACGACCTCACCATCTTCATCCGTGGCCGCGACCGTGGAGCCCTGACTGTCGTGATGGTAATAGGTGACGCGCTGCTCGCTGCCCACCAGCATGCGACGGGTCGCAGCGGCCAGCAGAAGGTTCGCTGCGGAGGGCGTCTTGACACCGCTTAGCTCGATCGTGCCCTCGGCTTGCGCATTCGCGAGCCAGGCATCGGCAGCGGTGATCGCACCATCCTTGCCCGCCTCGAGCTTGCCGGCCGAGCCGGTCGCAGGTGCCAGATCGGTAAGGACGGCGGTCGCCGTGTTCGGCTGCTCTATCTTGGCGAGCCGTCGATCGGAAAGAGTAAGGTTTACGATGGTGTGGCCGTCGCGAATCTCGAAGTCGGGAGCCACGAAGCTCGTGCGGTGGCCACCGTACACGCGCTCCAGGCGCTCGCTCGTGGCGCCATAGGTGTAGCTGGTCTTCGACTTGTCTTCACGGGTGGCCGACGTGAGCCTGCCCATGGAGTCCCAGTCGAGCTTCTGACCATGATGGTCGGTCATTTGCCCGGAGTCGTCGTAGGCGTAGCTACGATCACCGGCCTTGACGGCCTGGTGCGGTCGCTTCGAGCTGTAGGTATAAGTTCCCACGTGCGCCGGGCTCTTGGCGCCCAGTGACGAGCTCTTCTCGGTGAGGTTGTCGATGTCGTCGTAGCTGAACGACAGCGCTTCTGCCTCGCCAGCACCGGACGCGAGCGAGGCCGAGATCAAACGATAGACAGCATCGTAGTCGTACTCGACCGACGCGCCGATCTGCGAGACCGAGGCGCTCTCGTCCTGTATGGATCTCACGTTGCTGGCGCGGTCGTACTTGTAGCTGAGGTTTAGTAGCCCCTTGTGCTTGGGCGTGGAGGTCACGACGCCCGTCAGCCGCATGCGATCATCATGGGTGTACTGGGTGGTGGCGCCGTTCTGATAGACCATGCGCTCGGGGTCGCCCTTGGCGCTGTAGGTCATCTCCTCGATGTAGCCGGGCACCTCAGTCACCCGGTCCAGCCCATCGACCTTATAGGTAAAAGTAATGCCGCCAGGGTACTTCGTCTCGGTCACGCGATCGGCGTTGTCGAACTTACTTTCGACCTCGTACCACGTGTCACGAAGCTTCTTGGCGTAGTACGTCGCGCGCTCCCGCTCATCGTAGCCGAAGCGTTCTTCTACCTCTCCGTCGGCCGCTAGATAGCGCAGCGCCGCGAGGCTGCCCGCAGCGCCCGTGCACGCCTTGCACGCGGCATAGCTATCGTAGGTGTAGTCGACGCGCGTTTCCTTTTCGCGCTTGTCTTCCCACTGGGCGAGAAGTCGGTTCACGCCATCGAACTGGAAGCGTGTACTGACGCCATTCGGATCGATCACGCGGATCCGATTGCCGGCCGCGTCGTGATAGAAGCGCGTGAGTCCGGTGTCGGGATCACGGACCTGGAAGATGCGGCCAAGGACGTCGTATTCCTGTACACGCTCGTTGCCGGCTGGATCGACATAGCCACGCAGATTGCCCAGGCCGTCATAGGAAATGGTGTGCGTGAGCGAGCGTCCGCCCGCCTCGAGCAAACGCTCGATGGCGATCAACCTGCCCAGCCCGTCCGTACGTTCCGTGCGCGGCGTGGCGTAGTGCGGACTGTTCGGATCGGTATCTTCCGGATCGTGAATCACCCGCCCTAGCGGCAAGTACTCGACCTCTTCGGTGGAGGCGGACTCGTAGAGCTTCGAGTCCGGTAGTACCGTTCGCGTGACGCGAAACATCGCATCTCGGGAGACGATCGAGTGACGCCCGTCCTGGGGCGGGGCACGGTCACAGTCGGCAGAGGTGCTTTCATAGGCCTGGTATTCACGGACGGTCGTGCCGCGCACGTTGAATACCTGGAAGCCGGTCACCTCATATTGACCGCTGCGGATCCGGTTGCGCTCCTGGAACGTGCGCCCACGCCCGTCCATACACTGCACCGTCTCGAGATCCTGGGCACCGCCCGCCTGACTGCGGCGATGTACCGCAATCCGACTCACCGGCGATCCAAGCTCGTACCGGATGTCGAGGCTGGGCGCGGCAAGTGTGTCGCCGGGACGAGCCATCGCCGCAAGTCGCCCGAACTCATCGTAGCTGAACTTGGTGGCCGGGGCGGCATCGAGATCGGCCGCACTCTCGCTGCTGGCGCTGACCCAGTTCGTATTCGAGATAATATTATCCCAGCCGGGCTCGTGGTCATAACCACGCACTAAGACATAAGGTTTGCCGGCACCATCCTTCAAATAGATGGCCGTCTGTTTAACGACCAGGCCGTCGTCTGAATAGGTCCAGGTGGTGCGATGGTCGTCCGCCCCCGGCGCGCCATTGGCATCGATGGATTCGAGCACGTTGCCGTGTGCGTCGACGCGAAAGCGAGAGCTCTGAACAGTAAGATCGTCCTGCGACACGCGCTCTTCGATGCGCATGGGATCGCCGCGTCCCACTTCCCCCAGGGGGAGCCCCTGGAAGTCCGGCCCATCGTAATAAGTCTTCTTTTCGGAATAGAATGGGCTACCCGTCCGGCCGTAGCTGCGCTCGTTGTATACGTTACGAAGCTGCCAGCCACCCACTGCGTCGGTCGGGGCAGTGTAGGCGAGCTCGGTGTAAAGCTCGTCGCCGAGACAGGTCGTGCCGCAGGGTGCACCAAACGCATCGGCATCACGTTCGCAAGCCTCACAGCCGCGGCCACCGATCGAAGTCACGCCGAGATTGCTGACTTTCGTCGCATTGCCGTAACCGTCGTATTCAAAAGTCTGCTCCAACGTGACGTGCTGATCAGAGGGCGCGCCCTCGCTATTCACCACGCTGCGTTTGGTCTGGCAGATATAGCGGATCGGCCGCGTGAGCGCTGACTCAGCGGGTACGCCAGACAGCGGACAGCTTTTGTAACTAAGCTCGGTGCTAGACAGCACGCGTCCGGCGCTCAGCGCCCTCTCTTTCACCAGAATGCCGTAGCGATAGGGATCGGTCGCACCCACTTCGTAATCCGTGATGTGCACTCCTTCCTCTTGGTTTTCGTCGCCCTTCATCAAGGTCTCGACGTGGGCAAAGCCGCGGAACTGCTTCTCGCCGCCGTCGTAGAAAGCGTCGCGATACACGTAGGAAGTATCCTCGTGCACCGTGCTGAGCTCATCCCAAGTATCGATGCGGCTCACCACGGACATGGGATGGGGAAGCTGAAATTTCCAAGGCTCTGCCGAGGCGGCAAGCTGGGCCACGCTCGTGTCGTAGGTGACCTCGGTGATCATGCCGAGTCCGTTCTCGATGCGACTCAGAAGGTTGGGCAACACGGGAAACAGCTCGAGATACGTGACCGCGCCGGCCTGATCGATCCACACCACATCGCTTGAGCCGCTGCCATTCATGTCGGCAAAGAGCACGGCGCTTTGTGCGGTTCGCGTGGGCAGCGCCTGTCCGCCTACCGACTGCACGCTGACCCAATCGTCGAAATTCACGCCATCGCGGTTGAGCGAGTAGCGCAGCTGGCTGCCCGTGACGATCACGAGATCACTCAGCTCGTCGCCGTTCAGATCCTCGATCTCCAAAAATGGAATGTCTTCGAGACCAAATGCCGGACCGACGATCTCGGTCGATGTCGACCATTGGCCCCAGCCGAGATTGTGGAAGTAGTTGATGGCTCCAGCGGCGATCTGCACCGGGTCGACCAGACCATCACCATTCATGTCACTCAGCTGCAGGCGTCCTGCTGAGAAGCCCACGCCAAGCACCATCGCGCGATCGTCGAGCGCAAAGCCCGTCGGCCCGTTGCGATAGATCTGTGTGTCGGTGGGCACGCTGCGCACGATATCGATGCGCTTGTCGTTGTCATAATCGAGGAAGCGGATGTGCTCGAGCTCCTCATCTTCCCCCTGGAAACCCTCGTCGAAGTCGGGAGTGTCGCCGTCACCCTCAGCGTAGAGCGAGTACAGCTCGCTCCAATCGCCCTTGCCCAAGTTGCGCAGCACATCGCCGGTGCGCGCGTTGACCATGTCGACGAAGCCGTCGCCGTCCACATCGAGCACCTCCACCACCGAATCACTCAGGTTCATGCCGCCATCGACGGACGCCGTGATCGCAGGCGAGAACGTCTGGCTTCCATCGGCGGAAAGCTCACTGATGAACAGGCTGTGCTTGCCACCTGACACCACGTCCGAGGTATCGACGAGGTCTGGCAGCGCATCACCATTCATGTCGATCAACGTGGCGTGACCGCTCTGCACGCCACCACCGATATTGCCCATCGAAACGAGCTTGGGCCCTGCGCAGTCTGAGTCTTCGCACAGCGAGCCGAGGGCGCGCGAATAGGCAAAGGTATGGCGCACCGGATATAACGCGCCATCGGCGCCGTAGCGCTCCACGTGCGAGAGGCGCGAAAGACCGCCTGCACTTGCGTACGCTTCGTAAGCGAGCAGATAGCGATTGATGAGCTCGCCTGACGAGCTGACCTCGATCGCTGCCATTCGCTCCGACAGCCTCTCGCAGTAGCCGGGCTTGCAGTCGGTATGGGCGTCGACGCGCGACTCGTAGGCGAACGAAATGGCGAAACGCGGCGTATTCTCCACAAATGCGTATTCGATTTTGCGCAGGAGCGGCACTGACTCCGTATCGCTCGCGCTGGGCGCGTAGGAGTAACGAATGACGTGACCGTAAGAGTCGACCTCTTCGTGGAGGTAGTAGCGGAAGGTTCCTTCCGGCCCCTTCGAACGCGCGTTCGTGACGGTCTCACCGGCCCGGTTTGCACCGAAATAGGCGACCGTTCCGTCCGGCATTTCGGCAGTCCAGTAGCCGTCGCTGCCGGTCGTGCCGCGAGCGTGCCAGCGATAGCGAACGAAGCCGCCTTCGAAGCGCGCTCGGTATTCACGGGGCTCGGCGCTGGAGGTCGCCACCAGCTCCTGCGTGCCCATGTACACGAAGGCGTCCTGGGCGTCGTACTCGGGCAAGCCACGCACAGTCATGCGCTCGATGTACGGCAGCGGGAGGTCCCAGCCCATGCCGAGCGACGAGTTGCCCGCCATCGAGGAGTAGCCGATCTGCAGGGAAGGCGTGGCCTGCGCAAACCCCTGCGGCAGCTCAAGTGGCACCGAGAAAGACATCGAACCCATGTTCGGGTTCACGCTCGCGTTCTGCGCAGCGCCTCCGATCGAGCCCGGCCCGGCCGGCAAGCTCACCCGGCTATCGGACACGCCGCTGTCAGCGCGTGCAGTACTGGACCCAAGCAGCCCCGCAACATAAAGCAGTTGCAGTAGGACGAGTGTGCGCGCGGGCGCAGCAACAGATTTCGTGCGTTTCATCGGCGGAAATCTTTCATTCTGGGCGACCAGATAAAGAGAAACGTTGGACCTTAGCGGCCGGTCGACGGCCGGGCGGAGCAGCGGAGCGGAGCGTCTTCTAAATGGGAGAGCAGGCGTCCGAATTCGCAGCCGCGAGCGAGCACACGTCGAGCTGAGACGAGAGTTGATGGGTCCTGAGGGTTAGAAACTGCCGATCAGATCGGATGCGCGGAGGCCTGCGCATCGAGCCACCAGCACACCCCGCTCTGCTAGGCCGATCAGGCGAGCGAGCATAAGGGGCTTTACGTCAGGACGCTCAATTAACATCGAACCCGTTCGCCTTTCCTACGCATGCCCGCCGCGTGCGGGCTGCCTGCATCATCGCTGACCGACCGCTCAGCGCGCCGTATACGTCAAGGCGATGACCTTACTATGTCAGCGCGACGACGTGGCCCTATTGATCGAAGCTAGCGGCCGCTGACGAACGAGGACGGTCTTCTGCGGAATGAACGCATCGCACTTCGTGTTGGTGGGGGCTCGTTGGCTAGGCCGTGTCTTCCTCGCTGGTCGCGGTCCGGCGCACGGCGTGTAGCTACAGGATCTTCTTCGCAGGTAAGATCACGTTTGCGAGGAGGATGGCCGTCACAATCGCACCGGCCACGAGAAACATCTCGAAGGCGCGGGTGGCGCCGCCGAGAAACTCGCCACGCAGGAAAGCTTCAAGCGAAAGAAACCCCACGCTGCCCGGTACGAGCAGAATCAGTCCTGGCAGCAGGAACACCTGCGCGGGTCGCTTGGTCACGCGTGCGCAGCCGTTGGCCCACAACATGACCGACAGCGCGCCGGCAAAGGCGGCAAGCGAGCCTGGTAAGCTGCGCCCAGTTTGCGCGGCAACGCTCCAGCCCAGCGCACCCGACGCTATCGACTGCAGCATGTAGCGACGCGGAACGCTGAACAGTATGGAAAAGCAGGGTGCTGCGACGCCGAGCGCAAGCAACTGCAAGCCGATGGAAGGTAAGGGTCGCTCCTGAGATGCCGTCGCGAACATAGGGCCAAGAGACGTTTCGACCGCGACGACACAAGCGATGCCGAAGAGCATGAGCAGAAAGATGATCAGCGCCTCCATCAAGCGACCCGCACCCGACACCAGGTTACGGTTGGCCAACTCCGCAAGGCCGCTCGTAAGGGACATGCCAGGGATGAGCACGATGATGATGGAGAGCACGATGGCTTCGCGGGAGAGTGTAGGATTTATCCAGGTGCCAGCCCATGCGATGCTTGCTGCCACCACGCCTCCCACGAAGTCTCGAAGCAGCGAGCCGCCATCTCGGGCGCGCAGTAGTCGCGAGAGTAGCGCTAGCAGTGCGGCACCGAGCGCTGCGAAGCACATCTCCCACACGCCGCCGCGAAAGAACACGGCAGCCGCGACGCTTGCTCCGACATGGGATACACCCTGCAGCGCAGGATGGTAAGGTGGAGGTCTTCTTTCCACCTGCGCTATCGCGATACGGGCGTCGAGCAGCGAGAGACGATCCTCAACCACCTCATTGAAGATGCGATCCACCTCGGCCAGTCGATCGAGGTTGACACTCCATTCCTTAACGCGCGCCATGCGCACGGTGGGCAAACCACCTGGCAGACGTACGGAGAGCCATAGGCCGGTGGGAACGGCAAACACATCGCAACTTGCGCCCTCGCTCTCGGCGATCAGCCGCACGACGCTCTCGGTGCGATGGGTCGGGTTGCCGTAGGCAGAAAGGGTGGCGCCCACGTCGAGCAGGTAATCCGCGAGCTCGACGACAGACAGACCGCCGGGCAGGGAAGTACGTTCGGTGCTCACGCGAGCAGTCTAGCGCGCCTCGCGGCCGTCCCGGACTGACTTATCATCTAAATTGATCGAACATAAGACCATGCATGTCTTGTTGACAGCAGCCGTTGGAAACGTCGGACACTTCCCCGTCGTTTATTCATCTAGCTTGCCGCGCTCAGAAGCACAGGCGTACGCTGGGCTGTGGGCTCTCACCATGGTCATCTCTCTGATGCACTTCTGGTATGACGGCTTCGTTTGGTCGGTGCGCAAAAGCGACATCTGACTGTCATCTGCGCGATCGAGTCTTTCACTTCCTTCCGTTCCAGGCCAAAAACAGGAGTTGCCGATGAAGGTTCCCACAAGCTCAGTCGCCCTTTTCGCGGTTCTGAGTATGCAAGCCTGCGGATCCCCCGACGAACCCATCGAGTTGGGTAAGCCGAAGGCCGTGAGCATCGATGCCCCCCCCGCAACGACACCACCGTCTGCACCCACGCTGAGTGCAGCGCCTGCACCCCAAGCGCTCCACGGTGGGACAGTCATCACAACAGGTGAGCATCCCGTCGAGGTGGTCACGCACGCCTCAGGCGAAGTGTATGCCTACGTCTTGAGCCCAACCCCGGCAGCAGGCGACGTCGAGCTCCGAGTCGAAGTCCCTGTGGCGAATGGGCCCGCGCACTCCGTGACCTTACAGTGGGATGCCCACGGCGCGCGCTACGAAGGGCGCGTGCGAGGCGTTGTGATCGTGCCTGGACCGCTCGTCGTGCGCGTCGTCGCCGGGCCGCAAGTTTGGGTCGGACACTCAACGACCTTCGTGATCGCACCGGCCATCATCGTCGAAGTTCGCGAGCGCAGACACAAGAAGCATAAGAAGCACAGGCGGCACTGATTGGTGCGATACCGGAATCGTTGGGTGCCTATCGGCGTGATCGTCATGGCGACGGTGGGCACGAGCTTCTGAACCGTGTCAGCGCTTCGTTTCGTCTGGACCGTACTATCAAACCACAGCTGAGCGCGTCGATGGAACGCGCGTCGCGCGCTTCGGCTTGCCCGTGCTCGATGCAAGCATGGGCCTCGATCTGACGAGTTGGTAGTGAGTGCACATCTTGACGTCCACGCAGTGAGCCTTTTCCGGCCCCCTGAAGGGACTCCCACTGCATGATCACGCATGAGAAGAAAGTGAACATCAACACAAAGCCAAGACGCTTGGTTGCATTCGCCGCCCTGCTGTCCCTTGGCACAGGCTGCGCGCAGGCACTCGATGAGGAGGGACAAGAGAACGCAGACCAAGCGCAGTACACCGACACCGACTCAGAAGACGGAGACAAAGCGACTACGCAAGGCATCACGCGATTTGTGCTGATCAACGCTGCGACGGACAAGGACCTCGGACTCTTAGCCAGCGGTGCAACGATTAGCCTGGCCGAAGTGGGAACTTCGCTCAACGTCCGGGCGGATTTCGCTGGCAGCGTAGGAGCCGTGAAGTTCGACCTTGATCAGATAATTGGTTACCGCACCGAATCAGCAGCCCCGTACGCGCTCGCTGGTAACTCGGGCACAAACTACTACTCATGGACACCTGCTCTCGGCTCGCACACCCTGACCGCAAGACCCACCACGGGCACTCCGCTGACCATTGGTTTCACAGTCGTCGCCACAGGTACGGGCGGGATTCCAGACGGCGGAACAACGGGCGGGACTCCAGACGGTGGAACAACGGGGGGGACTGCAGACGGCGGGACTGCAGACGGTGGAACAACGGGCGGAACAACGGGTACGACTCAACGGGTGACCTTCGTGCGGGACGACACGACTGACTTCCTCAACCCCGAGCGCGGTTGGATGCGCCGGGGCAACGATTCTACGTTCGCGGCCGTTAGGGGTGGCGATACGAACCACCCGGTGGGCTACAGTGTCGTGTGGACGGATGTCGGCGGTCCGGGCTGGGACGGCACGACTGGCAACCCATTTCGTTTGGATAACTACCGCACTCAGAACTTGCCCAATTCGCTCCTCACAAGGCTCGGTCAGGTCTTCGACAAGGCTCGCAGCGCTGGCATCAAGCTCAAGGTGCGCTTCGCGTACAACTACGACAGCACAGGCTACGACGCGACCAAGGCGCAGATGCTCACGCACATCAGTCAGATTGGGCCTGTCCTCACCGCGAACGCCGACGCGGTGGCATCGATGGACACTGGCTTTATTGGTAAGTGGGGCGAGATGCATGGCAGCGTCAACATCCCAAACGACCAGGCCGGGGAGATCGTGCGTGCCGTCCTCAAGGCGACTCCGAGCTGGATGAATGTTGGGGTGCGTTACCCACGCGTTGTACGCAGCATGTTCGGGGATCCTGGCTACAAAATGGATCTCGCATTGCGATTTTCGGGTTCCGATCAGTCAAGGGTCGGCTGGTATAACGACTGCCTGTGGTCAAACAAAGGCAACACAGGAACCTACAGTACTGGCAGCGATGCCAGCTTCGCTCTGGATCGGAACACGTTTGAAACCGTGGGGCGTTTCGCGGCCACGTCGGGCGAGTCTTGTGACGTAGGCGACGGCTTGAATCAATACAACTACTGCACCGGCAGCAACGGCGTGCTGACGGACATGGCCAAGGTAGGGGGGCCGGACACCCTGTTTCGTGGTTACTGGGCGACCATGTATGACAATTGGAAATCGCAAGGCTGCTACGACGAGGTCAGTCGGCGCCTGGGCTACCGACTAAGCCTCGTGTCGGCCACGCTGCCGGTCAAGGTGAAGGCGGGACAGACCTTCAGCGTGTCGCTCGAGATCACCAATACGGGCTTCGGTAAGGTTTCCAACCCACGCCCATTGGACTTGTTGTTCGTTGGCAGCAGCGGCACCACCGTTGCGCGCCTTACGGGCGACGCGCGCCAGCAGTTCCCTCTTGCAGGGGAGACCAAAGCGTACACGTGGACGGTCACAGCTCCGAGCACGCTTGTGACTGGGAGCATCTACAAGCTCTCTCTCCGACTTCCTGATCCGTCAGCGAGACTTGCGTCAGACAGTCGTTACGCGATACGACTGGCTAACCAGGGCGGCATTTGGAACGCGACCACGAGTTCACACGATCTCCAAGCGAGCGTTCAGGCGGAGTGACCCTCTGAGTATGCGCTTCGGCCGTTGGTGTCCCGCTGCATGCCGCGAACACCCAAGCCACCGTCGCAGACCTGGCGCACCTTCCTGGACAATCACATGAACTGCGCCGCCGCGATCGACTTCTTCGTGGCAACGGTCACCTTCGGCCTGCTCTACGTCGTCGTCATGCTCAAGCACGCCCGACGCCGCATCGTGCACCTCAACATCACCGACGGGCCCACTGCGCGGTGGGTCGCACAGCAGGTCCCAAGCGCGCCACGTTCCCCATGGCAGAATCCATACGTCGAGCGACTCATCGGCAGCGTCACACCGTCAGACGGTAAGGTCCTCGCATTCCCTCGGGTCGGAGGCCTGCATCACCGCTACGAAAGAAGAGCTGCATGACGTTTTGAGGAGGCACACCACACCCAGAAGCGCTCAACGGCGTGATCGTCATGGCGACGGTGGGCACGAGCTTCTGAACCGTGTCAGCGCGGCGTTTCGTCTGGGCCGTAGCCGCGCGGGACGAAACTTGGGTCAGTCGTGAGCAGCCACTTGTCGAGTTCCAGACCGTCCTCGCGCGCGGCGACGCTGACTGTATGTAGACCCGCCGACGGGATCTCCAGGCGTACCTGACCTATCAAACCACAGCTGAGCGCGTCCATGCGTTCGTGGGACGCCCACTGCCACGCCTCGACGCCGGAGCACAGCTTGACGAGCACGGCCTTGTCCCACTGCGTGTCGACGGTAAAGAAGACCGTCTCGTCTTCGGTGCCGGTGGAATAGCCTCGAATCCACAGATGGTAAGTACCCGCAACGGGAAAGGCGACGAAGTAGTTGAGTAGCGGGCCCTCTTCGGACGTCCAGAACACGCCATCTTCGTCTAGATTTCCCTCCACGCGCGTATCTGGCAGAACCTCGAGGTAGGCTCCACCGCTCGAATCGGCGTGGGAAAGGTCTGCATCGGGTGTTGGCAGGGAGCCCGCCGGCTGACCCTTACCCTCGAGATAGAAGTCGCGCTGCGAAGCGCGAGGATCACGCACGTCGTAGTTCTCGGCCTCGACGACGACCAAAGCAAAGCCCGGGCCGGGAAGATTGGATGCGTCGACTTGCGGGCCCGTACTCGCGCCCGCCTCGGGTCCGGTGTCGGGGCTCATCCCCCTCGGCCTCCCCCGTCGCGTCAGGCTCAAGTCGTCGGGCGCCAGTTGCTCACACGCCGCGATTGAACACGCAAGCGCCAGGATTTCTGCGAATCGTCGACGGCACAACCGCATGGTTCTATAGTAACAACATCGCACGTCTGGGCCGACCGTCCTTTGCTGTCCCGCCAGAATGTGCATTGCGCGCACGGCTCGCAATGCTCGCGCTTTTCTGTGTCTGCCTAGTTGCGTCGGTGGGGCCGCGTCGGGTTGCCGCGTCGGACGTGACTGTGCTGGTCGCGATCCGCGACGAGTCGAGCACCGCAGTGGCCAGGCGCGCCGGGGCCGAAGCCGAGGCCGCCGGCTTCGTGGTCGCGCGGCATTCCGGCGTGCTCGTTAGCGGAGCCGAAACTGACCTGCTCGTGCATCTGATGACCCAGACTGACGTGTCGGCGCTGCTGCTGCTGTGGGAGGTAGGAGATGCGCGGCAGATCAGCGTGATCGTGACCGACCCGGTCAGCGGCGCCGACCACTTCCGCCGCATCGATCGCAGAGCTGAGGGCGACGACGCGAGCGTGGCCGTGCAGGCCGTCGAGTTGTTGCGCGCAGCCTGGGTCGAGGCAGGCCTGGCGCGGCCCGAATCCTCGCCGCCAGTCGTCGAGTCACAGGCCAGGGGCCCAGCTGCCCTCGCGTCGTCAGTGTTCGTGCTGGACAACGGTGTGACCTATTCGCCGGGAGGGATCGCTCCAACGTGGAAGCTCGGCGCACTCCTCGAGCTGTACGCACGAGACTGGCTCGGTGGGGCTTTGAACGTCGCGGGCACTCCGCTGTCGGCATCCGCCCAAAGCGCAGGCGCCCTCGACCTGCGACAGGCCTCGGTCGCGGCTGGCCCCGTGTTTCGCGTTCGCCCCTCGCCGCGCACGTGCGTGTGGTTGAGCCCCGCGGTAGGCGCGATGGGACTGTGGACCACATTGCCCGACTCGCAGCGTGAGCGTAGCTGGGCACCGATGCTTGCGATGCGCGTGAGCGCAGGTATTGCTATCAACGCGCACGCAGGCCTGCGCGCCAGCATCAACACGCAGGGCTTCTCCGCCCCCGTGCGTATCGACATCGATGGAACGCGCGTCGCGCGCTTCGGCTTGCCCGTGCTGGATGCAAGCCTGGGCCTCGATCTGACGATTTGGTAGGTGAGTACACATCTTGGCGTCCACGCAGTGAGCCTTTTCCGGCCCCCTGAAGGGACTCCCACTGCATGATGACGGCTGTGCTTGTCCGACGACCGGAACCCGCAGCGTCGGAAATCTCCGACCTCAGGCCTTCGCCGTCGCGATCTGCGTCGAGTGATGCGGACCTGATCGCGGACGTCGTCGCTGGGCGGGAGGGCGCGGCTGGTCGCCTCTACGAGCGCTTTGCGGGCCTTATCAATCACGTCGTACTGCGCGTGCTCGGCGGCGATGCCGACCATGACGACCTCGTGCACGATGTGTTCTTGCACGTGTGGCGAGCCGTGGCCTCAGGCAGGGTGGAGAAGACAGAAAGTCTGCAGGGGTACGTGGCCAGTATAGCCACCAACGTCGTCTACAAGGAGCTGCGCAAACGCTACGTGCGCCGCCGCTTTCTCGGCCGCCCGGAAGCGCCGCCAGACTCGACTCTACGCCTCGATCACGAAGCGCGAGAAGTGCTGACTCTGGTGTACGCGATCGCATCGGAGTTCACGCCCCAAGATCGACTCCTGTTCACGCTTCGTCACCTGGGCCAGTATAAGCTGTCGGAAGTCGCCCAGCTTGCCGACTGTTCGCTCGCTACCGTCAAACGTCGTCTGGCCAAGGCTGAAGCCGCGTTCGTCATGCGCGCACGGGCCTATCCCGAGTATCCTATGCTCGCTGGATTGTTCGCCCAGGGAGGGGAACCATGAGCCCCGACGATCCCACTCTGAGGGACGCGCTGTCTGCACTCGACGATCAGGTGGAGGCGCGCCGCCTTGCCCAGAAGCGACGCTTCGTTGCCGCGGTTCACGCGGAGCGCAGGTCCTCTTTCAGCTTTCTTCCCGCGCTGGCCACGGCCGCGAGTCTGGCAGTGCTGGCCGCCGGCTGGGTGGTGACGCGCGAGGGCCCCGAAGGCGCGTCCAGCTCACGAGCACCGCTCGCGACGCACGGGGCGCTCCCCCCCGCCGTGCAAGATGAGGCCGAAGCGACTCCGTTGCCGAAGGTCACGCTCGAGCAGCCGCCCGTGGCAGTCGCCCAGGAGGTGGTCCTGGCGCGCGGAGTGAGCATGCTGCTCGCCGGAGGAACCCGCGCCCGCGCTCGGCCCACAGGACCGCGCAACTTCCAGGTGCAACTGGAGGATGGTAAGGTCGATCTCGGTCTAGCACCGCGCACGATCAGGCGTGTGGCTTGGGTGATCCTGGCCGGGCAATACCGTGTGCAGGCGCAAGCTGCGGTGTTCAGCGTGAGCTACGAGGCTGACACCCAACGACTGCACCTGCAGGTAACCCGAGGCAGCGCGCTTGTCTCGGGCCCGCGCATGAAGCCACGTCGGGTCGGAGCCGGTGAGGAGCTTCGCACTTCGACTCGCCTCGTCGCCGCGCGTGAACGCTCGCCCCATGCAGGCCGCGAGCCTGCGGCCGAAGTTCCCTCCCCGGCAGAGAGCTGGCGAACGCTGTACGAAGCCGGACGCTACGCCGATGCCCTTGCCCTGGCAAAGCGCAGCGGTTTGACCGCGAATACAAGCAACCTGGACGCACGCGACCTGACAGACCTCGCCGACGTCGCGCGCCTTTCGCAGGCGGCGGGCGAGGCGCGGACGTTGCTCCTGGTTCTTCGCGAGCGCTACCCGGATTCGCGTGGGGCGCGAGATGGCGCTTTTCTATTGGGTCGCATGGCCGCGGATGGGAATCGCGATGCCAAGGGTGCCGAGCGCTGGCTCACCACCTACCTGAGCGAGAGCCCTTCGGGCACCTATGCCCAGGAAGCCCTGGGACGGCTCCTCACGCTCGCTTCGCGGATTGGCGATCAGGCGCACGCGCGAGCTTATGCGGAACGCTATCTGGCTCGGTTCCCCGGCGGACCTTACGCTTCACTCGCGCGCAGCCTCACCCACTGAGCGGCCTCCCACAGCAGCGCCTACACGTGAAGCTCGCTGAGCGCCCCAGCGCAGTGCTTGGGGTGGCCGAAGCTGTTCTCCTGCATCCCCATCATCTGCATCAGAGAAACAAACAGCTCTCCGTGGCCTCTTTGCTGCGCGAACTTGTGGTAGCGGCCGGTCTTGAAGAAGCCTCCACCGCTGCCCGCGAGCACGTAGGGCATGCGATGAAAGTCGTGGTGGTTGCCGATGCCCTGTTCTTGCTCGTTGACCCAGATCACCGTGGTGTAGTCGAGCACGCTCTTTCCGTCTCCCGCTTCGAGCGCGTCGAGCCTGCCGAGCAGATGCGCGAGCTCAGTCGCGTACCAGCGATCGATCTCTCCGATCTGGCGCCGCGCGCCCGTATTCGACTCACCCTGGTGTGAGAGGCCGTGGTGCGTGTCGTCGTGGCCCAGCCACCGAAATCTCTCGCCGGACTGCCCGGTGGACCACTGCATGGTGACGACACGGGTAAGGTCACACTTCAAGGCCTCTGCAATCAGGTCCAGTTGGCCGCGACCCCCGTCCACGTTGTCTCCCCCGTCCACGCGAGTAAGGCCGGCACAGCTCACTCCAGCGGTCTGGTCGAGCCGCGATGAAATGTCGGCGATGGATGCCATGTGCGCGTCGATGCGCCGTCGGTCTTCGGCTCCTAGCTTGGCTCTGAGTCGAGCGAGGTCATCTTTGACTGCACCGAGCACCAGCTCCCGACGGCGTAGCCTGATCGGTTGTTGCCCGCCGGGGCCGAGGGGAGCAAAGATGCGATCGAATGCCTCGCCGGACGTTTTCATGGGTTCGATGGGATGTTTCTGGCTGTCCCAACAGATGCGCTTGATCAACGGGTGGTCCGAGTTGTTCGCCTCGACACCGAACTCCAGGCTCCTGTACAGCGTGGCGTTCCCGCCGAAGTGCGCGATGTGCTGGTCCACCGAGATGCCGCCGGCGGTTCCATCCTCTAGCTGACCGAAGCTTCCGACGCCGGAGGGGCCGGCCTCCAGCGGACGCGCAGTCAGGCAATGCCCGGTCCCGTTGTCATGACCGTTGCCAGAAGGCCCTCTGGTCTCTCTGTCGATCGCCGTCTTCATGCCGATGTTGTCCGGGATCAGTAGCTTGTGGCGAAAGGGCTCGAGCGGCGAAAGGCTCGGCCCGAGCGTAAAGTCTGTCCCTTCGCCCTGGGGCCACCAGGCATCGGGATCAGGACCACACGACGTAAAAAAGAAGACCACACGACGCGGGATCTCCGCGGACTGTGCAACAGACCGATTGCGGCCCAACATGGCCTCCAAAAACGGAAGTCCCAGGGCGATGCCGCCCGCTCCCCGCAACACGGCTCGTCTCGAAAGTGCGCACATGGGTACTCCTCTTGGTGTGTGGTTTAAATGTCTGTGTCGGGGCTGCGGTAGAAGAACGCGTCCGTCTGAGTCAGCCCCACGAGCAACTCCCGAACGTCGAGCGTCGAGCTCTGGAATGCCGTCAGCGCCGTGCGCAACGCGCAGAGATCCTGCAGACCCTCCACCCGACCGTACGCATGACGAAACCAGTGCTTGGAGAAGCACAGCTGCACCTGGGGGCTGTCCACGAGCTTTCCGGCCAGATCCACGATGCCGTCGAACGGAACTTGTGCGGCCTTGTCGGTCGACAGGTCTGATGCGACGACGACTCCGCTGCTGTCGATGGCCAGTCCATGCTCGTCGGCGCGAAATCGCCCGGCTCCATCGAAGTGCTCGAAGGCAAAGCCCAGCGGATCGAGCTGCTCGTGACATGACGCGCACACGGGATTGGCGCGGTGCTCCGCGAGACGCTCACGGGTCGTCAGGTTGGGGTCAGGATCGGGTGGTGTTGTATCGAGTCCCTCCGGCACGTCTGGAACCTGTCCGCACATCACCCTGTCACGAATAAAGATCCCACGATGAATCGGCGAAGTCTCGTAAGCACGCGCGCGAGCGGCGAGCAGCGCTCCCTGGGTGAGTAGGCCGGCGTGATGGTTCGGATCGAGAGCCACGCGCTCGAACGTTGTTCCTTGGGCGCCACTCACGCCGTAGTACGCGGCGAGCTCCTGATTCATCATCGACCACGGGGCCCGCATCAAGGTGCGAAAGCTTCCATTGTCCTTCGCGAACACCTCGCGCACGAACGCTCTTGTCTCCTGCTGCATCAAGGACGCGATGGGCCGATTGAAAGCTGGATACACGTCTGGGTCCTTGTCTGCCTCCAGAACTTGGTCGAGCGACAGGTAGTACGAGAAGAAGCTCTCGAGCATGGGTTCCGCGCGTGGGTCGGCGAGCAGGCGGCGCGCCTGCGTCTCGACCGCAGCCTTCGCTAGCAGGTGTCCCTCCTTCGCCGCCTCGAAGAGTGCTGCGTCCGGCATCGTTCCCCAGAAGAGGTAACTGAGGCGGGACGCGATTTGAAACCCGTTCAGAGGGATCGCATCATCCGAGTCGATGTCTGGCAGCTCCACCCGGTACAAGAAGTGTGGCGATTGCAGCACCGCTTCCAGCAGCGCACGAATACCCTCGCGGTAGCCGAGCGCGGAACGCGCCGTGGCAAAGAGCTCAAGCAGCGCCTTCTCCTCGTCTTGAGCGACCGGACGGCGGTAGGCTTTTGGAAGCAGTGCGCGGACGAACTTACGCGCACACGCATCCTCTCCGTCGGCGTCGCGTGGACAGCCCAGGAGCGCTTGCAAGTGGCTCTCTCCGGCGGCCTTTTCGGCCACCTCCTCCGCGGCTGTCATGTACTGCTCCGCAACGAGTGCGGAGACGGCTGTCTGCGCGGTGGCGGCACCGGCCGTCGACAGCAGACGTGACGCGGGGCCAGTGTCATCGCCCAAGAGGTCCCGCACGGTGTTGTCGTATTCGAACGCCGTCAGGCGGCGCAGAGGAGCCGCGCCTGCCTGGATCCCCGAGCAATCGAGGTTCTCCAGGTCATCGACAGAAATGGACGGGTTGGCGCCCGTCACGCCGCCGGTCGACGCCCCATCATGTTCAACTCTGCCATCGCCTGCCGGTCCAGCGGGCCTCCGGCCGATCTCTCCGGCGCAACCAGCGCAAAATAGAAACGCGAGGGCGCCGCGGCTCATCACGAAGACTGCTTGCATGCATTCCGAGTCCCGCGGCCCAAGGCTGAATGGCTCAAGAAAGAGCAGGCTCGTGGGATAGAACACACCGAAAGCCCCAGTCTGACCCGTCTGTGCGCCAGTCGGCTCCCGCGCCAGTGGTCCCTGGCGAAGAGAAGCGGTGACGGACTACGGAAATCCGGGGAGCAGGTCTAGATTCACCACCAGCTTCATCAGGGCGTCCTTGATTGCCATCTGGATACCCCTGAGGATTCCTTCGCCTTGGGCACAGAACCGGAGGTCAACGAAAGGCTCACGAACGCGACAAGTCCGCTACCGCCCACGAGCCCCGCCGCCATCCAAAACACCTCGCGGGCAACCACAACATTGAACAGTAAGGTGAGCGCGAGCGGACCGCAGACGCTGCCAAGAGCGGTGGCGGAGCTCTTCAAACCGAGCACGCGCGAGCGCGCACCTTCCGGGCTCAGATCGAGGTACAGCGCCGAGAGCGCGGGCCCGACCAGTGCGACCCCTAGGCCAGCAATCACCGCCGAAAGGAGCAGCGCGGGCAGTGAAACAAACACAGCAAGGCCGACGTACAAGGCCAACGATAGAGCAAGCCCGCTGAGAAGTACCGGTTTGCGGCCCCAGCGATCACTTAGTCCCCCGAGCAAGATGTGTCCTGCCACCATGGCCATGCCGTACACGCCGACTACCAGGCCAAACTGTACGCTGGTCCATCCGAGGTCGTCGTAGAGGTAAAAGACCATCTCTGGCTCCGCGAAACCGAAGGCAAAGGTCGCGGAGAAATCGAGCGCCAATAATGCGAGAAAAAGTGCGCGCGGCGGTAGCCGTGGCCCGGCTACGGCGGGGGAAGGCTGAGCGGCAACGTGCCTAGACTCCGGTACGTACAATATTGCCAACGCAGATGCGCCTAGGCCTGCGAGTGCCGAAAATAGGAAGGGAGTCGAAAAGCCCCCGAGGTCGTACAGCACGCCGCCAAGCACCGGCCCGACCACCAAGCCTGCACCGTAGCCCCCCATGATCAGACCTTGCTGGCGCGCGCGATCCTCGCGCGGGACTAAATCGTCGACGATCGCCAGCGCAGCAGGGTACAGGCCTGCGGTCAGCACGCCTGCGAAACCTCGCGTGAGGATCAGTGTGGCGTTTGAGGTAGCGAACAGGTAGCCGAAATTCGCAAGCGTGAAGCCGAGAGTTCCCAACAACACCAGGGGGCGTCGTCCCCATCGATCTGCGAGCATGCCGGCGAGCGGCGCGCACACTGCATGTCCGAGGGCAAAGGCGGCGGTCATGCTGGCGAGAACCGACGCATCGCCGCCGAGCTGGCCCACTCGCCGTGCAAAGACGGGCAAGGCGATGCCGAAGCCAGTCATCATGGTCGCAACGGTTGCAGCTAGCACCCATACCGTGTGGGTCACCGACCGCATTGGCATCCCTCCGAGAGGAGGGCGTGCGCCGCGCCTGTGCCCGTCAGATGTGGTGCGAGGATAACGATCAGGCGCCTCGCAGCGCGCACCAGCGCAGACGTGGCGAGACATGATGGACGAGGGAAGGCCGACACGCGAGAGTCTCCTGAAGCGAATGAAGAAGGCGGCTACCTTTAACCTAAGGTATCGGAGGCGATTTAATCATCGACAGGCTCATCAACACGGGGCTTGGCGTGCCCGCCGCGGTGGCTAGGCGCAGCTTGCCGTGCTCGACACAGAAGTCGAACATGTCTGTATGCTCTCCGCCTTTACTGTCCGGTGCGGAGGCCACTACGACGTTGCCGTAGAGCGTGTAGGTACCGACCTTGCGCTGCGACTGCCCCTCCATCTTGCAGTTGCAGACCTCGGTGCCCTGGCAGGAAATCGCGGCAAAGTCGTCGCCCGTCTGGGCGCCAAGGCTTGCTTCAAGGCCTTCGCAAGTCGCGCCCATCAGACAGGAGGCAGGCATCTTCATGGTCATGCTCCCCACAGCACCCACGGTCGTGATATAGGTGCCGTCGGCGAGGAACTCCATCGTCCCACGCATTACAGCATCCGAGACGTCGATCTTACCATCGTCACAACCCGGGAAGCTGGTCGAGCTCATGCAGGAGGAGGCAATGGTCCACTTGCCGAGGATGTCTCCTCCGCAAGGCTGGAGCTCACAACTCCCGCCGCTCGTGGCTGCGTCTATATCGATTGCCGGCTCGATGTGACTGCCCAGCGACGGGTCGCTGTCCGTGCAGGCAGCCAACGCGAACGCCCAGAGCACGCAGTACGTGCAGTACGCAATCGAGGAAAGTGCATTTCGGAAGCTCAGGTTGTACGTGCGCATGGTGTTCTTTCGGGTGGGGCGTGCCCCGCAGGCAGGGCATTGAGTCATGGCAAAGGTCAGAGAAATTTGAGGAAGCCTTGGGCGGCGGCTTTTCCTTCAGCGCCGCTCTCGAGCCACACTGTGGCGTGCATCGTGATGGCCGAGCCTTCAAGCTCGGTGAGATCGCCCAGCGCGCTGGCTGGCAGCAGAATCGGAACGAGCGTGCACCAGTCATCGTCGTCGCAAACCATTGGTTCGGCCTCGGCGCCGGCGCTTCGGCTCACGACATCGCCGGTTTCATCCCGTGTCACGGTGACCTCCACGAACGCTTTGCGTGCGTGCCCGTGGGTGCGCACCGCAAGCATGATGAACTCCTGCACCTGAGCGCCCTTCGAGAAGTAAACCGTCCCAGCGCTATCGAGCGCTTCGAAGCTGCGTCGCGTCTCGATGTCGGGGATGCCGATCTCGACCTCCAGCTTCTCGCGGGACGCGGAGGAGTTGTTCGCGCATCCGGCGGCGCCGAGCACGAAGGTTGTCAGCAGGGTCCCGGTAAGGGTGACCCAGGCAGAGGAGCGCCTCATGGGCGGCCTCCGCGGCCAGGCCTTCCGTAGTACAGCAGAACGCCATCGGTCGGGGGGTCGCTCGCAAGGCGACCTCCTGCGATCCACAGGCCTCCATCCGCGTCAACCCACACCGAATGCAGATCTTGATAGGTGGGAGGAGGTGGATCGAACTCGCGCCACGTGCCCCCGCTGCGTTCATACATGCGGCCGTTGAAGCCGACCGCGTACGCTTGCTCTTCGCTCGTTGCCCAGACCGAAACCATTTGCGGGAGTCCGGCTGGCGTCTCGTCTACCCACTGGTCGTGCGCGCGGCGCAAGATCACACCATTGGCCGCTCCTCCGACTGCAAAGACATGAGAAGAATCCACACCGGAAATGGAGAGGAGAGGCAATCGGGTCAGCGCGCTCTCATCGGAGAAGCTCTCGCCATCAAAGTGAAAAGCCTGGCCTGCCTCACCCACCATCCACACGTCGTTGGAAGCGAAGCCTTCGACCTTGAACAGAGCTCCTTTGAGCGGTTCGTTCGCCAGGGCGGTAGGCGCCTGGAGGGTGGTTCCGTGCCCGCGCATGACCGTCCCCACGTTCTTGTCGAGGTCGCCTCCTACGTACCAAGCGTCGCCATCGCCACGGCTCCATACGCCGAACAGGCGCATTCCCCGCGGAGCTTCGATACGTTCAAACGAGCGGCTCGACAGCACATAACGAAGGATTAGGCCATCATCGCCGACCATGTGCAGCGCGTCGTCTGACACTTGGCTCCACCACCAAAGCGAGCCTTTGAATCCAGTCTCGAGCCGAGTCACGTCGCGACTAGTAATGTGGTAAACCAGCGGTCCTTTGCCATCCGCGTCGGCTCCGACTGCATATACGCCCAGCTGTTTGCTGCCCGCTACGCGTAGCAGCGCGCCCGGAGCACCGTCGATCACCGTCTGCCAAGTGACGGCGGAGCTCTCCTGTTTGGAGCCTTCGTCCTGCGCTGACTCCCCGCACGCGCTAGCGTTTAGCGCGACAGCCATACCGATCGAGAGGCGTTTCCATAATGGAGGGGTGTTATGCACGGGGTGTTCCTCACTTCAGGGGGCATCGGCATGCGCGTCGTCTTCTGCCCCGCAGCTACCGCCCAGGGTGTATCCCAGGGAGCATTCGCAACTACAGAGACTCATTCGTCCTGGCTCTCCGCAGACAGGCACGACTTCGACACTGGTCTCCGAACGTCGCCCGGCCCCGTCTTCAATGCTCACGCGTAGTTCGTAGACTTCGCCTGCGATCGCCTTGGTCAGGTTGGAACGCGGGCAGGCAGGCAGGTTCGAAAAGTTGCTAGTAAAAGTCGGAGATACGTCGCTGCTCGGCGCGGGCTGCCTGGGCTCAAGCCAGCCATCCTCGCCGACGTCGAGGAAGATAGGTCGTCGCTCAAGGGAGATCACCGCTCCGGTGTCAGGATCAATTAGAGCGGAGCTCATGAGCACGCTACAGCCGTCGATGTTGCGCGCGCGCGCGCCGATGAACATGACCTTGCCACCCTGCGGGGGCTGAATCAGGGGGACCTCGGACATGTGACCCACGGCAGTTAATCGTCCGTCAGCATCTCGGTAAACGAGCTGCAGCTCGGGTGCCGCATCGCGATCGCCAACGAAACACTCTCCCGCGACCGCAGCGCCTTCAGTGCCGCATCCGGTCACGACGGCCAAGGCGATCAGCAGGGCCGACCATACCGTTCTGTCAGTTGCAGAATACATCGGTATCCGCCACCTTCGGGTAATAGTAGAGGAAGACATTGCAGTGCTCACCCAGATCAGTGTTGCCGCCGAAGGTGTAACAGCATTCGCCTTGGCCTTCGGAGTCCTTGGCATTTACGTCATCGCAGTCGAAGACGGCGGGTTTGCGCCAACGGTATCCGCAGTCCCACCATATGCCGCCGCCCCGCGGGACGTTCATGTCAATGTCCGTCCTCATGGGAGGGTGGTCCCAGGACTCGCTTTGATAGAACTGCTCCTTCTCGCTCGGGTGGTTGAGACTGCGGCCGTCCCAACGGAACATGTCGAATGTCTGGCCACGAGAATGAAAGTGGCCGTTCGCGGCAGTGATCGTGACGTTACCCGGGAAACGGCAGGTTCCGCTGAACACCGGCTCGGGATTCGATTGGCAGATCCGAATGTTCTGCTGGGTGGCGAATAAGGTGCCCAGTTCTTGAGGGGCAGTCGTCTTAGTCCGATGCAGGTTAATTCCAACACTGCCCTCGTTAGCAGGTGTCGGCTGCGTCGTGGTATTGACGTAGTGCGTCTGAATCATCAGCATTTCGCCTGGTGTCAGCCGGGTCGCAACGCCCTCGGGAAGCCTCCAGTCCGTGTATGGATTGTCGACAAACGAAGCCTGCGTGTTTGCGATCAGAGGCCAATCGGCCCAGTTCGAACTGTCCCAGCAGGGGTGGGTGGCGTATTCGTCGGATCCGCGCAGAACGGTGGCATCGTAGTTTCCTACTTTGGTCGGCTCCCCATCCTGTGGGCGGAGCCCGATCTCTGTGCGCACCCGGAAGATGTTCATGTGGTGACTTCCAGGATTCATGGCCATGTGTACGCGGTCGATCCACAGATCCTTGCCTCCATCGAGATCGGGCACGCGCAGGAAGTAGCAACTCTGCTCTTCTCGGCCGGGGGGAACAGCAAAGGCAGCAATGCGAAAGGAAATGCCTTGCTCGGATGACAGGGTCTCAAGCTCCCACTGGGTCGCGGGCGAGGAGAAGCTAGCTTTCTGCTCCGTGCTCGGGGCGCAACTCGCGATGGCGAGCGACACGGCGCTCACAACGAATCGAACGGCGGTGGTCTTGTGATTGTTCACTGTCTGTTCTCCTACAAAGCGCCGGTGTCTACTCGTAGAGGTCGCTCGTGTTGTAGAGGGTGTAAGCAAGTGCGGTCTGATTCGAAAAGTCGGGAGCCCTTACCTCCTCCAGACACGAGAGATCAAGCGATGCTTTCGGATCGGTAAAGAACTGCTCTGCGAGTCGCCAGCCGCAGGTGTCCGAAGGCGAGCTGACAAGAGGCGACTGAGACAGCACGATGTGTCCGGCGTTCGGCATCGTGAGCCAGTTCTGGTTGGGCTGCGTGAGCGTGCTGCCAAAGCGTCGCCCGTCCTCCGGCGTGATGCTGGCGTCCATCGTTCCATTGATTGCCAGAATTGGAATCTTCGTTTTGGCCAGCTTCCCGTAGTACTGGTCATGGGGATACAGGAAGGGGTAGTTCATCCAGGCATCGACCAAGGACACGGGTGGGTATTCCTGGTAGAGAAGCGTGTCGAGGTATGCAAGGTGTTCGGCCATCGTGGGAGCGGGCTCTCGCCACATTTCGGAACGTTCTATGTTCGCGCTGACGAGCAGAGACAGCAGATCGAAGTCCGTGCCAGAGAATGGCCCCTTATGAAAGACGTTCATGAAGTAGCGGATGGGCTCGATGTCTTGCGGTCCGCAACGGTTCAGCCGATGAACGAGCGACGGGGCCGCGCCACGAAATGCAAGCTGTCCTGAAAAGAAGCCAAGCACCGCCTTCAGCTGGTTGAGATTGACGCCGACTTTCAAGGCTTCAGGACAATGACCGTTATTCAACTTCTCGTAGAGCGCTTCGGTCACCGCATTCGGATCGTCACCGAGCTTGCTCGAGCAAAATGGGTCCTGGCCGCACAAATCGAATAGCGAGCGCCCCACCTGATCTGCGGCGGCGGCATGTCCCATCGGCATGTGCCCATGGTTCATGGCGTGCTCAGACTGCAGACTGTCTAGAAATATGCCATCGACTTGGTCGGGAAATTGTTGCAGGTAACGCTGGGTAAGAAACGTACCGTAGGAGACTGCATAGATCAGAATCTGTTTGTTCGGCTCGCGGTGACGCTCGATCATCTCCCCGAGATCTCGCGCCGCCGCGCTGACGGTATAGTCGTAGATGGCGTCCCCATACGTTTTACGTACGTAATCAGCACAGGCTGGCATCTCGGCCGCCGAGATGAGCTCCTTCTCGTCGCTGTCCACCGTCTGCTGCTCGGGACAGGAGAGACGCGGCTCGGAGCGTCCGACGCCACGGTGGTCCATCATGTACACGTCGGCATTGGCGCGTCCGGAGAAACGCTTGACGAAGGGCTCGAAATCCGCGCCGGACGTGCCGGGCTCTCCCATGACCAGCCAGAGCTGGCTCTTACTCCCCTCGCGCAGGTAACGTTTCACGAACGCCTGGAACGTGGGGCTCTGCTCGTCATCCCACCGGAGGGGTAGAGCAGGACTTGCGCACTCTGCAGAGGGGTTCGGTTCGGGGTATTTGTCTACGAGGGGACACGGACGAAATCCCCCCTCCGTGTGCGGTGCAACCTCACTCTTGCATGCGACCGCGCTTGGGCCGGCGAGGAGCATTAGTACAGCGCAGAACGTCCAGCCACGCCCATAGGTCATCGCGGCCGCGTTGGTTGTTCGCTCTCGATTCATTGACTCGCCCGCCTTTGCAATGCGTCGCAATGTGTCATTGCATTGAGCAGGCTGGCATTCACCCAGCGCATTGTCAATGCATTGAGTTTACTTTTGGCGATGGCTTTTAGCGTGGCGTGACTGTGCTCGCGAATGTCCGACATGAAAATGTGGAAAGCCGGGCCGCATTGCTGCGGTCCGGCTTTCCAATGTCTTCAGCTAGAGTCGGCTCGGAGCTGACTTCAGTGATCGTCCTCGGGAGCTTCACCGATTGCGAGTTGATGGCCGTCCGGATCGCTTACTACGAAGTCGTAGTTACCCCAGGGATGGCGAGTGAGCTCGTTGGTGACAGTGGCGCCGGCGGCAACGCAACGCTTGTGGAGCGCTTCGACGCCTTCGACATTCCAATATGTGCAGGCGAATCCAGCTACTGCGGGCTTCGCGGTCTGCACCAGAGCCAGGCTGATGTCGTCGCGAACCAACACGGCAAAGGTGGGAGGCTCGCCCATCGCAGTCTGCACCGTAAAGCCTAACGTCTCGGTGTAGAAGGCAAACGATTTGGAAACGTTGCGGACGCCGAGGGTGGATCGGCTCTTTAGGAATCGTGTTTTCATACAGGCAATGTATTCGGGCCACGCTTCGAATGCCAATGCAATAGTGTACGGACCACTGAACTGGCTCGAACGGCGTCTAATTCTCTACTCACCGATTGCGATGCACGGTTAATGCGGCTCGCAACCAATCGCTCCATAGTCCGGGCGGGCCGGCTGCGTCAAACCTTGTCTCTGCGCGAGCGCGTCCCTTTCTTGGGAGCCTTCATTCAATAGCTCGGCCATGCGCGAGCGTTCCACGCAGCCCCACGTCCAATCTGTCATACCCTGAAAGTACAGGCCGCAGCGGCCCTCGGGAGTGCAGCACCCGATTAGATCGAGCCAAGTCGGGAACTCGTCTGGGCAGCCTGGATCCGCTTTCGGAATCGGCACTTTCACGTTCTGCTCAAGGCACGCCTTTCCGAACAGAAAGCTCTGCGACGAACCGCAGACATTACTCTCGGTGCAACAAGGCGTCGGGGTGAGGCTCGTCTCTGAACGGGCATCAAGGCAGGCCACATGGCTGCATTCAAGCTTCTTCGGTGGCGGAGGTGGCGGCACGGCGATGGGGCCTTCAGGCTTCTGGCTCGCCGCGGATTTACATGAGCATTGCGAGAGCCTGCCGTCGGCGGCTGCACAGACTTGCATACCTGCGCTGCCATCGGAGCACTGGCATTGCCGCGTGTCGCCTACGCAGCACACGTCGCAGTCTCTTGAAATTTCACGGACCGGGCCTTTCGGGCCTTTCGGGCCTTTCGGGCCCGCGTCAAGCGCAGGATCGGAAGCTTCGGGGTCTGCGGACGCTTCCCACACGGGGCCAGCGGGAGAACCTCGCTCGCAGCCCACGCAGAGCAGACAGATTGCGAGCGCAGACGAGGCCAGCGTTGCACCGTGCTTCATACGAACCTCCTGAGCCCCTCCAGCGGACCTCGCGCGTCGTCGCCGCGAAAGGCGCCTATCTCCTGCACGTCCTCAAGACCCATCGCGTGTAGCACCGAGATAAGCAGCCGGGTGTTGCGCGGGGGTTCGCCTAGCTTCACGAACTCGCCAAGACGGAAGTAGTCGCCGCCGCCGGCCAGAAAGTAAGGTATCGGCGCGTTCAAGTGGTTGCCGACCGCCATCTCGGTGCCGAACACGACGAGCGTATCGTCGAGCAAGGTGCGATCGTCCTCGAACTTCACGGCATCGAGCTTGCCGAGCAACTGTGCAAACTGCCGCACGAACCAGCTGTTGACGGCCAGCTTCTGAGCACGTGTGCCGACGTGCATTACGGCGTGAATGCCAAGCGCGCTCAGACCTTCATCCACCGAAACAACGCTGTCGCTTCTCACCGAGCCTGGCAGAACCACTGGCGAGATCGATTCAAAATACTGCAGACTGATCACGCGCGTGACGCCACATGCAAGGGCTAGTACGGCGATGTCTTGTTGCGCACTCGCTTCATCCATCAGCGACCCGGAGTTCGCGTTGAATCCTTCCGTGCTGCAGTGAAGTTGAGCGAGGCCTGCGAGGCGATTTTCGATCTCGCGCACGTGCGCTTGATGTTGTTGGATCCGCAACAGGTCTTCACGGCCGTAGGCGCGCTCAATGCTCGCGAGCTCATGCCGCACAAGATCGAACACGCTACCGCGGAGCTCACGCTGTCGACGCACAGCGGCAGCATCTCCTCCCGACGCGGCGAAGATGCGATCGAAGGCAGCGGCAGGTTTCTCTTCGCGTGAAAGCTCTTGTCCGTTCGCATCGAAGATGGTTCCGAATGACCCCACCACACCGCTACTCTTGAGGCCGAGCTCAAGCGAAGGAAACAGCGAGGCTTGGCCGAGCCGACCGGCCACGATTTGGTCGATGGAAGGACCTGGGACGCCCCAGCGCCGCGCTCGCTCTCCCGGGTAGCCGGTCCAGGTGCCCGGCGTCGCGATGAAGTGCTGCATGACTTCATTGTTCGAGACACCCTGGAGCCCATAGATGGGCAATAGCCGGCTGCGGTATGGCTCGAGCGGGCGCAGCACGTCGCTAAACGGATAATCGTAACCACGCGTAGAGGTCGGCACCCACGGTGCCTCCAGTCCGTTGGGCCACCACACGAGCAGTAAGTTACTGGGACGCGGAATGGTCCCCTGTGCGCTCGCACGCCGTGCACCGAGTTGCGGGATGAAAGGGCTGAGCAGAGAGGATGCGCCGAGCGCCCCGAGCGCTTTCAATAACTGTCGCCGGCCTGGATTTGCTGGCGAAGACGGACCACGAGCATTCATCGGAGCGCTCCCTAGGGCGAAAGGTCAGGTGGAAGACGTGCGCGAAACGCGTCCGAGCTCACGATCGCCAGCAGCAGCTGATCGAGCCGAAAACCGGAACTCGCAAATGCTTCGGCGATTTCACGTAGGGAGTCTTGATCAGACTCCTTTTCCCAACGTCCGAGCACGAAGCGGAACCACTGTAACGTGGTGCAACTCTGCACCGTTGGACTGTGCGGAAGCGCGTCGATCAGGGAAAGGCCGTTCGGATAAGTCCCATCGAGATCGGTTCCCGTCGCTACTGTAATCGCGTCTCGAACGGGCATCTCATCGTCAAGATCGAAGGTGCGGAACTCGCCCGACGCGCCATAGTGCTCAAAGGCTAAACCGAGCGGATCGAACGCGCGATGACAGCTCGCGCACCCAGATTCTTGGTGTTCCTTCAGCGCTTCAAGCCGCGTGAGGCCTTCGGTCGCCTGCGGGATGGTGAACGAAGTGCCCGCTGGGGGCTCAAGGACCTCCTGGCACATCAGGTTATCGAAAAGCATCAGGCCACGTGCGACAACCGACGGAAATTTGGGATGTGACAGAGCAGCCTGCACAGACGCGAGGGTAAGGATGCCGCGCCGCTCGTTGGGATCGAACGACACAGGCAGGGCACGCTCGCGAGACGCAGGTGCTTCAAGTCCGTACACATCGAAGAGCGGACCCTGGGGAAAGCCGAACGAAGCCGTGAGTAAGGTGGACAGCGTGCCTTGGCTTTGTCGCACGACGAAGTCGGCAAAGTCGACAAGCTCCGTCTCCATGGCGACTGCCAGATCGCCTTCGTTCCAGAGGGGATAGCGTTCTCGATCCTTGTCCAAGCTGGCAAGGCGCGTCTTTCCTCCGGACGAGAGGCTCGTTAGCAGCCACTCCGTGTGCAGCATTCCGATTTGAGCTTTCGCGCGCGGATCTGCGAGCAATCTGTGCGCATGGCTACGCACACCGGCCGCGTCGTCCAGCTCGCCAATGGCAGCGGCCGCCAACAACGCCTCGTCGGGCGCCGTGCCCCACAGCGCCAATGCCAGGCGGCTCGCAAGCTCGAATCCGTCTAGAGGCCAGAGCGAACCTTCAGGGGATTTCTTGCCCATCTCGACTTGGTACAGAAAGTAAGGTGATTGGAGCATCGCCGCGAGGGTGGCTCGAATGCCGGTTGCGAACAGTTGATCGGCACGCGCCTGCTCGTAAATCGCCAACAGGCGCTCGGCGCTCTCGGGTGGAACCGGGCGTCGGTACAGCCTCTGTCCCAACGTACCTACGAAGCTGCGGACGCATGCATCCTCGTCGGCTGCGTCAAGCGCGCACGGTACGATCAGAGCAAGGTCCGTGCGTGCTGCGACTTCTTCTGCGAGTGCCATGTACTGATCGATCGTGAGCCGCGAAAGGCCGACCGTAGCGTTCGATGTGAACGGCCCCGCGCGGCCGTCGCCCGGCAACGAAAGGTCTGATACGTCGACCGCCAACACATCCTTGATGATCATAGTGAGCTGCGCCCGCGTAAGGCGCTTCAGGGGCGCAGCGCTTTGCGTCGCAGCGATCTCAGAAAGTGTCGAGCGCGGTGCGACGCCGACTGGATCGTGCTCGCGCTCCTCTCCTTTAGATGGGGTCGCGCTCGAGTCGCAGCCGGCAAGGCATACGCCTGCGATGACGCTCAAGCTCAGCGCAAGCCTGAGCATCACTCAGCTTGTCCGCTTGGGCCCGGCGCGCCGTCGGCTATCCACTGCGTGATCGCGCAGCGTTCGCCGGCACTGAGCGCGCCCTGCGGTGGCATCTTGAACGCCGCATCCTGGGACTCAAGCCGCATCATGAGCGGGCTGCATTCCGGGTTTTCTACGATGACCTGTACCCAAGGCGTGCCCTCGGGAGGTTTGGTGAGCGCGCGGTATGCAGTTTCGATATCTTTATCGAGCACCATTCCACTCGCTGCGCTGCTCGCGTCGTGACAGCCCGAGAAACCGCAGCTGCGCGAAAGCGTTTTGTTGAAGATGTTTTCGAAGGATGGCTCATACGCCGGCGTGCATTCTCGGTTCTTGCCGCGCGGCAGCGGCTCGAGGCACGACCAATCCATAGCATCATCATCAGCATCGCTGACTGGGTCGACCTTCTCATCTACGTCTGAGTTGTCGTGGCCGCAGGCGCCGCAGGCTACGATCGAGAGGAGTAGCAGAAGTCGCGCTAATGGGTGCATCTTAGACTCCAGGACTTAGACGTTGTCGTATTACGCGTCGCGAACTAGCTGGAGAACCAGCAGCGCGCCGCGATCAGACGACCACCCGCGATGCCAATGCGGCGCGGCCGACTTGCTTCAATGCGATTTATCATGGCGATTGATCCATTGCAATGCGCATTGATATGCGGAGCGCTGTGCAGCGTGCGGGACGCCCTAGACAAACACGTGCCAGCCTTGCCCGCCCCGGCCATTCCAGCCAACGTCTTGCGGTAAGGGGCCGTGAAAAGAGCGCGCGCCAGGTGAGCGAGCCGTGCTATTGTGCCGTAATGCGTAATTGCTTGGCTATTGGCTCGGTTTGGCTATTGGCGGGGCCAATGCCAGGAGCATTGACCCAGCTCACGTTCAGCGCGAACTGCCGACCCGATCCGGCGCAGCCAATGAAGGCAAGACTGTGACCGATAGATTCACGCCGCAGGACGCCGCTCGAAGGTACGCACAAGACGAAGATTTTGCCGAGGCGTTCGAGCAAGCGTTGGCCGACTACTATCAGGAGCAACTGAAGCGTCTTGAGCGCATTGCTGCCCGCGCGGGAATGGTAGAAAAGGGCAAGGAGCTGCCGCTTGCGCGCCATCGTTTCGCCAATCTGCCCCCGTTGGTAGAGACACTGGTCGATCCCGCACGTGTGCTTGCGGTGCTCGAACGTACCTCCTCTCGGGACGGGCTCACACGCGGGCAGCTGGCCAAGGCCCTAGGTCTCGACAGTCGCGATCCCGGCCTCACTCGTGCGCTAAAGCTCTTGAAGGAGCAAGCGCGAGTGACCCAAGAAGGGGAACGTCGTGCAGCTCGTTACTTCGTTGCGACGACCGCGCGTGATCGAAAGCGCGGCTCGGGCGCGCGTACCTGAGTGTCGGCGCCATCCTCCCGCCGTTGCCCCCCCAAATAGTCATGGCCGCGTTCGCAAGCCATGGCCCAGTAGCGGGATAGCGCCAGATTGCGCCGCACCCCCAGGCCGCGCAAGTAACAGATCGAGAGGTTGTACATCGCCTCGAGGCTGCCGAGCTCTGTCGCCACTTCGAGTTGGCGCGCGGCGGCGACGGCATCAGGTGAAACGGCAAGACCGTGGAACAGCCGGTGGGCATACTCGAGGCTGGCATCCGCATCGAGGCCTTCTTCGACGCGCGAGAGAAGGTCTAGGAGTGGAAGGCCTGAGAGAGAGCTACTGCCTAATAAGGTCCGTCGCTGCATGGAAGAAACCTTAACTTTAGGATTGAGGCGAGGGTACCCGGCGGCGAAGGGACCTGTTACAGCCAGCGCCGTGTCCCTACGCCGAGTGGTACGCTAGGTAACCCGCAGCTCTCCCCCGGCATGCCGCACACATTGAAATATCTGCCGAAGAGCAAGACTCATGGGACATCAAGCTTCCAGAGCGCCCAGGTGTTCGCGCCGTGGTTATGCAGGTGGAAGAAGATGGGAGTTCCATTCGGAAAGTCCTGATTGGCCTTCCACTCTGCTTCGACAAGTCCCGCTGCCTGGGGGATTTTCAGGCGTTGCTCCCAAACCACCGTGTCGCCGATCTGGACGGCTACATGGGCTTCGGCTGGCTCCGGAGAAAGAAGCGCGAAATGCCACAGATGCAAGCGTATGGTCTGACCGACCGACACGTCCTCTAGGGTCGATTGCCTGGCCGTAAGATAGTTGCACTCCCCCGTGTGCACCTCGAACACCTTCTCTCCTGGCATGCCACCGGCCGCGGCAGACTCCTCGGGAAGCGTGACCACTTCCATGCTTGTCGAAGGGCACGCTGCGTCGGCGGGACGATCTACGAACGGATCATCATCCGCGTTGGTAGGGGTCCACGCGTCCGGGCTGACGAGCACCCGCTCAGCTGAACTCTCCGTCGGTTCGCCGCACGCGCAGACAAATGCGCCGATGAGGCATAAAAAGCGCATGACAATTTGGGCTCGCTGCATAAAGGCACTCCGGGTTATGCATTGCATTGATACGACATTGATGCATAGGCAAGCGACTTTTGCATGCGAAGCTGGGGTTCGCCGGCATAGTCGGGGCAAAGCATTGATATGGCGCATTGATACGGCGCATTCGTGTGTTATGGGTGTTATGAGTTGTTTGCAATGGGTAGCGGCGGCGTGCTGGCCGCTTTCAGCAGCGGAGGTTCGATATGGCAGGAAACGAAGCCCTCGAGTATCGGGTGGTCGTAAACCACGAAGAGCAATACTCCATTTGGCCGTCGTACAAGGACCGTCCCCGCGGCTGGGACGACGCGGGCAAACGCGGCTCGAAGGATGAATGCTTGGCTTGGATCGAGCAGGTCTGGACGGACATGAGGCCGAAGAGCTTGCGCACGCAAGCCGCGCTGGTCAGGAGTGCACCCCTTACTGTTGAGACGGATGAGTCCGAGCGTTTGCTGCCGTCGCTCGTTGAACGTCTGGCACAGGGAGAGCACCCAGTGGTGGTCAGCCGAGCGAAGTCCGCCGAGGACCTGGCTCTGCAGCTTGAACGCGGCTACGTCCATCTGTTGTTCGTCGGGACGCAGGGCGGAACGGAGCTGGGATTTCAGCTCGATGCTCCTGCCCCAGGCCGACGAGAGCTCTCCGATTCCGCGCAGGAGGTGCTGCAAATAAGCGGTAGACTTCAGGTGGACTTCGAGTCCGTGCAAATCGTCGCCCGCATCGATCCGGCGACCTTACATGGAGCCGGGCGTCTCGTGCGCAGCAACGGCGCCATGCCCTGAGCGCAGAACATAATCCGGCGCGGCCCTGACTAGGTCCGCTGCGGGTCAGTTAGGCGCGGTTGGGCGGTCTGCGGCGCCCTCACCCCGGCCCTCTCCCACCCGGTGGGAGAAGGAGGAGAAACGCAACATTTCATGGCGCGGGCTCCAAACTACGACGTGCTGTACGACCTCGATTGCGTCTGCGATGAGATTCGCCAAACCCTCTGCTCCCCTCTCCCACCGTTGTGGGAGAGGGGCCGGGGGTGAGGGCGCAGGAGTGCGCCGGATACCGCCTAACTGACCGGCATTGGGACTAGGTCCGCTGCGCGTCAGGCCCCGAGGACCTCTGCGCGGTGAGGCGAGTCCGCGAGGAGCTCCTGCCAAATGGCGCGCAGCAAGGGAGCGCGCTGCGCCTCGAGAAAGAAATGATCGCCGGCGAAGATCTTGGTGGCAAAGGACCCGGTCGTGTGACGCTGCCACGCCTGCAAGTCGGACGGGCGTACACCCCTGTCACGGTCGCCTCCGAACACCGTAATGGGGCAACTCAGCGGGCTTGAGGTCCGGTAGGTATAACTTTCTACCAGACACAAATCCCCACGCATCAGGTTGGCGATGATGTTCCGCATCTCCGGATCCGACATGAGAATATCCGGGATGGCTCGATAGCGACGTGCGACCTCGAGCAATAGCGCATCGTCAGGAAGCTCGCTGAGCCGCTCAGTGGCAGTAGAAAGCCCCGGAGCGGTCCGGGCAGCCACAAATAGGTGCGAAGGCTCGCGACCCAACGCCGAGGCTTTGCGCGCGAGCTCAAACGCGATGAGCGAGCCCATGCTGTAACCAAAAAGAGCGTAGGGGCGGCCGAGGTGCGGCTCGAGCACGGTGAATATTTGCTCGACGAGCGTCGCCAGGTCGCGGTACGCCGGCTCTCGAATTCTTGAAGCGCGGCCCGGCAGCTCAATCGGACAAACCTCGACGAGCGAGCCCAGCCCCGCTTGAAACTGATGGTATGCAGAGGCGCTTCCCCCCGCGTAAGGGAAGCAGAATAGCCGCATCGCCGCGCGCTTGATGGGCAGCGCGCCCGCGAACCAAGCATGGTGATTTTCTTTCATCGTCTCGTCTCCTCGCGAGTCTCCGGTCGAAGCTCTACGCGTGCCGACATATTGGGGAGAACCCCCCCAGCATCGTGGCCAGAGAAGGACACCCGCACAGGGACCGTCGCCTTCGCACGGTCGACGCGGGCTTCGATTTCCGAGACGCGGCCCTGGAGCGGGCGGTCCGGATAAGCATCGAGCACGATCTCGCAGGGGGTTCCGACCGCGACGCGGGCTAAATACGACTCCGGGATTTCGCTCTCCAGCACCAACGATGAGAAGTCGATGATCTCAAGATGAGTCGGTCCGTTGCTACTACCGAATAGCTCCCCCACAGCCGGGGGATCCGTCATCACGCGGCCCGCGATCGGCGCTGAAATGCGCGTCTTTTCGCTGCGCAGGCGCAGGAGCGCACGTTCGGCCTGACGTTCGGAAAGGGAAGCGGACGCGGCCTCGACCGCACGCTCGAGCAACTCAGCCTGCTCCGTGAGTTCCCGCGCGCGCGCTTCCGTTGAGGCGTTTCTCGCGACAAAGCCTCGTTCTTGCTCGGCTCGTCTGCGGGCGTTCACAAGCTCAGCTTGGCGAGAGCCGAGCGTCGATACGGCCGCCCTTATCCGGGATTGCGCAGCCTGCAGGTTCGCATCGACCTCTCCGTGATCGAGTTCGACCAAAAGCTGTCCGGCGCTCACCTGATCCCCTCGTCGAGCGTACACCTTGGCAACGCGTCCCGGTACATCCGGGGCGACCCGCACCACCGTCCGCGGAACCACGTGGCCGCTGGCGCTGAAGATAGTCGCCGAACTTTGAGCCTGAGTGTCTCGGACCGCGACTACCGGCACCTGCGCTGCGCTGTCAGTAACATGCCTTCCCGACGTGAGTACAAGGGCGGATGCCGCGCCTATCGCCGCTGCGAGCCCTGCGATCGCAACCATAGGCGCGCGACGCGAGCGCACGTGCGCAACTTCGGTTAGCGGCTCAAGCTGCAATGACCGCAATTGCGCAGCAAGGCATGCCCCCGGCTCCGCCGTGGCCAGGTCGGGCAACGCTCCGTCTCGCGCTCGCACGTTCATGGAGCTGCCGGCGGAGTGCTTGCACGCGTGGAGGTGATCGTCATGACCGGACGCTCCTGGCCTTTCGGATCGGGTGCGGAAAAACTCATCACGAACGTGTTGTCGTCGCGCCAAGTGGTGGCACGTCGCAACCAACTTTTCCCACCCTTATCATCCAACGTAGCGGCGATCAGCTGCTCGGGACCTTTTTGAGCAGAGGGTCCCTCGAAGAACATCATTGAGTCGTTCACTTTGTCCGCCCAGACCGAGGTCCATTTCTGCGTTCGTGTATCGAATCCTGTTACATCCTGCGCTTCGAAGCCCATGCCCATGAAGGCACCCTCATGGTGCGTCACGAGCCAGCGCCCGCCCAGCACGTGGAGTTGACTTTTTCCTGTCCACTCAAGGGGCTTCGGGAAGTCCGGCGCGGACCAGGTGATGCGGGTGTCCCAATTGCCTTCAAAGGGAGCCAGCAGCGCTGCTATGTCTTTCGCAGGAGGCGCTTCTGTTGGCTCAGCCACGGCGGAGGCGCACGCAGCGGTATTGGAAGGAGTGAGCGCGACCTGGGAGGAGCGAGCCGAACTGGCACCACTGCCTATACTTGGCTCGATCGTACGCGGTGTCGTGCCCGGTGATTGGGAGGCGGCACCGCACCCGGCCAACGCGCCGAGCAAGACGGTGCGGGCAATGGTGCGACTGCGGAACATGATCTCGGTAGACATAAGTGATCCTTTCTAGCTGAAATCGACGGCAGAAAACTCTTGCGTGCGTGGTAGTGCGAGTTGAAGGCGGGTACCGAGGATGCGAGCAAGGACTGCAACATGGGGTGGTTCGTGCATCGTCAGATGATTGCCCGGGCAGGTGACCATCTCGAGCTCACCGCAACGTGCAAGCCAGGCGCTCTCAGGGGAGGAGGGATCGTAGCGCTCGCGTCGTTCGGAGGCTTTGACGAACAGGATTGGACCTTCGTAGCGCCGCGGTTCGTAGGCGCGCATCGCCCGGTCGTTCGCGCGGAAAGTCGCGACGTATTGACGCAGCCTATCCTCGTCGAACTGCGCGGGCAGTCCGAGAGGTGCGGCCTTGGACAGGAAGTAGCGGAGACGCTCTTGATCGGGAACGGCGCGTAGCTCGTGCTGTCCGAGCCCCACTTCGGGCGGAAGATGGGAAGACAGGTAGACGAGCACGTCGAGCTCGCTCTCGAGCAGGTGCTCAACCTGAGCGCCATCCGGTGTATCAAGCAGTGCGAGAAAAGCGACGCGTTCGCCCAAGGTGCCGAGCTGTTGCGCTATTTCGAAGGCCAGCGTACCACCGAATGACGATCCCGCGAGATAGTAAGGTCCACGGGGCGACATCGTGCGCATCTGCTCGAGATACGCTTGGGCTATCTGCTCGACGCTGCGGCTTCCGCCTGGCTCCGTCTGGCGTACGCCGTATATGCGTTGACCCTCCGGTAGGCGCTGTGCAAGCTCGCGGTAGACGAACACTTCGCCGCCGACCGGATGCACTAAGAACAAGGGAGGCCTACGCTTGTCGCCATCGCGCAGTCGTACGAGCGCCCCCCCTTGGCGAGCGTTGGTATCGCCTGCTTCGGAGTTCTCCAAGTAGCTTACCAGAGTGCGAATGGTCGGGTGCCGAAGCAGCGCATCGGGATGTACGCGCATGTGCAGGGCCCGCTCGAGCGCGTCAGCCAATTGGACGGCAGCCAAGGAGCTCCCACCGAGGGCGAAGAAGTCGTCGTCGGGCCCGATCCGATCGTGGCCGAAGCTTGCCCGCCACAACCCTGTTACGCGTTCGAGGAGCGGCTGCTCGTCGCGCGAATCGGTAGCGGTGCTGGCGGGAAGTTGTAAAGCGCTGGGACGAGCCTGGGCCCGTGTTGCCTCGGCGCGAGCGAGGCGCTCCTCCAGCGCGATCGTGCTAACGACCGTGCGCGCGCGGTCAACCTGGACGAGCCGCTCGAGAAGGGAGATGCCCTCCTCCGTACGAATGCCGAGCCGCAGCCGCTCCATGTGCACGCGCCGGAGCGCATCTGGGACTTCCGCACGGACCGCCATCCCTAGCTCTGACCAGGTGTCCCAAGCAATCGAGATCGCCGGAATGCCGCGTCCGCGGCTCTCTTCGGCTAGTGCGTCTAGAAAGCAGTTCGCAGCGCAGTAGGCGAGCTGCCCCGGGTCGCCTGTCACGGCCGTCACGGACGAGAAGAAGACGAGTGACGAAACCTTGCGCGTTGAGAGCAGGTCAACGAGCACGCGTGCTCCATCGACCTTGGGTGATAGAACTCGTTCCGCATGCGCCCGGTCTTGAAAAAGCGCGAGCTTACCGTCTGCACAGCCTGCGGCATGCAGCACCACGTCGATGCGGCCGAAACGCGCGTAGGCGCGTGCGATGACTTCCGCCATCGCGTTCTCGTCGGTTACGTCAGCATCTTCCAGCACGACCTCTACAGAGCCCTCTCCGGGTCTTGGTAAAGGCGCCGCAGGAGCGGCCTCCCAACTCCTAGCTACGAGCACGAGATGTGCATTTTGAACGCGGCCAAAGCTTTCGGCGAGCGCACTGCCAAGGCCTCCCGCCGCACCCGTGATCAGCACGACGGGCGCCGAGCCGAGCGGTGCCGCGTGTGCTGCAATCGCCGAACGCTCGAAGCTGGGAATCCAACGAAACCGCCCGCGGTACGCCACGCAGGGGTCGGTCAGGTCTCCCGCGAGCTCCTGGAGGATAGCGCATGCAGAGGAATCGATATCCTCCTGGGCTTGCACCTGCGGTAGGTCCACGGTGCAGACACTCACGCCCGTGAGCTCGTTGGCAAGGACGCGGGTGGCTCCGAGCGCGAGCGCTTGGATAGGATCGAGCTCCTCCCGTCCGTCGATGCTATGGACCCCGTCCGTCACGACGATCATCTGCCCTCGCTCCGTTCCTCGCGACAGGGCCTGGGTGAGGTGCATCAAGCTGTGGAATGCATCGCTGCGTCGCTCCTGTGCATTTGCAGAACGCTCGAGCGCCCACAAATGAATGACACGGGTGATGGGCGGAGTCGTGGTTGCGATCAGGTCCGAAAACACGTTTCGCGACTCGCCATCTAGCGCGCGAGCCGCGCTCTTGCCCAGCCACGAGCTCGATGATTTGTGCGCGATGACCACTTCTTGGCCTTGTGCGTGCAGCGCGTCAGCCAGCGTTTCCGAAAGCAGGTAGCTGCGGGGGCCCCCGAGAATGAGCGTCGAACCCAGGGACTCGCTGTCAGTGCGACGGGTCAGGGACTTCCTCCGGAAGGAAGGCTCGTAAGTCCACTCCTCCTGGGGCAGGCGCTCGACAGGGCTCAGCGAAGGCTCGCTCGCGGTGTACCAGTGCTGCTCTCGTGCGAACGGATAGGTGGGGAGATGCACGCGCGCGGGCGGCCGTTCCTCGCCAACACCGAACGTCGCCCAATCGGCGAGATGACCGCGCTGCCAGAGCTCGCCCACCGCATGGAGGACGGTCTTCACGGATCGCTCGGCATGTAACGCATCGGGTAAGGTGGTCACGGTTTGGAGCTGCTGGTTGCCCAAGCGGCGCAACAGCGTGCTCAAGCCTGCGCCAGGCCCCATCTCCAGCATGGTCGTGCGTCCGTCGGAGAGGACAGTGCTGGCTGCTTTTGCGAACTGCACGGGCTTCCGTGCCTGCGCGGACCAGTAGCTTGGACTCTGGGCCTGCTCGTGCGTCAGCCAGGTTCCAGTTACCGTCGACACCAAGGGCAGCCTTGGAGGGTGCAGTGCAATTCGCGAGAACGCTTCGAGTAACGCGCCGAGGGCCGGCTCCATCGCTTCGGTATGAAAAGCGCGATTAACGGCCAAGGGGCGAATGCCAATGCGAGCCGACTCGAGCGCTCGTTGGGTCTGAAGCAGCGCCTCGGGCGGGCCCCCAATCACGGTGACGTCGGTAGCGTTGAGCGCGGATACGCTGCAACCCGGAACAAGGTAGGGCGTGACCTCGGCAGGTCCCGCAAGTGCGGCCAGCATCCGCCCCTCGCCACATGCTTGCATGGCAGTCGCGCGTGCGACGACCGCGCGCATGCCATCCTCGAAGCTGAACACTCCGGCGACCGCGGCGGCGGACAGCTCGCCGAGACTGTGTCCGAGCACGGCGTTGGGAGTAAGGCCCCAACTGCCCATCAGCTCGGCCAAGGCGACCTCCAGCGCAAAGAGCGCGGGTTGTGCGTGGAGGGTGTCAAGCTCCGCCGGCCGCCCGCGCTGCGGCTCGCCTAGGATCAAGTCCTGAAGATTGATGTGGAGCAGGTCACTGGCGATGGCGAGCCCTGCATCAAACCGTGCGCCAAAGGTGGGCTCTCGATCGCGGAGCGCGTCAGCCATGCCTCGGTAGGCTGTGCCTTGGCCCGGAAACATCAGGACAAGGCTAGGAGTCGCCTCATCGCCAGCCGAGACGCTCTGCAAATCGCATAGCGCCCGCGCCGCATCTGCAGCGTGCTCGGCGACCACGAACGCCCGAAGCTTCAATGAAGGGCGTCCAATGCGCAATGTGTGGGCCGCGTCGGTGACGTTGCACGGTATGTCCGAAAGATGAGTGCCGATGCGCTGGCCTGAGCTTCGCACCGCATCGGCAGTTGCGCCGGAGATGACGAGAAGCTCAGGCCGAGCGGACCACTCTTGAGTCCGCGGCGGTGCGGAGAACGCCTCGAGCACCACGTGCGCATTGGTGCCACCGATTCCAAAGGAGCTCACGCCAGCACGTCTGCCCGCTGGTCCGTCGGGCCAAGGTACGGCAGCTTGGTTGATGTAGAAGGGAGTGCGCTCGAGCTGCAGCGCAGGATTCGCGCGTTCGAAATGGACCGTCGGAGGGATCACGCGATGGTGAAGAGCGAGGACCGTCTTGATCAGCCCGGCCATGCCGGCGGCCGTATCTAGGTGTCCGAAGTTGGTTTTGATCGAACCGACTGCGATCCTCTCAGCCGGCCGGCCTTCGCTGCAGATTGCTTCATGCAGCGCGGCAATCTCGATCGCGTCGCCCATCCGTGTTCCGGTGCCATGCGCCTCCACGTATTGAATCGACCTGGGGTCGATTCCGGCGTTTCGATAGGCGTCGCGCAATACACGCACCTGACCGTTTGTGGCGGGTGCTGTAAAGCCAACCTTGTCACTGCCGTCGTTGTTGACTGCGCTGCCCTTCACAACGCAGTAAATCGAGTCGCGG
The DNA here is from genome assembly GCA_046598735.1 of Polyangiales bacterium. Taxonomy (GTDB): domain Bacteria; phylum Myxococcota_A; class Polyangia; order Polyangiales; family DASUME01; genus DASUME01. The sequence goes on from JBKJIA010000533.1 coordinate 49,287, forward strand.
TCGCGCAGCGCATCGTCGAGTCGCTTGAGCGCCACCACTCCCACGCCGTTGCCGAACAAGGTTCCGTCGGCTCGTGCATCGAAAGCGCGACAGTGTCCGTCGGACGAAAGAATGCCTCCCTCGGCTCGCAGGTAACCTCGCTGCTGCGGAACCGCGACGCGCGAGGCGCCTGCGAGCGCGACGTCACAGTCGAAAGCATGCAAGCTCCGACACGCTTGGTGCACGGCGACGAGGCCCGTCGAGCACGCGGTGCCAACAGTAAGGCACGGGCCGCGCAGGTTGAGTTTGTAGGCGATGCGCGTCGCCGCATAGTCCTTGTCGTTGGCATACAGCAGCTCGAGGGGCGACTCCTCGATAAGCGTGTTCTTCTGGCTCAACACCTGATGAAGTAGGTAGTAACTAAAGCCCACTCCTGCGAAGAGGCCAACCCGATCCGCTATCGACCGCGGTTCACACGCGGCGTCTTCGAGCGCGGCGTACGCACATTGGAGTAGCAGCCGATGTTGCGGATCGAGGCGCCGTGCTTCTCGCGGTGTAAACCGGAAGAGAGTAGCGTCGAACATGTCTGCATCGGGCAGAAGCGGAGCGGCGCACACATAACGAGGGTCATCGATTAGCGCTGCGGGCACGCCTGCCTTGCGCAACGTATGGCGATCAAGCTGAGTAATCGACTCCACGCCAGTCCGCAGGTTTGTCCATAGAGTTGCGAGCTCCGGCGCGCCAGGAAACACGCCGGACATGCCGATGATCGCGATGTCCGTGGAACCCGAGGTGTCGCGCTTAGGCTGAACCGAGATAATGGCGGCGGCGCGCGGCTTTTTGCGGTCGAGATGCCGCGCCAATTTTTCGACCGTGCTGTGGGTAAAGAGGTCGACGACTTCGACGCGAATGCCTATTTCCGTCTCGATCTTACGCTGAATTTGCAACAGCAAAAGGGAGTGTCCCCCGACATCGAAGAAGCTGTCACGTACGCCGAATCCTTTGCTTCCGATTACGGTTTCCCAGATCGTGACAAGCGTCGCTTCCAATGAGCTCGCAGGTAAGGTCACGCTGTCGTGTGCGGGGGTGGCAAGCTGCGCAAGACCTGCAAGGTCGAGCTTGCCGTTTGCAAGTCGCGGCAGCTCTGCCACGGGCAGGATGCGTTGCGGAACGGCGTAAGATGGCAGGGTCTGCTTGAGCGCAGCACGTAGCTCCGCCTCGTTGGGAGTGCCGTTGCGCTCGGTGCGGACGTACGCACTAAGCCGCGCGTCGTTCGTCCCTCCTTGCTCGAGCGCAACCACACACTCACTCACGCCTGCGCACTGGCGAATTGCATGCTCGATCTCAGCGAGCTCAATCCTGTGCCCGCGCAGCTTAATCTGACGGTCCATGCGGCCAAGACAGTAGAAGGTGCCGCGCGAATCGACCCCGCCCAGGTCGCCCGTCCGATATGCGCGCGTCAGGCTGCGATCGGCTGCGCGGACGGATACGAAGCGAGCTTGCGTCTGCTCGGCATTGTTGACGTATCCATCGGCCAGACAAACCCCGTTGATGTAGATTTCACCGGTAGTCCCAGGAGGCACCACGCGGCCGGCCCGATCGAGCACATGCAGCGCTGCGCCCGCGAGGGGTTTGCCAATCGGCACGATCGGCGTTGCGCTCGCAATGCGATGTGCAGTGACCCAGACGGTGGCTTCCGTCGGCCCGTACATGTTCCAGAGGGCAGATACTTGAGGCAAAAGGCGCTCAGCCAGGGAAGGCGGCATGGCTTCTCCGCCTGAGAGCGCAATCAGCGGTTCCTGGCGACAGAGGCCCGCCTCAAGCAGGAGCTCCCACGTGTGCGGCGTGGCTTGTAAATAGGTCACCTGGTGGCGCTGAACGTCCTTGAGCAGGCGAGCGCCATCTACCACGGTGGCTTCGTTTGCAATCACCACGCAGGCGCCGACAAATAGCGGAAGGAACAACTCAAGCACCGAGATGTCAAAGGCGATCGTGGTGACGGACAGCAGCACATCGTTCGCGTTCATCCCGAGCTCCGCGGCCACGCTCGCAAGAAAGTTGAACGCTGCTTCGTGGGAGACCGCTACGCCTTTGGGCTCACCCGTCGAACCGGAGGTGAAGATCACGTAGGCTGTGTCACGCGGGGCGCATTTCCGGGGGGGCAGCGGCGTGACCTCGTCAAGCTCAGACCAGAGCGTCTCCAAGCAGAGCGTCTTAGTCGAAACAGCATCGAGTAAATGGGTAAGACTCGGCTCGCTAATCGCAAGCGTCGCATTTGCCTGTGCGAGCATCCGTCCGAGGCGCTCCCGTGGGTAGCGGGAGTCGAGCGGCAGGTAGGTGCCACCCAGCTTGAGCACGGCCAGGAGCGTCACCAAAAGCCGTTCGGAGCGGGGCAAGAGCACTGCTATGATGGAGCCGGGCTTGGCGCCGCGCTCCGTCAGACAGCGCGCGAGACGGGCCGCGCGATCGTCGAGCTCCCCGTAGTTGAGCGTGTGCTCACCGGACCGAAGCGCAACCCGCGCGGGTGTGTCGCGTGCCCAGCGCTCCACGAAGTGCCCGAGGCCGACCCCCTGTGCCTGCTCCTGTCCCGGTGGCGCGGTGTAGGCTTCGTGCTCCCCCTTCAGGAGTAAACAGACCTCGCCTGGAGGCCACCCCTCTGCGAGCTGCGTTGCCACCGACACCAGCCGAGGCAACAGCTTTCTGTCACTTAGGGTCTCTGCGACGTAGGAGAGGGCGAGGGTAAGCTTACCTTTGCTGTGCTGCGCCGTGACCACCACTTGCCCTGCAGGCGGCCTTACTCTTAGCGAGTGCGTGTCGGGGCCCGATGCAAGCCACACGAAGTCGAGCTCATTGCTGCACCATCGATCCTCAGCGTGAAGGGCGTGCGCGTCCTCTCTCGAGACGCGTAGCATGGAAGAGAGCAGCTGCGGCGTCGCTGTATTGCTCGCCGTGAAGTCGGCTGAGAACACCAGGAACCCGAGCTCAGCGCCCTGCTCGCGCATATCAGCGTAGGAGATCTGAAAGTCTGCCTCGGCCCGCGTGTGACTTCCGACCAAGATGCCAAAGGCGAGGCGCAGCCACGCGTCAACATCGACCCCATGCGCGTCAGAGCTTGCACGAAGTGTCGACAGCTCAGGCGTGCTCAACACGAGTCGCTCTTCGACCAGCGACCCCGGCGCATGATCCGCGCCAGGGTCGCGAGGGTACGGTGTGGAGCGCAAAGGCGTCAGGCGCAGGGAAGCGCCCGCCACTGCGGCAGGGGAGGCCGCGCCGGGTGCTAACGCGAGGCGTGAGAGCAGCGCTGTGCTCGGCTCGCGGCCGTTCAGCGCAGCGTCGAGCGCACGGGCCAGCGGCGGGAGCTGAATCGCGCTGAGGCCGGGCTCGCGGGCGACAAGCCGGAGCTCAATCACCGTGTCGGGGTCTGTCCCTTGCCTCGCGACGACGAGCCACTCGTGGACGGTCGCGGGATCGGCGAGCTCCGCCATCGCCTCCGACACCGTAAGGTCCGCGGACACTCCGTGCGGGTGCAAGCGTAGAGGCGAATCAGCTTGCGCGCTGGGCTGGCTGATTGCGCATACCCACGCGGGCGCGCGTGCGTTATCGGAGCGGACGATATGCCCCCTCAGGTAGGGCACTGCCTCGCGCAGCTGCGCTATCGCATGCGAGAGCTCGATGGGCGTCACCCTCTGGGAGAGAGCGAGGTACAGGGACGCGACCTGCGCTCCCGTGTGACCTGCGAGCATGCTGACGTCTAGCGCGTGCCACTGACCTGGAGTCAGCGCGACGAAGCGCACAGCTTGAGCACTCTTTGCAAGCACGGTGTCCCCGTCGCAGTTGCCCAGCTCCCGTAGCGGCGCATGGGGCCTTTCGCACAAGCATTCGAGGAGGCCCTCGTAGTCGCCGATCAGACGTTCGGCCTGCTCGGGCGTAAACCTGTCTTCGCGATACTCGAGCTTGAGCGTGACCTGGTCTGCGGTTTCAGTGGCGATCATCATCAGATCGAACACCGCCCGGGTGCGACCGATCTCGATCGCCTCCACGCTTCCGATGTCGCGTGTCTCGCCCGCTGGCCCTGCGCCCACACGAAGGTGATTGAAAGCGATGGCCGGTAGGCGTTCGAGCGCAAGCGATCGATCGCGGCGACTTCTCAGCGCGCCTTCTAACACCTCGAGCGAGATCTCCTGATGTTCGATCGAATGAGCGACACGCTGCTTGACCCGTCGAAATAGCAACTCGCCGCTCTCGCGCATCGCGACTTTTGCGCGCACGACGACCGAGGACATGAACACCCCGATCATCCGCTCGGCTTCGGGGAAGGTACGCCCGGATATAGGAGTAATGATCGAAACGTCGTCGCAGCCTGTGGTGCGCGCGATCAGCAGCTTGTACGCAGAGAGCAGCACGATGAAGCTGCTCAGCTTGTTATGCCGGCATACCGCGCTCAGGGCCAGCCGCGCGCTCTCGCTCAAATGGCGCTGCACCGATCTGGCCGGTCCGCTCGCCGCGCGCGGTGCGCTGCTCGCTGGGTTGAGCATCACCTGCGGCAGGTCACGGAGTTGCTCTTTCCAGAACGTGATGTGGGGCTCAAGCTCGCCGCGTGCAAGGCGCTCGGCTTGGTCGCGCGCAAAATCTCCGTAGTGCACCGCGTTGGGCGCAGGGCGGGCACTACTTCCTGTCGTGAGCGCGCGATAGGTTGACAGTAGCTCTTCGTAGAAGAGGTCGAGCGAGCGGGCATCCGCGATAATGTGATGCATCGCCACGGTCAGCACGTGCTCCTGGGGAGCCAGCCGCGTCAGGCGCACGCGCCATAGTGGCCCCCGGTCAAGCCGCAGTGCGCTGGCGTCGGTGCGTTCGAGGGCACGCTCCAGCCGCGTTTTCGTCTCGTTTGGCGGCAGGCCCGACCAATCCTCGAAGAAGAAACACGATTAAAGGGTTAAGCCGTCGTAGACGATATGTTCCGGGGTTTGCTCATCCAAGT
>JBKJIA010000113.1:0-2841 GCA_046598735.1 Polyangiales bacterium
ATCGCGCAGCGATGCCGAAGACATCTATCGCGATGCGTCTCCGCTCTCCCACGTGCGCGAGGACGCCCCCCCGTTCATGGTCGTGCATGGCACCCACGACAGTCTGGCGCCGGTCGAAGAAGCGCGCCTGTTCGTGCAACACCTGCGCGCCATCTCAAAAACCGCGGTCGTGTACGCCGAGCTACCGTATGCGCAGCACGCGTTCGAGGTCTTCCATTCCGTGCGCACCCTCCACGCCATCCGGGGCGTGCACCGGTTCGCCGTAGCCGTGCACGCGAGCTACCTCGCGCAAAAGGCACACGAAGCCAGCCATCACGGAGTCGTCGCAGAGCCCCGTGCCGCGCCGGCAAGGCAGGTCTTGCCGGGGTAGACGAGGCCGGTGCCGCTGAGCTAAGAGCGAGCCGTGAGCTCCGCAGACCTTCCTTCTTCCCTCGGCGTACCAGCCGCATCCAGTCCACCGCCAAGCGTGCCCGACGACGCGGGCTTGCTCGCGCGCGTGGCCGAACGCTTCACGAGCTGGGCCGAACGCTACATTCCCGATGCGTTCGTGTTCGCGCTACTGGCCACGTTCATGGTGGTGGCGTGCGCGATCGCGTTCACCGACACGTCTGCGCTCGGCATCGTCAAGATCTGGGGCGATAGCTTCTGGGAGCTCGTGGCGTTCACGATGCAAATGGCGCTGATCATCATCACGGGATACGTGGTCGCGACCGCCCCCGTGGTGTACCGAGTGATCGCTCGCCTCGCGACCTTACCAAGCTCCGCCCGCGCTGCTGTCGCCATGGTCGCCTTGTTCAGCATGGCCTCCTCGTGGTTCAACTGGGGTTTCAGCCTGATCTTCAGCGCGATGCTGGCCAAAGAGGTCGCGCGCCGCATGCCGAGCGTCGATTATCGCGCCCTCGGCGCCAGTACTTTCATGGGCTTGGGCAGCGTATGGGCCCAGGGTTTGTCCGGATCGGCCGCACTCCAGATGGCCACGGAAAGCGCGCTCCCACCCGCCATTCGGCAGATCGTGGCGGGTAACGGCGCCGTACCCGCTGGCGTCATCGGGCTGAGCGATACGATCTTTCTCTGGCAAAGCTTACTCAGCGTTGCGGTCGAGATTCCCATCGTGACCTTACTATTTTACTTTGCCACACCCACCGGCGCGCGCGCCAAGACGGCGAGCGAGCTCGGCATCAGTATGGGTGCCTCACCCTCCGAGCAACCGGAACCGGCACGCAAGGGCACGCCTGGCGAATGGCTCGAGCACGTGCGCATTCTGAACGTCTTGTTCGTGCTGCTCAGCCTCGCTTACTTCGTTCAATACTTTGCCAACAGTAAGGATGTGCTGGCAGCCCTCAACTTCAACACCATCAACTTGTTCTTTCTGACGGTTGGCGTGGCAGCCCACGGTACGCCCGCACGGCTCATGCGCGCCGTAAAAGAGGCCACGCCCGGCGTGTGGGCCATCATCTTACAGTACCCGTTCTACGCGGGCATCGCCGCAGTGATCTCCAAGACCCACTTGAACGCGCAGCTTGCCGCTTGGTTCGTGCGCATCTCGAGCGCCAAGACCTTCCCCGCGCTTATCGCAGTCTACTCAGCCTTGCTCGGCATGTTCGTACCCAGTGGCGGCTCCAAGTGGGTGATCGAAGCGCCCTACGTCATGCAGGCCGCTCACGAGCTCAAGGTGCACTTAGGTTGGATGGTTGCGGTCTACGATCTCGGCGAAGCGCTGGCCAATCTGGTGCAACCGTTTTGGATGCTACCGGTCTTAGCTCTGCTGGGCCTGCGCGCGCGCGACATCATGGGTTACACCTTCTTAGTCTTCTTGGTGCTGGCGCCCGTGGTGTTGGTGCTGGTGACCGTGCTCGGGGCCACCCTTTCCTATCCGTTGTAGGCTCCAAAGCCGGCGCCACACGCAAGCCAAGGCGCGTGAATGCTGCCGACGTTTGCGGCGCCGCTCGATGTGGGGGAAACTGAAGCGTGGGAGTCAAAATGAACGCCGTGCCTGAAGGTAAGACGCTCGTGCTGTTCGACGGCGAGTGCAGCGTTTGCAACGCATCCGTCCTGTTCATCATCGATCGCGATCCCAAAGAGCGCTTCGTGTTCGCGCCACTCGCATCGGAGCTCGGTCAAGCCAGCATGAAAGCGCGCGGGCTCGTCGATCCCACGCTGGATTCGATCGTGGTGATCGACGGCTCTCGCGTGCACACGCACTCGAACGCGGTGCTGCACGTCGCGCGTTACTTGTCCGGGCCTTGGCCTGCGCTCGTGGCGTTGCTCGCCATTCCCAAGCGCTTCCGTGATGCTGCTTACCGTGCCTTTGCCAAGCGACGCATCGCACTCTTTGGCCGGCCCGATCAATGTCGCGTGCCTACACCCGCGTTGCGCCAGCGTTTTCTCGCCTGACGAAGGGGTGACGCGGCATGCCTGAAGCCCTCACCAGCTCTGATACCAACGTGTGCGCCACACTCAAGGTGGGGCCTTATACGGTGCGCGGCATATCCGTGGGCGGGGTGTACACCACCGTGCAGGTGCCCGAGCTCTCGGTCCTGCTCGACGTCGGCATCCCCTTGCGCGGGTTCTGCGCAGCCGATCGCATCTTCCTCAGTCATGGCCACGTCGATCACGTGGGAGGGTTGCCTGGCCTGCTGGGCGTGCGCGGGATGATGCAGAAGCAAGCACCACCCGAAGTCTTCATGCCTGTCGAGATCGTCGCAGATCTGGTGGCGGCGCTGGCTGCTCTTACGCGCCTGCAGCGTTATGAGCTCGCGATCAAGCCCGTGGGCATGGCGCCAGGAGATGAGCACCACTTAGGTAGTAACTTATATGTGCGCGCCTTTCGCACTCACCATC
>JBKJIA010000156.1:0-4356 GCA_046598735.1 Polyangiales bacterium
TCCACGAGCTATGGACCACCGGCGGCGGCGTGGGGATCCTGCTCATTGACGAGCTCTGGATCCTCGCGGACCTGAAGGTGCACCACTTCGAGGCCGACACGAGCGTCGACCACCAAACAGGCGCGTGCTTGCGGTCTGACCTACGGAGCGCCGCAGGCGAGCCACTCGCCGAACATCGCGCGCTCGCCCTTGGTGGGCTGCTTCTTGGCAGTGGCGAAGGGCATCTTCGTGCTCTCGACAACCAACTCGGTTAACTCGTCGGCGCCCTCGCGGATTTGCTCCACCGTGTCGAAGATGTCCTCCGGCGGTGCCTTCTGACGTTCGGCGCCCTTCTTGTCGGCGGCGTGGCAACCAGCGCAGTAGTCGTCCGTGAACGGCTTGCCGAAGTTCTCGTAGGTCAGCGACGAGTCCGGCGGACATTCGATCGGCTCGATGGGGTTCGTCGTGCTGCCGCTGGGGCCATCGCTGCCACCACAGGCACTCGCTACGATCGCAGTAAGGGCAACGCCCAACACTAGCTGCTTCATCTTTACTCCTGCTGCACGGGGGTGGGGACTAGACCGCAGTGTTTCGCATGATGGCCGGATGCACTGGCGCAAAATGCGAGTAAGGGGCGGGAAATTCCGAACTCTTCTTGGAAATTTACCGAGCAGATGTTGCGGCTCTAGAGATTCCCAGGGCCGCGAGAGGTATGGAGCGCGAGCCGTCGTCGTTCGCGAGGTTACCGTCGTCGCAGAGCGCGTGGCCAGCGTGACTTCAGTCGGACGTCCGGCACACACACCACGTGGTTGCTGCCTTCTTCGGTAACGGGCACATTGCCAATCTGAGCCTCGCTCGGCATCATCAAGCGACCATGACCGACCCACGCTTGCCCCTTGTACCAACGTGCCGTCGGAGGAGCAGGCTGCTCGCGGGGCCCGTCGCCCAAGTCCACAACAGCCACGTGATCGACCACAAGCGGAGGGCTGGATGATCCGTTGGTGCGCCTATTGCCAACGACTCCTGGGCGAAGTTGCGCCACTTACGAACTTCGACATCACGCACGGCATGTGTGCGAGCTGCGCGGCGCGGCTCGAAGCCGGTGAGTCCTTGATCGAGCAAAACCAGTCCGTAATCCGTTTCTACCGTGCGCTCTTCGATGCTGCTAGCGCGGGCGATCAGGATACATGTGCCCTGATGGTGCAGCAGGCCCGTGCGGCTGGTTTCAGCGGGCCTGAGCTTCTCGTCGGTCTCGTACAGCCTGCACTCGGTAAGATCGGGGAGCTCTGGGAAATAGGTAAAGTGAGCGTGGCGGACGAGCACCGGTTCTCCGCGTGGTGCGGAAGGATGCTCGCGATGCTGGACAGCGCCACCGCCATCCCCGCGCCGCTCGATTTGCTCATCGTGCAAGCGCGGGCCAACCGCCACGATCTGGGCCCACGCATGGCGGCGCAGGCACTGGCGACCCATGGCATCAGTACGCAGGTGGCCTCTACCCTAACAGTCGATGACCTCCTCCAGCTGTCTCGCGAACTGCAACCCGCTTGGATCGGCTTCTCGTGCGCTCTGCCTGAGAATGTCGAGTCAGCGCTCGAGGCCATGTCACGGTTGTTGGACGCCGGGTACCGCGGTGGCCTGATCCTTTCAGGCCAGGCCCTGCGACGGCACCCCACGGGTTGGGTCGGTCGCGGAGCAGAGGTGTGTCTGACGATCGAAGACGCGCTTGAGCTCATACTCCGCGGTCGCGAGCGCTGACGAGCGTGGGCTTCGGAGCCGCCGCGCTCGACGCTCGCCATGATTCCGCGAGCAATGGTTTACTAGGGCGCGCGCGGCCACCTGCCTCAGGCAACAGGCTGCGTGCTCTAGGCACCGGTTGCTGCAACCACGCCGTACTCGAGGTAACTGAGCATCCCGAGATAGAAGTCCTCAAACTGGGGGCCACCAGCCCGTTGTGCACATAAGCGCGTCGCATCTGCGCTGCGCTCAAGCCAAAGGTGTCGTTCCAACACCATGCCTAGGAATGTAGCGAGCGCATCCAAGAAGCTTGCACCATCGCCAGCGCAACTCTGCAAGCGCTCGCCAAAACGTTCGTGCTCGAAGATACCGACCTTACCATCGTCTTCCGCAACGAGTAGCTCGCCTTCCCAAAATCCCACGACTTGTCCTGCCCAATGCGGGCGAGGTGCGCTCACCAATCGAATGTGTCCCAGCTCTGCGTTCGTACACTCGTAGCGCCACACGAGGTCAGCGAGCGGATGAACCAGCGCCTTGCGCTCTGGCTCGCGGCGTGGGCAGCGGAACACCGCGCGCAGCATGCTGCGTTCGTCGGGCGACTCGACGTGGGCGGACTCCGCCAGGCGTTCAAGGGTCAATACGAACTCATTCGCATTCATGGGCGTACTTTGAATTCCTCGCATAGATCCGATGCCACGCCACTGGGTTTACCATGATCGCGAAGCGATCTACGCTACCCATCGAAGCCCACAATCAAGGCGCGCGCCTCGGGCCAAGAAAGGCTCTAAGCCCGTCGCGACGTGGAAAAGGGGTGCGCGATGATCGAGACGGCCGTCTACAGTACAAAAGCGTACGACCGCGAGTACCTCTCGCGTGGGGTGGGCGCAGAACGGGTCTCTTGGCGTTTTCACGAGTTCCCTCTTAGCGCCGAAACGGCATCCGCCGCGCAAGGCGCACAAGCTGTGTGCCTCTTCGTCAACGACCAGGCGGACAGCGCGTGCCTCGCGGCGCTCGCCTCGCTCGGCGTGGGTCTCATCGCCCTGCGCTGCTCCGGTTACAACAACCTCGATCTCGCCGCAGCCCGCAGGCTCGGCCTCGCCGTTGTACGCGTACCCGCCTATTCGCCCCACGCAGTGGCCGAGCACACGGTCGGCCTCCTGCTTACCCTCAATCGCAAAATCCACCGCGCGTATAACCGCGTGCGCGAGCTGAACTTCTCGCTCAACGGCCTCGTCGGCTTCGACTTGCACGGCAAGACGGTGGGGATCGTGGGCACTGGAAAGATCGGACGTATCGCGGCGGAGATCTTCCGCGGCTTCGGAACCCATGTCATCGCTCACGATCTGGTCCCATCCACCGAGTGGGCGACTTCCCATGGCATTCGCTATGTGGACTTCGACTCCCTGCTGACCGAAAGCGATATCGTATCGCTCCACGTTCCGCTGCTTCCAGAGACTCGCCATCTGCTCAATGCACAAACGCTCGCACAGATGAAACCCGGGGTGTTCATCGTCAACACGAGCCGCGGCAAACTTGTCGACACGGGGGCACTCATTGCAGCCCTCAAAGCCGGTCAGATCGGCGGCGTCGCGCTGGATGTGTACGAGGAAGAGGAGGGGCTCTTCTTCGAAGATCTTTCCGGACAGATCCTCCAAGACGATGAGCTCTCACGCTTGCTGACATTCCCGAACGTCCTGATCACGGCCCACCAGGGATTTCTGACCCGCGAGGCCCTCTGCGAGATCGCGCGCGTGACTACACAGAACCTCCTCAACCACGAGGCTGGGGAACCACCCTTGGAAGGAACGACCCTATGAGACGGGACGTTCGCGCATGGAGCCGGGTGAGGAGCGACTCCTTCTGATCGTGCGGAGGCGGGCTCATCATGCCGGGCGCCGAAGGCTCGAGCGCCAGAGCGAGTGCAGGAAAGATGCCCGTGATCATCGAATGGCGCTGGCTAGCGGGCTACTCGTGCTGCATAGGAGGAGGGCTGGGAGCCTGGTCCCCGCTGTTCGAGTGCGGCATCCCCTCCTCCAGCGTCAGGCGGTGCGCCCATCGGGCTCATCCCGGTCTTCTTCCCCGTCGGCTGAGCCGGTGTTCCCACTTCATTTGGCGGAAGCGTCACGTGCAGGTTTGGATCAACCTGCGAGGGGGGAGCAGCGCTGGTCGTCTGGGTCGGAGCTGCCACAGGTGGAGGCATACTCATACCAGCACCTCCGAGGCGACACGCCACCATTTCGAGGCTTGGGATGATGAATGCAAGACCGATATAACGAATAGTTTTCATGGCAATTTGCCGCCTTCCGTGTTGAGACCCAGGTAGACCCATGGCAGGAGTCATAACCAGCCGTTGGTGAAGCCCGCCCGGCGCAGTCCCGTGACGATGCAAGGACACCCGCGCATCAACCTCCAGAGCAAACCCGTGCGGTGGTTCTCGCACATGAGCACGACCGGACCGAGGTTGATCCCGAAATGGGAGGGCGACGTCCAGCCGACGCCGGCACCGGCCTCGTCGCGATAGGTCAGGTTGAAGCTGCACCTCAGGCAGTAGCGCCCGGTGACCTGGGGGTACACGTCCTGGAAGTGCCAGATCGTCGGCAACACGATCTCGGGTGCGAACGGCAGCGACGCGACCACCGCCCA
>JBKJIA010000168.1:0-2750 GCA_046598735.1 Polyangiales bacterium
AAACGCAGCAACCATACCGAGCGCCACCGCTTCACCATGCCGCAGCGCGCTGTAGCCCGATGCAGCTTCGATCGCATGTCCGACCGTGTGTCCCAGGTTGAGAAGCGCGCGGGGCCCTGTCTCATGCTCGTCTTCGCTGACGATCTTTGCCTTGAGCTGCACGGACATACGCACCGCATCGGATGTCCTTTCGAGGTCTCCGGCGACGAGCGGCTCAGCGTCGGCCTCCAGCTGTTGCACGGCATGCTCGCCCGCTAACCACGCCGACTTTGCGACCTCGGCAAGCCCCGCACAGCGCTCTGCGCGCGGCAGCGTGGTGAGTGTCTCGACATCGCACAAAACGAAACGAGGCTGATGGAAAGTCCCCACTAAATTCTTACCCTGCGTGCGATCGATGCCGGTCTTGCCGCCTACAGCGCTGTCCACCATCGCAAGTAAGGTCGTAGGCAGCTGACCAAAGGCCACGCCCCGCAGTAAGGTCGACGCCGCGAACGCTGCCATGTCCCCCACCACGCCGCCTCCTACGGCCAACACGAGCGCATCGCGATCGACCCCCGCATCGAGCGCGGCATCCCAGATTTGCTCGACGCTGCGAATGTGTTTGTGCGCTTCGCCTTGCTCGAGACACACGGCGACGGGCTTGAGCCCGGCCCCTGCCAGCACCTCGCGGGTTTGGCGCGCCCACGGCTCTTCTACCCCCCGATCGGTCACGACGATCACCTGTCGACCGCGCATGAACTGCTGCACGCGTGAAAGTAAGGCGTGCCGTGTGCCCGCACCGACTTCGACGCGATAGGTCCGTTCGCCCAGCGGCACGACCACCGGCGCGTCACTCACCACCCGATCGATGGCCTGCGCGATGCTGTCGAGGTCGAGCGCATCCGTGTCGATCTCGGCATGACACTCCGCATAGGCCGGGGCTCTCGCTTCGAGCAGCTCGCGCAACTTCTTGGGCAGGTCCTCTCCGTGCAAGAGCGGGCGCCCTTCCCCTTGCCCCACCCGCAGCGCCAACGTTTCGACCGATGCGCGCAAGGTAATCAATGTGCCCGCGCACAACAATGCCCTGCGCGATTCACGTTCGAGTACGCTGCCCCCGCCCAAAGCGAGAATGCGGACGCGGGGGTCCAGGATGAGCTCGCTCAGCACTTCCTTCTCGAGCGTGCGAAACGTGGCTTCGCCGCGCGCTTTGAAAAAGTCCGCGATCGACATCCCTGCGCGCTGCTCGATACGCTGATCCAAGTCGACGCTCGGCACCTGCCAAAGCTCAGACAATCGCGCGGCGACGGCTGACTTGCCACTGCCCATGGGCCCGGACAAAAACACGCGCTCTGACATCACGCGAGTATGGCCAAAAGCGAAAGCGGAGGCACGGTCAAGCCGCCCTCCGCTTCTTCTAAACGCGCCTCGCTGCCTACTTCGAAGCCGAAACCAAAGCCGCTTCGCGGTTCACGATGCGCGGGGTCAAGAAGATCAACAGCTCGCCGCGGCTGTCGAGCGTGCGACGACGTTGAAACAGCAAGCCCAAGATCGGAATGTCGCCAAAGAACGGCACCTGATCGACGTTGCGACCGGTATTGCGCGTGTAAATGCCACCGATCACCGCGGTGTGGCCATCTTCAATGATCAGATTGGTGTCAGCCGAGCGCTTGAGGATCGTCGGCTGGCCGTTGGCACCCGTGCGCAAGAAGTCGGGCTCGTCGCGAGTGACTTTGACCTGCATCGTGATCGAACCATCGGCCGTCACGTGTGGTTTGACGATGAGCTTGAGCTCCGCGTTCTGGAACGCTGTCTGCACGCCCTGCGCACTGACCTGCGAATAGGGGATCTGCGTGCCCTGCGAAATCGTGGCCTCTTTGTTGTCGAGGGTCAGCACGCGCGGCGAGCTAATGATGCGTGCCAGGCCCGTGGACTCCGCTGCGCTGAGACGCACATTCAAGTTGTAGTTGCTGTCGACGCTGCCGAACGTAAAGCCCAGGGCACCACCGGAACCGGTACCGACGGGGGCCGGCAAGTTCACAGCAAAGTTCGGAACGGTTGCGCCCGCAGCGAGTGGCGAAAGACCTTGCGTAGGCGTCTGACCATCGGTCGCGCCACCGGCGATACCTACGTTGGAAGGGAACACCAAGCCGGTTTGATTACCGAACGCCTGATTGAAGGAGACGTCGCCACCCCACTGGATACCGACGTCGCGAACGTAGTTACTCGTGGCTTCCACGATGCGCGCTTCCACCAGCACCTGCGGCGTCTGAGTGTCGAGCGTGCGCACTAGCTCTTCGACATTCTCGAGGTTGTCCACCACATCGCGCACGATCAGCACGTTGGTGCGTTCATCCATCGACACCGTGCCGCGAGGAGAAATCACTTCCTTCACGCGCGCCTGCATGTCCCCTGCATCTGCGTAGCTTACGGGGACAAGACGCGTCTCGAGCGGTGCAAGCTCCAGCTGTTGTTTCTGACGCGCAATCGCAAGCTCTCGCTCCTTCTCGAGCACGGACTGGGGCGCCACGCGTATAAGGTTACCCTTACGCTCCATGCCAAGGCCCTTGGCCTGTAAGATCACGTCGAGTGCCTGATCCCATGCCACATCGCGCATGCGAATCGTGACCGTGCCGTCGACATCATCCGAAGTCACCACGTTCACGCCGCCGACCTCGGCCAGCAAACGCAGAATGTTGTGGATGTCGGCGTCCTTGAAATCGAGATCGATGCGACGACCTGAGTATTTGGGTGCCGCTGCCTTGGCTTGCATC
>JBKJIA010000206.1:0-4691 GCA_046598735.1 Polyangiales bacterium
GGACATGGTCGGCCGCTTCTACGATCCCGCCATGGGCAGATTCATCAGCCCTGACCCATTCGTTCCACATCCCCTTTCCGCCAAGGGGTACGATCGATACGCCTATGTGATTAACAACCCGCTGAGCCGGGTAGACCCTAACGGCTTCCAGGACCGAGACATTCGGCCCGGAGGTGGCACTGGCGGTGATGACACTGGCTTCTGCAACAGCACGCCCTTTGCATCGGGGTGCTGGGGCAGTCGGAGCTCAGGGGGGGGGCCGACACACTACGAGTCGCCTCACTCATCAGACGACTTTCCCGTCTGGGCGGACAGCAGCAACTGGGGGCTTTACAACGAAGGAGAATACTGCTCCGGGCTAAGTCCGGACGAATGTGGACAGAAAATCTCAGACGAAATACATACTCGTGCCGCGGACCAGGCACAAGCCAGGGCGGACTACCTGAGGCAGTATGGCCAGACGCCCCGGTCCGTTAAACAGGTTGAACAGCCCAATGCTGGCGGCGCCGTCACCGGACCCGGCTCACGCCGCAGCGCGCCTGCGGGACCTAACGCGCCTCTCAAAGGAAGCGATGGCGTCGGGGCGAGCGGCGGGGGGAGGTCGCAGGAACCGGCCGCTCTCGGAGCCTGGGAGTCGATCAAGCGCTTCTTCGATCCCGAGCAAATGACGCCCGCTCAACGAGATGGTTTCAATGTTGCCTGGGGCCTGCTCGGTGGAGGCGGCGGCGGCCGCGCCAATGCGGTCGTGATCGTCGATGCAAAGGAACTGGGCATCATTGCAAAGACGCTCAACGTCGCAAGGGCAGAAACACGGATCGTGTCGGGCGCGACCGTAACCCCTAAAGGTAAGCCATCAATGACCGGCAGCGTGGACCTGAAGCCGACGCTCGAACGGATTCAGTCCGGCGGTACCTTCCCCCACAAGAACGATGGCTCGATATTCCAGAACAAGGAAGGGCTGCTCCCTTCAAAGCCATCCGGCTACTACCGAGAATGGGTGCACCCAACTCCCGGCGTGAACGGACCCGGTCCGCAGCGCATAGTTACGGGAAGTGGCGGCGAACGCTACTACACGCCAGACCACTACGGCACGTTCATTCCACTGAACTGAGGGGTCCATGTACTCGACAGCAAAATTCGAGTTTCTCAATGTCGACGCGGGCGACGCAGACCTGCGTCTCGATGACACACTGTCCATGCGCGAGGAAGTGTTCCAGATTTATGCCAAGAAACTGAATTTTCCAGACTACTTCGGCAGGAACTGGGATGCATTCATTGACTGCCTGAGCGACCTCTCCTGGATCGATCAGGATGCGGTCATCGTCGTCCACGACGCCCTTCCATCGTTGAAAGACTCAGAGCTACGCAGCTACTTGGAATGCCTCCAGGACGTGATTGCGAGGATTCGGCCGGAAGATCGTCCGAAGCCGCGCTTTGTGTTTCGGGAGCGCGATCGAGATCGGATCGCCGGTCTGTTCCGCAGGGCATGATGTCGCGGGTCCGACACCAGCTCCCCAGCGCTTTCAATACGAATGGTGGTCCCCAGTATCTGTTCCCCAATGCGTGCATTGCAGCCGCGTTCAGGGCGGCGAAGTCCGAAACCTTGTTGGACCATGACTGGAGGTCGTTCTGTGGAATGGGTTGAATCGAAGGGCGGTCCGCTAGTTCTCTTGGATGAGTCTCAGCTCGAACGTTGGAGCGGTGTGCGGGGCGGTGACTACGAGCGAGCGTGCGACGTGGCGAACGAGGTGGAGGCCGTTTCGCTTGCAGGACACGACGTGCTCGTGCTGGGCGACGAACCTCTTCGCACCGCCTGGGTGGCGGATAAGGACGGGGGGGTCTTCGTGCGATGGGTTTATGCAGAGACCGAGCAGTCGGCTTTGACGGCGCTCGGCTCGAAGGAAGAGGTGCTCTTCGAAGACACCGGGATACGCATCGCCACTAAAGGCCAGTGCCGACTCATCGACGCCGCGGATCCCGGTGACGTACTCACATCAGGTAACCTCAGCGTTCAGATGCGACCCGGGACGTACCGCGTAGACACGGGCGTCCTCGATGCCGGGCCGGAGGTGCGTCTGCTGCTTCACAAGCTCGCGAAAGTGGAGTAGCCGCAAGGGCAGAAACGCGCATCGTCTCGGGTGCGACCGTCACGCCAATCGGCCTTCCATTAGAAACGACCATCTGAGATGAGACCTGACCATTCCTATCGCCGATGCGCAAAAGCGACAAGAGGAAGCGTTTCTCGACAAACTCAAGCGACTCGCCGGAGCCACTAATCGACGCGGTCGCCGACAAGACGGTCTTGCGACGATTGAACACACCGGTCCGCATGCTCGCTCGCGCCGTGAAGCGGAGGGCGCCTGATTTCGTAGACAAAGTAGGAGCTAATGATTCAGCAATTTTTTGCAACTCTAACTATTCTAACCGTCGCCGCATGCGGCACGGGGGAAAGTCCGTTCATACGAAAGCCCAAGGGCAGCAGCAAGCTCGAAGACCTTACTACGTCTGAGCTGCGCGGCCTCTGCGAAGAGATTAACGAAGGCGCCAGAGCCGATGAGCACTATCATCGGGTGCGATGTACCACGTGGGGGATCGAACAAGCGTCCCAAGGTGATGGTTCGTGTGAGTTGCTACGCGACGAATGCTTGGACGAAGACGCGCATCCCTGTTACTCAGACCTCTTCGTCAATAGCCACTCAGACGTTGCCGACCGCGACTGTGGCAAGGCCACGGTCGACATGTACTTGGCTTGCCTGCGCACGAACTTGGCAGATGTAGAGCGCTTTTACGGCGCCTTGACTTGCCAGACTTCCGCGAGCGAGCTGTGGGACTTAGAAGACCAAGCATCGGCGCACTTTGAAGGGCCGCTGCCAGAAGAATGCAAGCTTTGCCCCGAGCTTCGCCGCGATTAAGTGTTGACGGCCGCACTGCCATGGAAAGGGACGAGAGGGGACGCTGCCATGGAAAGGGACGAGAGGGGACGGTTTCAACTTTTCAACTTTTCCCGGCGCACTGGCGCAAAGTCAACACAGCCCATACCCTTCGAACATATGCGTCAGTGCCAATGGTGATCGGTGTCAGTCTACGGTGTTCCGCGTGCGGCATCGGCGCTGCGCAAGCGGAGTAACGTAGGCCGACCCCATCGTATCCACGAGCCCATGGTATCCACGCACAAACCATGCCCAGAAGCCGGCAGGCGTGGTGCTCCCAGGTAACCGACGGGGGGAGTAGACCTTAGTGCGGCTACCCAGGACGTCGCCTTGTGCGTTCGGCGCTTGCGTCGTCGTCTTACTCTTGTAACGTCCAGTTGTGACATCGTCCCTACGCTGTGGAGTTGGCAATGCTCGAAGGGGCAATTCATCGGCGAGCTTACGGTCTATAGCACTTTGGTGGCCGTTGCTCGCTTTCGCTTGTGGAGGTGATCATGGGTCACTTGGCAACTCAAAGGTGGACGCCAGTATAGGCACGGCAACTCCGGATTCAGCATTCAGAGAACGGGACGCCGCGATCGCGCTAGGGCCAGAACCAGTCGCGCAGCCATGGGTGGTAGCCATTTTCGAATCATTTATAGATCAACAACGCCCATTGACAGGAGCAATGGTGTCCGTCGAGCAGGATGGGATGATACGGCAGGCGCGTACAAACCCCGCCGGTCTCGCTACCCTGTCGATCGATCCGAATGGTGGGCCCCTCAATGTGACTGCGCAATCCGACGGATACAATACGCTTAGCTATGCCGGCTACGATCGGAGCCGCTTTCGCGAGCGCATGGAGCCAGATGGAACTTTCCACATGGCGCTCTCACCCTTGAGGGGACGTCGCAAGGTGCGCGTCGGCGGTACATTATCGAGTGGTGTCTCCCTAGCGGTAGTTTCCAGCGCAGCCGAGCCCTCGGATACCACGGCGGCTTTCGCCTCCAGTGAGCGCTTTTCAATCGAGGTCACAGCAGGCACCGCCTTTACCCTAACCGCGGTAGAACGCGCCGATGGGGTTATGGTCCCGTACGAGCAGCCTCGCCCCATTCTCTCTTGGCGCATCCAGCCGCATGCTGCGACGTCAACCGATACGGAGATCGACGCGGATGGTTGGCGCACCCTGCCGATCGCGGGCCACCGGATGACGCTCGTGCCGTTTACGGGTAAGGACATGAGGCTGCGTAATGCTCGCCCAAAAGTCTTCGTCGCAGACACGGCACCTTCGTCGCCGGGAGGTCCGATTTTGGTCGCCGAACTGTCAGCGATAGCCCCACCGGTTGAGACCGCAGACTATGACCTTACTCTTACAGGTCGTGCTGATGCCATGGGTAAGGATTCGCTCGTGGTCACCGCTACGCTTGGAGCGGCTGGGGACATGTATTCGTCTAGCTCCGTGCGCTCCTTTGGTCCTCTTCCAACCCATCTAACTGGTCCCTTCTTGGAAATTCCCTATCCCACAGACATACCCAATTTCTTGCACGGCACCTTCAAGTGGGATAGCGGCACCACGGATCCCGTGTGGACGACGCTCCATGTGACTGGACTCATTGGGAGCCCTATGGCCCAGGTCACCCTGTGGGACGTGGTCGTGTTTCCCGGCATTGCGACCCTCAATACGACCGCGCTGAGAGCCACCTTGCCCTTCGACAGTGATACCACGTGGTTCAGTTGCGTCATCTCCTCCTGTGATGCCGCTGGCGTGCCGCCCGACTGCAC
>JBKJIA010000369.1:0-12325 GCA_046598735.1 Polyangiales bacterium
TCCCGGTCGATCTAGACTCACGCGTGTTGTTCGACACGAACGCGGACCGGCGCTGGAGCGCGGCGTTGTCGGTGCTCGGGATTCATCCCGCGAGCTTGCCGCGTACGCAAGTCGCGCAGGCCTGAGCCTACCTTACTGTTTGCCGGGCTTCGTGGTGGCGCTCTTTTTCGCTGCCGGCTTCTCAGCCGCGGGCGGCGCTTGCTCCACCTCCGGCGCGACAGGCGCCGCGTCGAACACGAGCTTGCCGAAGCGTGCGGGCACATGGAAGTCGCCCACGTGTGGGGCAGACCAACCCACAGCGCGGCTGCCTTCCTTACGTTCGTCCATCAGGTAGAAGTTCGCGCGCCATGCTTCACCCGCTTTCGGCGCCACGTGCTTGGGCTCGCCCGCCGCAAACGCAGCCCAGGGGATCGCGATCTCGACCGTGTAGCCTTGGTCGGTTTCGTCATCGTTGAGCTTGCCGCGCAGCGCTACGCCGCTCTTCAGCCCCGCGTTCCAATCGATGTGACCATACGGTTGAGGAACACGCCGTGAGTCGTAGCGCGTGTCGAAGCTCTTGTTGGCGGGCGATACTTGCAGCTCAAAGTAGTTCTTTCCGTCGCCATCCGGGTCGATCATGATTTCGACGGCGTCCTGTTCCCAAAGGTGGTCGTCGTTGTTTTGAAAGCTGCTCTTGAGGAAGTCGTCTTCGACTTCGAACGCTACGTACAGCTGTGCATCATCCCACAGCGTCTTCACGTGCACCTTGGGCTCGGCGGCGGCACCGGTCATGGTGTTGACGAAGCTCGCCGTGGTCTGTGCGCTCGTCCAAGCCAACTCGTCGAGCTTACCGTCTAGCTCGATAGGTTTACTGACGCGTGCAACATGGCTTTCGAGTAGCTCTTGCTTCGCCATGACGACGTCGAGCGACAGCGCGCGGGCGCGCTTGATCTTGTCCTGCGGTCCCGTGATGCTCAGGCGTTCGTCGCCCTTCCAAAAGCCGAGATACAGCGTGATCTTCTGCGAGTCCCACGTGGGCGGCAGCGTGATCATCTGCGGATCGCGAATGTACGTGCCCGTTTCCCAGTTGTTGGGCTGAAAGTTTTGACGAATGGGTCCCGTGGAATCGAGGTTCACGCGGCTTACGTCGCCCGCATCGGCCACGTGCGTGAACAGACGCCAGCCATCGCCCAACGCTTTGTCCACGTGCCAGTGCCACACGACTGAAAGCGGCTTGCCCGGTTCGATCTTGTCGCCGCCTATGTCGTAACCAAGCAGCGTGACCTTGTCGCCAAACTTGATGTCGAGTGGATGCTGCGGCGCACTCGGCGTCTTTGCTACCCACTGCGCGACCTTTTGGCGCTGGGCGGCACTCGAGCGTTCGCCTTTTTCAGCGCAAGCCTCGAGAAAACACATCGTAAGCACGATCCCGAGGATTCTAAGCGACATGGCTAGCGGCCTTTCTTTCGCGACTTCTTTTGAATCTTGCGCAAGTTCTTCTTCTTCTGTTTGTCGACGGGCTTGGGTGTCGAGCGCGCACCCGGCATACCGGGCATGCCAGGCATTCCGGGCATACCAGGAAAGCCCGGAAAGCCGCCGGGCATGCCGCCCGGTCCGCCGAACATGCCGGCAGGCCCGCCGCCTGACATCAAGCCTTGCAAGAGCTCGTCTGCAAGGCCACCCATGCCAGGGGCGCCTTCCAGGCCCTTCATGCGCACGGCATCTTTCAAACGCCGCGCAGTCGCGAGCTGCTTCATGCCCGGAATCTTAGACAGTAAGCCTGCGCTCTGGCCGATGCCGCCCATCATCTGACGCATGAACGCGAAGCGTTCGATAAGCTCGGCAACTTCTTGCTCTGTACGACCCGAACCCCGTGCCACGCGACGCAAACGGTTAGGTTGCTTTTGAAACAGCTCGGTCTCCACGCGCTCTTGCACGGTCATAGAGCTCACGATGGCTTCCGCTTTCACGAGCTCGTTGTCGTCGAGGTTCACACCGTCAGGCATGCCGTCTGGAAAGAAGGGAAGCTTTTCAAAGATGTCTTTGATCGGCCCCATCGATTTGATCATGCGGATCTGATCGAGAAAATCGTTCAGGCTGAAGCGCCCTTGCAACATGCGCTCGGCGTCTTTTTGCGCCTTTTGCTCGTCGACGACGCCCTGAAAATCCTTCATCAAGCCGACGACGTCGCCAAATCCCAAGATCCGGCCCGCCATGCCTTCGGGGCGGAAGGGCTCGAGCTTGTCGATGCCTTCGCCCATACCCGCAAAGCGAATCGGCGCGCCTGTCACTTCCTTAATCGAGATGGCAGCGCCGCCGCGTGCATCGCCGTCAAGCTTGGTGAGCACGACGCCCGTCAGTCCGAGACGCTGGTTGAAGACGGTGGCGGTCTTGACAGAGTCTTGTCCGATCATCGCGTCGACCACGAGCAGCACGTTCTCGGGCTTGTTCGCGTCTTTGATCGTAACGAGCTCTTGCATGAGCGCTTCGTCGATCGCGAGCCGACCGGCGGTGTCGTAGATCACGACGTCGCACTTCTGTATCCGCGCTTCTTCGCGTCCGCGTGCGCAGATCTCGACGGGGTCGCCGCCCGGGATTGCAAATACCGGCACGCCCACGCGTTCGCCGAGCACTTGCAGCTGCTCGATCGCGCCAGGCCGATTCACGTCGGCTGCGACCAGTAAGGGCTTACGACCCTCAGACAGTAAGAGGTGCGCAAGCTTGGCGGTGGTGGTGGTCTTACCGGAGCCTTGCAGACCAACCATCATGATGCCGGTGAGCGCAGGCTTCGGTGCAAGCGTGAGCGGCTCGCCCTCCGACGCCATCATGGCCGTCAGCTCTTCGTTGCAAATCTGGATGAAGCGTTCGGCTGGGCCGACCTTCATGGCTTTGCCTTGATGCACGACCTTGGTCTGCATCACATCGCCGACCGCTTTGTCTTTGACGCGCGCGAGGAAGCGTTTGACGACGCCAAACTCCACGTCTGCTTCGAGCAGCGACAGGCGCACGTCGCGCAGGGCGGCGTCGATATTCGCTTCGTCTAGCTCGGCGAGGCCTTGGAGGCGTTGTCTGGCGCTACGAAAGCCTTTGGTCAGCGTCTCGAACATGGTGCGACGTTCCGAGGACGGGCCACCGGCGAGGCGCCGTGCCCCGCGCGAATCCAGCGTCCTTCGGAGCGCGAGTTAGCACGGTTGCGCGCTGGGGGGCAACCGACGGGGCTCGCCCAACGCACGGCTCCGAGCGCGCTCTGGCCTAGCGGGGGCTAGACTCCGCGCAGCGCGGCTCTCACGCGCCCGCATAGCGCAAGCCGGTCCACGGGCTTGGTGAGAACTTCCACGATGCCGACCGCCAAGGCGCGCACGCGCGTGGCCCTGTCACCCATGGCCGTGAGCATGATGATCGGTATCTCGCGAGTGGCTACGTTACCTTTCAAAGCGGCCGCTACTTGGTAGCCGCTCATGTCAGGCATCATCAGGTCGAGCAGGATGAGATCGGGTGGGTCGTGCTCGACCGCAAGGAGCGCTTCGTGCCCGTTCTGCGCAAGGGCGACGCGCAAACCTTCCCGCACCAGCACAATCTCCAGGATGGCTCGATTGTCGGCGTCATCGTCTACGATCAGAACGAGCGGCCAGGAAGGGACTGGAGCGGTGCTCGACATTAGGTTTGCGCTAGGACGGCTGCGACCGCCGCCCAGAACTCGCGATAGCGCAGGGGTTTGGCGATGTAGCCATCGCAGCCTGCTGCGCGAATACGCTCCTCGTCCCCTTTCATCGCCAAGGCGGTCAAGGCGATCACAGGGATGGCGCGTGTCGCCTCGCCGCGCTTGAGCAGCGCGGTGGCTTCGAGGCCATCCATCGTCGGTAATTGAATGTCCATCAGGATCAAGGCGGGCTTACTCTCTCGAGCCAAGGCGAGCCCCGCTTCCGCATTCGTCGCCGTCAGCACGGTATGACCCACGGCTTGCAATAGGAAGACCGCCAACGTCATGTTGTCTGGGTTGTCTTCGACCACCAGGACATTAGCCATCTCATGCCACCGATCGACGGCCGGCCAGCGCGTGGCGCACCTCCGCGGCAAAGCGATCGTGGTCGAACTCGGTCTTTTCCATGATCGAGGTCACATGACCGCCGAGCCGCCCGCGATCGCCGCTGGTGACCTGCTTGGCCGTCATCACTAAGATCGGGATGCTGGCCGTATCGAGATGTTTCTGCAGCGCCTCCACCACGCTGAAACCATCCACCTCCGGCATGAGCAGATCGAGCACGATCAAATCTGGGAGTTCATGGCGCGCCACCTCGATGGCTTCGCGACCGCCATAGGCGCGTTGCACGGTGTCTGCGAGGCCCAGCATATGAACGGACAAAAGCTCCACGGCGCGGGGGTCGTCATCCACCAGCAGTACTTTGAGCTGGTGCTGAGTGGCTAGACCCATGAGATCGAGCGCTGCGAGCGACTCATGTAGCTCCTGCCGCGAAAAGGGCTTCTGCATGACCGCTGCGGCACCCAAGGCCAGGCCCTTGCTGTGATCAGACACGATCGACATGATCACGACCGGAATGGCTGCGAGCGCTCGCATTTTCTTGATGCGGCGCAAGAACTCCCAGCCATCCATGTTGGGCAGCAGGATGTCGAGGGTAATGAGAGCGAGGGGTTGTTGTACCGCGATGGCGAGAGCCGTCTCTGCGGAGGTTGCGTGCAAGACCTTGAATCCTGCCGCTTCTAGCTGCACTCGGATAAGATCCGCAGAGCCTAGGTCATCTTCTACCACGAGCGCCGTGCGTACGGCCGGCCGAGGCTCGGCGCGCGAGGCAGGGGGAACCTTAGCGGGCACCATTGCCTCATCCTCCAAGGCCCGCAGCGGCAACCATACGGTAAAGGACGAGCCTTGGCCTACCAGGCTTTCCACGGCCAAGGCGCCACCGTGCAGCTCGGTAAGGGCCTTGACCATCGCTAGGCCCAGGCCCGTGCCCTCAAACTTGCGCGACAGTCCGCTATCAATCTGACTGAACGGTTGAAACAGTCGTTCGAGATTGTTTTTGGAGATCCCCATGCCGCTGTCGGTGACGGCAATCTCTACGAACTCGGCGAACTCATCGCTCACCAGGGGAAATACGCGGGCCGACGTGGCCTCCGCGCGCGGCCCTACGCTGCTACGCGGCACCCGCCTGGTGCGCAGTGTCACTTGGCCGCCTTCGTCGCTGAATTTCACCGCGTTGGATAGTAAGTTATAGACAATTTGCTTGACCTTACGGGCATCGGCTTGAATCGAGCCTAAGTCCTCCCCCGCATCCATGGTCAGACGGATTTGGCGGGCTGCGGCCTTCTCTTTGATGATCGAGAGGCTGTTCGCGAACAACGAAGACACCTCTACGGGCTCGAGATCCAGCGTCATCTTGCCGGCCTCCACCTTGGAGAGGTCCAGGATGTCGTTGATCAACGAAAGCAGGTGTTTGCCACCGTGGAAGATGCTGCCGATGAAGCCGGTTTGCCGCGGAGTCAGCTCGCCCATCAAGCCGTCTTTGAGCACTTCCGAAAAGCCGATGATCGCGTTCAGGGGCGTGCGCAGCTCATGGGACATGTTCGCGAGGAACTCGGATTTCAAGCGGCTTGCGTCTTCGAGCTCCGCATTCTTTTGCTGGAGTGTTTGCTCGAAGCGCTTGAGCTCGGTCATATCGCGAGCCGCGGCAAACACGCCCTGCAGCACGCGGTCGCGATCGTGGAAGGTCGTAGCGTTGTAAGAGACGACGGTAAGGGTTCCATCTTGAGCGCGCGCCGTGAGCTCGTAGTTGGTGACCTTGCCCGCCGTGAGCACGCGCTTGATGCCGGCCTCGGCGCGCGAAGGATCGGTAAAGAAATTCTTGAAGGGGGCGCCGATCAACTCGTCGCGGGTGCGGCCGGTCAGCGATTCCATCTGCTTGTTGACATCGGTGATGATGCCGCGCGGATCGGTCGTCATCAGGGCGTCGATGTTGGATTCGATCAAGGAGCGCGTGTAGAAGTGCTGGTCGCGCAGGCGCTGGTCGAGCTTCGTTCGCTCTTCTTCGACTTGCTTGCGCGCGGTGTTGTCGGTGCCGATCAGCAAGTAGCCGATGATGCCGCCCTGAGGATCTCGCAGCGCCGTGACGGACACAACAGCAGGAAAGCGACTGCCATCCTTACGGATGTACGTCAGCTCGTAAATGTCCTCGATGCCGCGCGAGGCTTTGAAGACTAAGGCTTCAAAGCCCGGCGCAATCGAGGTGGCTAGCTCGAGACTCAACGCCGTCGCGCGCGCGATTAGCTCCTGGGGATCGGAGATGTGAGCTGGCGTTACTTTGTCGACGACGTCAGCGGCTGCGTAACCGAGCATGCGCTCGGCCCCTACGTTGAAAATCTGGATGACACCCTTCGCATCGGTGGCGATGCTGGAGAAATTCGCGCTATTAAAGATCGCGCTCTGCAGCGCGCCGGTCTTCAGCAATGACTCGGCGTGTCCCAGCTCTGCATCTAACTTAGACGCGTCGCCGACGACGGCTGAGCGAAGATCCAACGACACTGACAGGCTCCAAATCTCCGCGCCAAATACGGCACGGCCTTGTCTGGAAGCGCAAGATGCATGCCGCGCGCGAATGTTCTAAAACACGTTGAAAAGGCTGTGTCGCCCTGGGGCGTTCCTGTCATTCGGGGTGTTTTGGCGGATGAGAATCGCAGCTCAGGGCAGATCGAAGCGCAGCACTCGGCTGCCTTCGAGTGCGTACACCACGCCTTCCGTTCGCGTGCGCAGCGGGCAGGGCGTACAGCACGGAGTAAGGGGCCACGCGGGGGTTCGCCGCGGTGGCAGCGTCGGTCGTGCCCAGGCGATCCGGGGTCACGTTCGTCGCAGGGTCAGTGCAAACCCACGAGGGCTCGGCCTGCGTCGACAGCGGCCCGTGCATCGGGAGCGTAAGCATCCGCGCCAACGCGCTGCCAGAGCTCACTTGCGATCTGGAAGGGGCGCCCACCTACTAAGATCTTCAGATGGCGCACGCTCTCGTGGCCGCGCACCGCTTCGATGATCTTCGCTAGCGCGCCCACCTGGAAGCTGGTCGTGGCCGAGAGCGCGAGCAGGTCGGGTCGGAGGCGACCGAGCATCTGCAAGAGCGCGTCCACGGGCGTATTGGCCCCGAGATAAGTGGTATCCCAACCGTTCATTTCGAAAAAGTCTGCCACCATGCGGGCGCCCATTTCGTGCAGCTCACCCACCACGCACGTCACCACCAGCTTCGGGCCACCGCGCGAAGCGTGCATGATGCGCGGATAGAGCTGGGCGAGCACCAGCTGCGCCACCGCGGTGCAGTAATGCTCCTGCGCCACAGACACCTGACCTGCCTGCCATAAGCGACCTATTTCACGTTGCGCGGGCTCGATAATCTCAAGGTACACATCTTCCACGGAGGTGCCGAGCTCGAGACAGCCGTTGACGAAGGAGATCGCCTGCGCGCGCTCGCCCGCAAGCAATAGATCGAGATAGCCTGTGGCTTTGGACCCGAGCTCCGCGTGCTGCCCCGGTTCCACATACTCACGGCCGATCTCGCCGAGGGCCGAGCGCACGTAGTCGGATAGTAAGGTTGAGCTTGCCGGATAGGCGCTACACAGCACGTCGCGCACGCACACCAGTTGCTCACCAAGCTCAGCTTGCTTCAGATAGCGGGCCGCGCGCAGGCTGCTCAACCAGCGGATATAGTCGTCGAAAAGCAACGGCGTCTCGGTGGACACGGCATCGCTCAACACTCGCAATCCATAGACGACGTCCTGCGCAAGCTCGGCGCGCAAGACTTCGCTGTAGCGCGATAGTAAACCGGGATCACGGGCGCCTTGAAGTCTGCCGATCCGTGCTGCAAGTCCATGACTGTCTTCGGCGATAGCCTCAGCTGTGCTGTGTCGGATCGTTGGCATGGCCTTCTCCTGCGGCGGGGAGCGTCTGCGAGGCTGCTGCGCTCGTCGCCGAAGGTTCGAACGGCAGCTCGAAGCTGAAGCTCGAGCCACCGTGTCGCCGAGAGCTCACGACGACCTGACCTTCGTGTGCCTCGACAAGCTTCTTGACGATAGCGAGCCCGAGACCCGTGCTGGGCTCTCCTGCGGTGGGGCGACTCTTACCGGTTTGAAAAGCACGAAACAGCAGGGGAAGATCAGCCTCGTCGATGCCTTCGCCGTGGTCGCTCACGCTGACACGCGCGAAAGCTTCGTGACGCGTGACGTACACATCGACCTCGGATCCAACGGGCGAGTATTTGATCGCGTTCGACAACAAATTCACGAGCACGCGTTCGATTTTGGCGACATCCATCCGGACCATCGGCAGTGCGTGTGCTGGGCGATGAAGCGCCAAGGTTATCTGCTTACGTTCTGCCAGCGGTTGGTAGTCGCACACGTTCTTCTCTACCAACAAGGTAAGGTCTGTCGCTGCCAGATCGAGCTTGAGGTCTGCGCTTGCAAGGCGGCTGTAATCGAGCGTGTCTTTTAGCAGGAGCAGCATGGCGTCGGTGGCTTCGTGGACGCGCTCGACAAACTGCGCCTTTTTGGCGTCGAGCGCGCCGCCCTTGCTGGACATCAGTAGCTCGCAGTAGCTCTGCACCACCATCAGCGGATTACGTAGATCGTGGGCTGCGATGCCAAGCAGCTGATTGCGTTCCAGCGTGAGCGCGACCAGGGCGGCATTGCGCTGGGCAAGCTCGCGCTGCAGGTTGACGAGCTCGTTGTTCACGTAGGTCAGCTCATCGAGCACAGCCGACGTACGGCAGCGCGCTTGCGATTCGCTGCAATGCATCTCGCGCTCGGCTTCCACCAACAGCCCGAATAGGACCGCGCGATCTTGCGCTGCGGCAACCCACAGCACGCCATCGCTAACAAGGCCCGCCAGGTGCAACGTGCCTGCAGCGTGCTCCGCACGTATGCGAAGCTCGCAATCGAAGGCGTGGCCCCGCGTTTGGAGCGTACGCATGAAGCGCTTGAAGGCCTCGACATCGGACGCGGCGATGATGTGGAGCAACGAAGGGATTGCCTGGTCGCGGAATGCTCCTGCGCCCTGAATCACGCGCACGAGTCGACCACTCGGCTTGCAGGTCACCAAGAGCGACTGCGCTTGCACCACCATGAAGCACTCCTTTCAGAGGTATATGGCGCGGCGGTGGGGCGATCGAAAAGGAGAATTATGTGCGCAGGCTTTTCGCGCTGCGCAAGTCGCCGAGCTCGCGCCTTGGGAAGGTACCCACTTGGTAGGTATACCTTCGGTACGAAACCCGGCCGCTCCCACTCGTCTACGCAGCTCTCGTCGACTACGTTCTGACGCGATGACCGAAGAAACCTCGCCGCTCGCGTCTGCCGTACTGCCCAAAGCTGGCGACCCTGATGTGCTCTACATCGTCGACATCAGCGGCTACGTATTCCGAGCCTTCTTTGCGCTACCGCCGCTGACGAACGAAAAGGGCGAGCCCACAGGTGCGTTGTATGGGGTCACCTCCATGTTGCTCAAATTGGTGCGCGAGCAGAAGCCGCCCATGTTGGCCGTGGTGATGGAAGGACAGGGCACGCCGTTCCGCAAAGAGATCTACCCGGACTACAAAGCGAACCGGCCCACAGCCGCGCCCGATCTCAAGCATCAGATGGGCCGCGTGCGCACGATTGCGGATGCTTATGCCATTCCTTGCTACGAGCGCGCAGGTAGCGAGGCAGACGATGTGATCGCGACTTTGACGCGCGCGGCACGCGAGCGCGGGCATCGCGTGGTGATCGTCAGTGCGGACAAGGACCTGTTGCAGCTCGTGGGCGATGGCGTGGTGATGCTCGACACCATGCGCGGCACCACGTTCGGCCCGAAAGAGACGTTCGATAAGCTGGGCGTGCTGCCCACGCAGGTGCGTGATTATCTAGCGCTGACCGGCGATAGCTCGGACAACGTTCCGGGCGTTCCCTCGGTGGGGCCCAAGACTGCGAGCGAGCTGCTCAACACTTACGGTAGTCTCGATGGGGTCTATGAGCGCCTGGCCGAGATCAAGAAGAAGGCGTTGCTCGCAAAGCTGACCGAGCACAAGAATTTGGCCTATTTGTCCCGTGATTTGGTGTCGCTCAAGGATGACTTCGACATTGAGTATGACGAGCAGGCGCTGCGTTACGGTGGCTGGGAGGACAGTAAGCTCAGGGCGCTGTACAAGGATCTAGGCTTCGTGCGGCTGCTCGATCAGTTGGGGCCAGCGCCCGACAACCTTACTCTTACTGCGCAGGCGACGGAGCCTGCGATCGGAGTGTCTGCGGGGGCAGAGGTGGTGTTGGCCGCGGTGTTGGCGGCAGCTCCCGCTGTTGTGCAGCCCGCTCCGAGCTTGCCTGCCATGCGAGTGATAACCGAAGCCAGCGAGCTTCCCGCTGTCATCGCGCGCTTTCACAACGGCGGCCGGCTCGCGCTCTGCTGTGCGACCGAAAAAGAGGAGCCTATCGCAGGCGGGCTCGTTGGCATCGCACTCGCCAATATCAACGAAGCGGTGTATCTGCCGCTGGGCCACAGTTACCTTGGCTGCCCTGAACAGTTAGATCTGCAAACCACGCTGAGCGCGCTCAAGCCCCTGCTCGAAACGGAGTCGGTTCCCAAACTCAGCGCCAATCTCAAGCGCGACACGATTGCGCTCGCCCATCATGGCGTGGCACTCGTCGGCACGGTGCTCGACAGCATGCTGGCAAGCTACCTGCTCGATCCCGATCTGCGCGGTCATGACATGGCCGAGATCATACTCAGGCGAGAAAATCGCGAAGTCGCACGTTACGAAACCGTGGCGGGCAAAGGTAAGCTCGAACATCCGCTCGGCGAGTGTCGGTTCGACGAAATGCTCCCTTACTTGCAAGCACAAACGTCGGAGTTACTGCACGTGGCCGATGGTCTGACGGCCGAGCTGAAACAGGCCGAGCTCGAAGTACTGTTGCGCGAGATCGAGCTGCCGCTGGCGACGGTGCTTGCCGAGGTGGAACGTACCGGCGTGCGCTGCGACGTCGACAAGCTCCGAGCGCTGTCGCGTCAAGTCGACAAGGATTTGATTGCCCTCGAGAAGAAATGCTTCGAGCTTGCGGGTCGAGAGTTCAACGTGAACTCACCCCGTCAGCTCGAAGGAATCTTGTTCGACGAGCTCAAGCTGCCGGTCGTCGAGCGTACTAAGACTGCGCGCTCCACCAATGCCGACGTGCTCGAGGAGCTTGCGATCATGCACCCGTTGCCGGCCGCGATCCTGGAGCAGCGCTCGCTATTCAAGCTGAAGGGAACGTACCTCGATGCCTTGCCGCGTCAGGTCAATGCGCGCACCGGACGCATCCATACCAAGTTCGAGCAGGCGGTGGCCGCGACAGGCAGGTTGTCATCCAATGATCCCAATCTCCAAAACCTTCCCATTCGTACCGAAATCGGTCGCGCGATTCGCGATGCCTTCGTAGCCGATGAAGGGTTTGTGATTCTTGCGGCAGATTATTCGCAAATCGAGCTGCGCGTGCTTGCGCATTTGAGCGGCGACGAAGCGCTGACGAGCGCGTTTGCAGAGAACGCAGACGTGCACGTGCGTACGGCGCAAGCGCTGTTTGGCGTGGAAGCGAGCGCGGTCACGCGCGAGATGCGCGCTGCCGCAAAAACAGTGAATTTCGCTGTTATTTACGGGCAAACGCAGTTCGCGCTCGCACGCAATTTGCGTATCCCACGCGGCGAAGCTTCTCGCTACATCAAGGCGTTCTTCGAGCGCTATCACGGCGTGCGCCGCTACCTCGACCAGCTCGTGCTCGAAGCGCGCGAAACCGGTGCCGTGCGCACCCTGTTCGGACGCAGGCGTTTGGTGCGCGACATCAGCGCCAAGAATCACGCAGTGCGCTCGGGCGCCGAACGCATCGCCCAGAACACGCCGATCCAAGGCAGCGCCGCCGACATCATGAAGCGCGCCATGGTGCGCACCGCCGCGGCGATCTCGCACCAGCAGCTCAAGACGCGCATGTTACTTACGGTTCACGATGAGCTCGTGTTCGAGGTCCCTCATGCCGAGCGCGAGCGCGTGGAAGCTCTCGTGCGTGAGGCGATGGAAGGGGCCGCCCGCCTGAAGGTGCCCCTTACGGTCGACACGGGCTGGGGCGACAGTTGGGGGCAAGCGCACTGATGGTAGGTAAGCTGTACCGGGTCGTGTTCGTGCGCGTGCTCGTGACGTCGCTGCTCCTTAGCGTGACTTCGGTGCGCTCTGCCTCCGCGCAAGAGATGGTGTCCTGCGATAGTCCGTTGACCGGCGACGAATGGCGTCATCCGCAGGCCAACATCGCCAAACGCGTGTGGCGCGATTTTGCCGCGGTGCCTGCGAGCGTGGTCGCCTGGGAT
>JBKJIA010000594.1:0-8361 GCA_046598735.1 Polyangiales bacterium
GCCTGCGGTTCTGGAACATTATGCGGCCTAGGCACCTTGGGAGCCGTAGGGATAGTAACCCCGTTCGGTACCGAAAGGCGACGCATGCTGCGTATCGATACAACCTCAAGCATGGGAGGCGACGAAGAATGGCTATGCCCGGCAAGTGCGCGACTTGCTTGCGCCGATTCTCCGGTTCGTTCGGTCACGATCAGCACGTCTGGAAGCGGCGGAGCTACGATCGGCGGCGCGTCTGCGGGCGGGGGGGGCGCAGTTGGCCGGTCTGACGGACGTCCGCCCTCGGTTTGCGCATCTGCCGGGCGGGCAGGCTCGGTCGTGCGTTGATCGCTCGCGCTCAGCGGCGAGGTATTTTCAGCCGGCTGGGCATGCGCGCGTAACATTTGCTTTGCTTCACGATTGTCAGGATCGAGCGCGAGGACGGCGTGGTAGCGCACCGCGGCATCCCCAAAACGCCGTTCCCGCCGCATTAGCCTGCCCTCCAACGTGAAGCGAAAGATGAGCCCCTTTTGGTGACCGGGCTCGACCTTGAGCGCTCGCTTTACCTCGCCCAGCGCGCCATCGAGGTCGCCTCCCCGGGCAAGCTCCACCGCTCGTCTCAGGTATTCGTTCGCCGCCATGACCCCGCTTCGAGCTTTAGTATCAGGCTTTTGGGTCGTAAACGGTACAAACATGGCCGGCTTGGCCCGATTTGCGGGGGTCGAAGCGGAGCTTACGCGACCGCCGACCTACGAAATGCGGGGATGTAGGCTTCGAGCGTCAAACACTTGGCGCCGCCGCCAGCCTTGCGAAATTCGGACAGTTCCAGCGCGATGACACGTTTTCCTGCCGCTCGCAGCTGTTGCGCCGTGCGCTTGGCGCCGCGTGTGCTCATCACGACCGTGTCACCGACGCTCACCGAGTTGCACGCAAGCGCCCTGGCTTCTGTCTCGTCGACCGCGATCAGGCGCGGGCACAAACGCTTGAGCAGTGCCACGCCCTCGTCCCTGAATGCCCCCGGATAGTAGAGGGCAAGCCCCGCATCGATGGGCGCAAAGCACACGTCGAAATGATAGTAAGGCTGGGTCAGCTGAAAGGTGTGCACCTCCAAATCCAGGAGCTCGCCCAAGTGAAACAGCGCCGCACGATCGCTGCGCACACCCCAGCCACCGAGCAGCATGTCGTTCCAATACAGGGCCTCCGCGTTGCCCTCGAAATACATACCCTTGGGCAAGCGGTGCACGCGGTAGCCTGCGCGAGCAAAGCGCTGGGCCATGGGCGCTACCTCGGCCATGCGCTCACCATGACGAAAACGCCCGCTCAGTGCTTGATCTCCAAACAGGAAGATCGAGTCCCCGGCGAACGTCATTTCCGACACGCCGGGCTCGGGTTCTAAGACCTGCACTTCTGCCCCTAGGCTTCTGTAAGTGAAGAGCAGCTGTTCCCATTGTTCGAGCGCCCGGTCCTGATGGACGCGACGCGTTGTATCGGTCCATTCGTTGATTGCGTAGTCCAGCTGAAAATATTGCGGAGGACACATGAACAGATGACGTTCCTGGGTTGCCATGGACGCATGCAAAGCAAACGCTGTTCCAAACGCATGACCGGGGGCGGGGGCGCTACTCAGGCGGGATGGGGATCGCTCACGCTCACGACCACGGAGATGGTGAGCGTGGCGTATATGCACGGGATTAGGGCGCTGCGCGGAGCGGTCGCAGGCTCTCGGTGAGCGCGCGCTGCGCAGCTTGTGACGGACAGGTATCGGCAAAGCGTAACAGCGCAACGCGGCGTTCTTGAAAACGGGCGGCCTCCGGATCGAGCAGCCAGCGAGGCGCTTCGAGGCACGGCGCCGCTTGTGCATCGCGTGTCAAACATGCGCATAACTCGGCGATCGCCGCATTCGTATCGCGCTCGGCCAGGGCGCGGATCAATAGTGCGGTAAATGCATCGGCTTGGGCAGGAGCTTGCGTGCGGGCCGCGCGCGCCAAGCGTTCGGCTGCGCTGAAGTTACGGACCCGCAAATTCCAAAAGATGGCTTGCAGCGCGTAGCTGGGCTCGCGTGGCTCGAGACGGACGGCCTGCGCGTACAAAGGGATGGCCGCGTCGACCTTCCCCTCGCTCACGAACAGACCTGCCATGCGCGCATAGCCATGGGCCCGCTCAGGCGCATGCCGGATTGCAGCGGCGTAGAGGGTGCGCTCGTCTGCATAGTCGCGGGTGTAGTGAACAAGTTTGAGGCCGAAGCTGAGCAAATAGACCGCGCAGACTGCGATAAGCGTGGCGCGCCACCAAGGGCCGGATGATCGAACCTTACGCTCAGCCCAAGCCACACCCTCCGCGAGACCGAGCGCCAAACCCGCGCATGGTAGATATAAATAGCGCCCAAAACCGGGCCATAAGAGCGCGCTGATCAAAGCCGCGGGCGCCAAGCTCGCTGCAAACCAGAACAGCGACCAACAGAGGACCGGCAACCGCTTGCGCAGTACCAAACCTAGCCACGAAAGAAGCGCTATCGCCCCTAAGAGGAGCGCGTACTGCCAAGGCCGCAAGCTGGCATATTCCTCGTGCAAACCACGCAAATAGAGCTGCGTGGGCCACAACAGCTCGCGCAGTCCATCCAGCCATAAGATGGGTAGGTTATGGGCAGCTTCGAGCAGCTGCGTGCTATCGCGGCTGGAGCGAAGACCGCCAAGCGCCCAGCTTCGTAGCGCAAGCGAAACCACTCCGGCCATGAGCAGCGGACTTGCAGCGCGCACGCGTGCTACCAAGCTTTGGGACTCAAGAGCAGGCCAGAGCACGACGGCAGGCAGCGTGAAGAGTAAGATTTCCTTACTCAATAGACCGCCTAGAAATAACAATGCCGCCAGCGCGGCTTTTAGCGTGCGCCGCGACCCCAGCTGTTTGCGCGCCTGCTGCCAGAGCAATAGCGCTCCCACTCCGAATAGCGTAGCCAACGGATCGGAGCGTCCGTTGATCCAAACGTGCGCTTCGACAAGCTGTGGCGACAGCCCAAAAAACAGCGTGGCAAAAGCGACCACCCAGAGCGACGCCTGCGGCACGAGCAAGCGTGTCCATGCAAACACGCAGGCCGCGCAAGCAAGGTGCAAGAGCAGATTAGTAAGATGGTAAGACCAGGGCGCCTTGGCAGACAGCCAGGCATCCCAAAAGAAAGTAAGGATGCTGAGCGGCCGATAGGTATCCATCGGCAAAAGCTCAGAGGAGCCGTGGGCCACCAAGGCGTGGGCGCGAAAAACTTCGGCGAGGTTGTGTGGGTCGTCGATGAACCCTGCACGCAACATCGGCAGGTCATCGTGGACGAAACCGTTGGCAAACTGCCCCGCGCTGAAACCAGCCACGCAGACAAGACACGCTACACACGCCAGGAGGCCGGGCCAGTTTCGTTTTGGGTGGGCCTGCGCCATGCCGGGCTGGGCACTACCACGGGCCAGGCGCCATGCACGATCCCGCCTCCAGCGCGCCTGGTTGCCCCACCCTGAGGCGGCTCGAACGTGACCATGCGCCAACTAGGCCCGAGCGGGAGACAACTTAGTTGGCGCTCGCGTTCGTTTTGGGGACGCAAGCGCGCGTAATTACGTGAGCCTAGTCGGCACGCTCCGTGCTCTACTTGACTCATTGATTCCGACACCCAGATAGCAGTATGGTGTCGCGCACTTCCGGGTCGTCCCGGTCACGATGGCGGCGACTACCCCTGGCTCCGCGATAGTCTCTCAGCGCGGGCCCCATTCAGTCAGGCACAGGCAGTGAGGAAATGATGATGAAGAAACTCGCCAATTTGGACCCGCGCTTGGACCCGCGCTTGGACCCGCGCTTGCATCCGCGCTTAAACCCGCGCATGGCCTGGCTTTGGCCAGCTGCTGCGCTCGGACTGCTCGGCTGTCCCAATGAAGAGCTGGCGCCCGTGGGCCCTTGCACGGTGTCTGGCGTGTTCGACACGATCACGCAAAACGCCAACGATGAAGTCGACTTGCTCTTCATGGTCGACAACTCGGGCTCGATGAAAGAGGAGCAGGCGAACCTAGCGGTGCAGCTGCCCAGCCTTGTGAACATCTTGGCGTCCGGCAAGATCACCGGCGCAGGCGGCGCGGTGTTGCGCGAGTTCCCGCCCGTCAAGAGCCTGCATCTTGGCGTGACCACGTCCGACATGGGCGTCAACGGGCTGAGCCCCGACATTCAGGCGGTCATCGACTGCCCCCTCTTGGGCGATGATGGTTTGCTGCTCAACAAGACCAGCGCCACGATTCCAGCCTGCGCAGGCAAGACCTTCGCCAATAAATATTTGGAGTTCACGGCGGGCAAGGATGATCCGGTCGCACTCGGCGCGGACTTCGGCTGCATCACCAACGTGGGCACGAACGGCTGCGGTTTCGAGCAGCAGCTGGAGGCGGTCTACAAGGCCCTCGCTCCTTCGTCGGTCAACACGTTCTCCGGTGGCACCTCGGGCCACGGCAACGCCGCGAACGCGGGCTTTCTGCGCGAGGACTCGGTCATCGCCGTGATCGCAGTGTCGGATGAAGAGGACTGCTCGATCCCCGACGCTTCGCGCAATCTGTTCAACCCAGGTGTCGGCGCTGAGCGCAACGTGTTGAACGTCAAGTGCGGCCGCGACCCGAAGGCGCAGCATCCAGCCTCGCGCTACATCGATGGCCTGCAGAAGCTGCGCCCCGAAAACCCGGACCAGGTCATCTTCGCAGCCATCGTGGGTGTGCCGCTGGAGGCTGAAAAGCTCGTCAAGGAGGACGGCTTGGCGGATTTCGACGCCATCTTGGCCTTGCCTGATATGCAGTTCCGCGAGAAGCCGGCCGATAACAACGGCGTCATCTTCCCCGTGGAGTCATGCGTCACGGCAAACGGCGCCGCCTTCCCGCCGCGACGTTTCGTCGAGGTCGCCAAGGGCTTTGGCAAGAACGGCATCATCAAGTCGATCTGTCAGGACGACTTCTCGGGCGCACTCACGTCCATCATCGACAAGATTGCCGATCAGCTGCAGGGCGCTTGCCTCGATCGCACGCTCGTCTCGGATCCGGACACGGGTCTTGCTCCGTGCGGTCTGGTTGAGTACTTGAGCGACAAGAAGACGTCGCCCTCCGAATGCATGGCCAGCAAGGGTCGTAAGTTCTTCGAGATGCGGGACGACGACAACGGCAAGCCGCGCGTGGTGTGTCAGATTAATCAGCTCTCCGTGAAGGTGAATCAGTCCGGTTGCGATGCCAAAGCTGCGGCGGGCGAGACAAGCCCTACCGATTGCTTGGCCAAGAATCCGAACTCGCCCAACGATCCGGACAACCCCAAGGTCTCGGACGACCTTATTGGTTGGTACTACGATGAGTTCTCGGCTGAGCTGAAGAAGAACCCCCAGTGCAATAAGCAGCGCATCGCGTTCACTGAGGGCGCGGAGCAAGAGAAGGGCTCGGAGATTCGCTTCGAGTGCTTGCAGCCCGTCTTCAGCGTCTTCGAAGACCCCAAGGGTCTCGACGCCGTCAACAAGCCCTGCTGCGTCGACCCTGCCACGAGCAAGGAGGTCAAGTGCCCAGCAGAGAAGACGCTGGCCTGCGGCGACGCCATGACTAAGGAGTACCCGGGCGTGTTCTGCGATGCCACGCGCAACACCTGCCAGGTGAAGTGCAGCGAAGACTCCAACTGCCCTGACGGTTGGGTCTGCGACAAGGGTGCGAAGACAGGCATCTGCCTGAACCCGACCTGCCCGCCGCAGTGAATCATCGCTGAATGGCGCTGCACTGACAGCCAGCCGGTCCAAGCAGGCCACTCCTCACGGGGTGGCTTTTTTTATACCGCGTCAAAAAGCTGTCCCTGGGGATGCGACCACCCGCTTTTGACGTCCGTCAGCGCCGCCTGTCGGAACCGTGCGCTGCGCCCTAGTAACCCCATGAGATCACGCGAGCGAGGCGCGGCATCGTCGTCGCATTGAGCTGCGACATGCTCGCCATCGTTCATGCCGCCTCGCTCACGGGTCTCGATTCGATCCCGGTTGAAGTCCAAGCGTTCTACGGCCGCGGTTTACCTGGCATCGACATCGTAGGGCTCGCCGAAATGGCCGTGCGCGAGAGTCGCGTGCGCGTTCAATCGGCGCTCGAAAGCTCCGGTCTCGATCTGCCCAGTCGACACGTGGTGCTCAACCTGGCGCCAGCGGACGTCAAGAAGACGGGCTCCTCGCTCGACCTTCCCATTGCACTCGCCTTACTGTGTGCGGGCGGGGTGGCCGTGCCTACCAGACTGCTGGAGACGTTCATTCTCGGCGAGCTCTCGCTGAGTGGGGAGCTGCGCCCGGTACGCGGCATGCTCTCGCACCTGCGCGCCGCACGTGCGCGTGGTTTTCGTAGCGCAATCGTGCCGACGGGAAATGCCCACGAAGCGGCACTCGTCTCCGATCTCGACGTCCGCTGTGCGACCACCTTGCGAGATGTCGTCAATTACCTTGTCGGTTCATCCGACCTACCCCGCGCCCGCGTGGACGAGCGCGAGGAGGACTTTTCTCTCGACCCGGATCTTAGTGATGTGCGTGGCCAGTTGGCGGCCAAACGCGCGCTAGAGGTTGCCGCGGCGGGGGGACATAACCTTTTGATGTTCGGTCCGCCGGGCACAGGTAAGACCATGCTGGCGCAACGCTTGGGATCAATCTTACCCCGGCCCAGCGAGGCGGAGGCCCTCGAAATCGCCACCATCGCGAGTGCAGCGGGCGCATCTCCCCCTTCGCGATTAGCGAGCGTACGCAGGCCGTTTCGCGCGCCCCATCACAGCGCGAGTCAGCCCGCTTTGGTGGGCGGTGGCGCGCCGATTCGTCCAGGCGAAGTCACGCTCGCGCATGGTGGTGTGTTGTTCCTGGACGAGTTGCCTGAGTTTGCACGCGGCACGCTGGAAGCCCTTAGACCCACCATGGAGTCGGGCTTGGCCGTGGTGGTACGCGCCTCCGAACGGGTGGTTTGGCCTGCGCAACCACTGGTGTGTGCGGCGATGAATCCGTGTCCGTGCGGTTACGAAGGCGACCCACGTCGCGTGTGCACGTGCAGTCCGGATCGGGTGGAACGCTACAGAGCGCGTATCTCAGGCCCGTTGCTCGATCGCTTTGATATGCACATCGCACTCAAGCCCGTGGAAGCGCGCACGTTGCGCGAAGGTGACCGCGGAGAGTCGAGTGCCGCGGTGCGCGCGCGGGTCGAACGCGCCTCCCAGCGGGCGCGCGCGCGCGGCCATGGCGACCTTGCGCTGGATGCATTGATCAAGCGCGTACAGCCAGATGGGTTGAGTCTGCTCGAGAGCGCGGTGGATGCACTGGGCCTGAGTGTCCGCGCGTACGTGAAGTCTCTACGCGTAGCGAGCACCATCGCCGATCTAGCGCTGAGCGAAAGGATCGCGATCGAGCACGTAGCCGAAGCCGTGCAGTACCGCTTGCTGGACCGCGCCCGCATCGGTGCTCGCCGCACGCAAACAAGTGACGCGTTCTCCAAGCTGGAGAATGCAGAGGAGAGAGAGCCATGAGTATCCTAGACAAAATCAACGCAATGAAAGCCGCCGTCGCCAGCATCGAGAAGCAGTTCGGAAAGAATTCGATCATGCCGCTCGGACAGGAAGTCGCACCCGATGTGGAAGTGATCAACTGCGGCATGCCTTCGCTGGCGCGCGCCATGGGTTGCGGCGGCTATCCACGCGGCCGCGTGGTGGAGATCTTCGGCCCCGAGTCGAGTGGTAAGACGACCCTTACCTTGCATGCTATCGCAGAATGCCAAAAAGCCGGTGGAATTGCCGCCTTCATCGACGCTGAGCACGCTCTCGACGTGACCTACGCCAAGAGCTTGGGCGTGATGCCGGACACGCTTTTGATAAGCCAGCCTGACACCGGCGAGCAGGCGCTCGAAATCGTAGAGACCTTAGTGCGCAGCAATGCAGTGGATCTGATCGTCGTGGATTCGGTGGCGGCCCTCGTGCCCAAGTCCGAAATCGAAGGCGACATGGGAGACCCTCAGATGGGCATGCAGGCACGACTCATGAGCCAAGCGCTGCGCAAGATTACGTCGCCTGCCCATCGCTCGGGAACGTCCATCATCTTTATCAACCAACTGCGCCAGAAGATCGGCGTCACCTTCGGAAATCCGGAAACGACGACGGGCGGAAACGCGCTGAAATTTTACGCGAGCATGCGTATTGACGTGCGCCGGATTGGGCAGGTGAAGGCGGGGGAGAATGTGATCGGTAATCGCACGCGGGTGAAGATCGTGAAAAACAAAATGGCGCCGCCGTTTGGTATGTGCGAGTTCGATATTCGCTTTGGGGTAGGTATGGATAAGGTCGCGGATTTGCTCGATTTGGGCGTGGAATTCGGGGTTATTAATAAGAACGGGGCTTACTATA
>JBKJIA010000507.1:0-24851 GCA_046598735.1 Polyangiales bacterium
CTTATCCTCAGCGCACCAACCGGTATTCACCCCGACCGCCATGGGTACAGAATACGTCGGAGCACGTCGCTCATTTGCCCTTGGTCCGGGAGGAGAGTCGCTCCACCTGCAGGCGCATGAGCGACATGTTCAGGAGCTTAAAATCCACGGGCTTCGAGATCAAGCCATTGCCTCCTGCCCTGAGCACCGAAGCCTCGGAGTGGCTCTGACCATGGGCCGTGACGAAAAGAATCGGTACGGCGAGCACCCCGACCGCGCGCGCGAAAATAGGCATAGAGTCCTCTGGCAGACTGCCCCGAATCAGCATCGCGAGCTCCATCCCGTTGAGCGACGACCCGATCAGCTCGATGTCCATCAGCACGGCGCAAAGGTTCTCGCCGTGCTCGATCAGAACGGCACAAGCCTCCCTGTCGTTGGCCGCGCGAATGAGCTCAAACTGCTTACCCAAGCGCAGCTCCGCGACCATCCAGTTCTGATCGCTATCCTCGACGTACAGGAGCTTTCTTCGGGGAAGACTTGAATCACTCCGTGCGCCCCGTCCTGCTGCAATTTCACGCATCGCTGCCCACCTCCCGGTCCATCGCGGTCAACCGAACCGGGGTCGACGATGGAGAGTCGTTGTCGTTGGCGCGAGGGATGCGCACGAAGAAGTCCGTTCCCTCCCCGAGCGTGCTCTCGAACCAAATCTCGCCACCCTGGGCAGCGACCAGCATCTTGCTTATGGCAAGACCCAGCCCGGTACCTCCGAAGCGTCGGTTGCTTGTGCTGCGAGCTTGCACAAATGCCTCGAACACGATGGCCTTGTCCTCGTCGCCGATCCCAATCCCCGTGTCGTGCACACCGATCAGGCAGCTGTCATTCTCGTCTACGACATCTATCCTCACGATACCTTTGCCATCGCAGAACTTGATCGCGTTGCTCACCAGGTTGAGCAGTACCTGTTCGAGCTTGAGTGGATCGGCGCGAACCCACCTTGGTCGATCCTCGACTTCGAGTCGCAGCTGGATGTTCTGTCGTTGCGCCAAGGCGCGCATAGGGGCGAGCACCTGCTCCAGCAGAGGGCCGAGCGAGACACGATCGACCTGCACCATCATCTTGCCCGCCTCCAGCTTGCTTACGTCGAGGATGTCGCTCACGACCCGCAGCAGGTGTTCGCCCGAGTGCTTCACCTGTGCCAGGTGCGTGTGCGTTGCGGCCGGATCTCCGTGATAGGCTCGGGCCTCCCCCGTCCGCAGGGGTCCGGACGCGCACTTAGGGCAGGTGCTCTCGAGACCTATACTCTCTCCTTCCTCGAGAGCGAAGCGGGCCCCACACTGCCCACACAACGCGGCGGCCACCAGGGGAAAGTCCTCCATCAAACCTTCGGGTATGTTGATGATGGCATTCAAGGGAGTTCTCAGCTCGTGGGAGACGCCCGCGAGAAACACACTCTTTGCCCTGCGCGCGGCTTCTGCGCTCGCCAAGGCTTGCGTCAGGTGCTTCACGTTCTGCTGCAAGTCGCGTCGCATCACGTTGATCCGGTCCGCAAGACCGAGGGAAAGCAATAGCACCTCGATAGCGGCACCGATGCGGATCGTGAATCGAGTAAACATGTTGGCGGGCAGCACACCGAGCGCCATTAGAGAATACAAGGTGACGCCGGTGACAAAGATCAGCCACGCCACGAGAAAGTAGCGGGCCTGCCGCTGACCATCGATGGCGAGCTTGACCGCGAGCGGGAACAGCGCGCCGATGGACGCGAGCAGAAGGCCTATCGCGAGAAGCATGGTAAGTCGGTAAGGGGCGATCTGAGACAGGATCAGAATCACCAACCCGCCTGCATAGATGGCCCCGCCGACGATGCGGTCGTACCTCGGGTAGTGCAGCGGAAACTCGCAAAAGTACCGGCCGAAGCTTAGCGCCGTAGTGAGCGCTAGTGCGAGCGCAGCGGGCGTGAAGCGATTGCCCCAGTCTGGCGAGTCCGGCCAAAGGTACTGAAAAGAGAGGCCGTCGAGCGTGAATTGAAACAGCGTGTAGGCGCCGATGTAACAAACGTAGAGCAGGTAACGGAAGTCCCGGACCGAGAGCAAAATGAACAGGTTGTACACGAGCATCGCCAGCAGCAGGCCGTAGAACATCCACAATAGCGGTGCCCTTTGATTCAGGGAGACGGCGAAGCCGTCGGGATCCCACGCCATCATCGGCACGGTGAGCTGCCCCTCGGTCCGCACACTCAGGTAGTAGGTGTGGCGGCCGGGTGGCGTCTCCACGCGAAAGGCAAACCCATGGTACTCATACTCGCGCTTCGCGAAGGGCAGCCTGTCCCCCGTCTCCGACGCCGTGTATCGCCCCTGAGCATCGGGTGAGTGCAGCGTCAGATGATCCAGGAGTGTGTAGGCCACCTCCAACACCCAGGGCGCGCTGTGCTGTGTCGAGTTGTAAGCGTCGCAGCGAAACCAGTGTGTGGCGCGGGTGAAGTTGCCGGAGAATATGCCCGGCGGGGCCGGCTGAAACGGGAGCTTGCGCACGTCCGCCAGCTCCAGCGTTCCCGTGTCGTCCGTCAGCAACTCGCACTGCCCATCGAGGCTTTTCCCACCGCGCAGGTCGCGATCGAGGTCCAGCGCGAAGGAACGCTCCGACTGAGCGCGGACGGGCGACAGTGCGAGCACGCTCAGCATCACGCCCAGCACAGCGGAGGTGACGTAGGGACCCATTCCACACACACGATGAGTATAGAGCGGCGTCACGACCTGAAGGCAGCAGTTTGCGGCGCTTGCGCGGGATGGATGTGGGTGGATGACGGATCGTGAGGGAAGTCCGACGACGAACGCGCACGCCGTCCGCGGTGATCAGGAGGCGCTCGAAAATGAGCTGCCACCGGGCTTGCAACCCTAGGACAAGGACGACGACGAGGACTGAAGACGACCCTCGCTAACCCATTCACGGTGCCCACACACAGTGGTAACCTTGGGCTTGGTGCTCCCATAAAAAACGCGCGTGACCCAGTTCCGAACGGGCCAAAGCCCGACGACGCCGGCCAGAACCTGGACGACGACGCGACCTCAACCCTCGAGGAAAGCACCTTCCTGCCCGACGCGTACTTGCGCGAGGGGTGCGAGGTGGGCCGGTACCGCGTAGGTCGCACACTCGGCCGCGGCGGCATGGGGGTGGTTTACGAGGCCTTCGATCCGCAGCTCGACCGGCGTGTCGCCCTCAAACTAGTGACCTTCGCGGGGGGCACAGCCGAGAACCAGCAGCGCGCGCGTGACCGTACGCTGCGCGAGGCTCAGGCGCTGGCACTGCTGTCGCACCCCAACGTGGTCACCGTGTACGACGTCGGAACCATCGATGGCGCGGTCTTCATCGCAATGGAGCACGTGGAGGGCCTGACGCTCACGGACTGGATCTCGCGAGACAAGCCTCCGCTGAAAGAGATCATCCGAACTTACTGTGCTGCCGGAGAAGGCCTGGCGGCGGCACATCGTGCGGGGTTGGTTCACCGCGACTTCAAACCTCAAAACGTACTGCTCGGGTCCGACGGCCGCGTCCGCGTCATCGACTTCGGCGTCGCGCGCGCGACCGAAGACGTGCTCTCCAGTGTCAGTGTCACCTCGAGCGCCAGTGTCGGGCCAGATGGCCTGGCTGTCGTTGGCTCCCCCGAGGTGACGATGCCCACCCGCTCGGGGCTTTC
The DNA here is from genome assembly GCA_046598735.1 of Polyangiales bacterium. Taxonomy (GTDB): domain Bacteria; phylum Myxococcota_A; class Polyangia; order Polyangiales; family DASUME01; genus DASUME01. Next base: position 3,671 of record JBKJIA010000507.1, read on the forward strand.
GCGGCTCACCGTGCATGGGACAGTCGTCGGCACACCCCGCTATATGTCGCCCGAGCAGCGCGAGAGTAAGGTGGCCGACGCGCGCGCCGATCAGTTCTGCTTCTGCGCCTCACTTTGCGAGGCGGTTTGCGAGGTTGTGCCGGCCAAGGAAGGCTCTGACCTCGCGCGTACGCTCGAGGCCGCGCGGAACGGTAAGACGATTCCGCGCTGGTTGCGTAAGGTGCTCATACGCGGGCTCGCCTCGGATCCGGCAGGGCGCTTTCCAAGCATGGACGCTCTGCTCGCGGAGTTGCGCCGAGATCGTCGCGCATGGCTTGCACGTGCCACAGTGGTCCTAGCTGTGATGGTAGCCGTGGGCGCAGTGTCATTCGCCTCGTTTCGCGAAGGGCCGGAGGTCCGCTGTAGGCGAGGCAGCAAACAGGCTCGGCAAATGTGGACGCAAGAAGCTCAAGCGCACTTCTACGGTGTGCTGAGCGGCGCCGGCGCTCGCGGTGCTGGCTCCCTCTACAAGACCGTCAGCAAGGGCCTGGGACGCTTTTTCGACAACTATGAAGCGAGCTACACGCAGGCGTGTGAGGCGTCATTCGTGCGCGGCGCGCAGTCCTCCGGGCTGCTCGACATGCGCATGCGTTGCCTCGCGCGCCGGCGTTTGCAGGTAGAGAGTCTGGTCCAGGGAGCCGGGGACGGTGCGACGAGCCAGACCCTTCAGCGCATCCCCGAAGCTCTCGCCCATCTGGCCAACGTAGCCCACTGCGACGACATCGACTCGCTACAACAAGTGGCGCCGAAGCCAACCGACCCGGCCCTGGCCGCACAGGTCGAACGACTCGAACGGGAGGTCGACAGGGTCGAGGGACTCACTCTCGCCGGCAAGTATCAGGACGCGGACGAGCTCATTCGAGCGACCTACGCGAAGGTGCAAACGCTGGAATATGCACCGCTGCGTGCACAGACCTTACTTCGGATGGCTGAGGTCGATGAGCTGCTCGCTCGCTACGACGACGCGCTCGACCACCTTCGTGGCGCCGCGCTCTCCGCGGCCTCCACCAAGGATTTCGCCCACGTAGCGGGTGCCCTCATCCATACCATCGATGTACATGTGCGTAAATCAGAGCTGGACGAGGGTCTCGCGCTCAGGTTCCCCACCGAGTTGCTGCTCGCCTCCCAAGCGGACAACCCGCTTCTGCACGCCAGCTACCACAACGCAATCGGGAACCTTCATTACCGCAAGAGTGAGTTCAAGGAGGCCGAAACCAGCTTTCGCAAAGCCCTCGAGCTGCGGTCGAGCGCGAAGGCTCCGGATGACATCGATACCGCGCACTTGCTTGTCAGCTTTAGTTACACCCTGTCAGACCGCGGCAAGGCGGCGGAAGCGAAGCGCGTGATGATACGCGCCGTCGAGATGGCGGAGGAGCGCCTTGGCCCCGACAACATCAACATGGGCCGTTTCCTAGCCAACCTAGCCACCCTCTACGCCGAGGAAGGGGACGCCGAACGGGCTGCCGAGCTAGACGCGCGCGTGCTGGGTATGCGACGGGCCACGCTTGGCGAGAAGCACCCGCTAGTCGGCCTCTCCGTGCTGAATCTCGGCTGCAGCTTGGTCGACCTGGGGCGGTGGGACGAGGCTGAAGAGCTGATTCGCACGGCCTTGTCGATTCTGCAGACGGCGCTCTTGGCCGAGGATGAACACCTGGCTGGAGCCAGGGTGTCATACGCCTCGGTCGCCTACGAGAGGGGCGACTACCCGGAAGCGTTGCGCCGCTATGCTGACGCAATCGCAAAGATGCGCACCCAGGGCCATGCAGAATCCGACTCGATGGTGGCGGCCCTGGACGCAACGGCGGTGACGAGCCTGGTCACTGGCCAACTCGAGCTGGCCGCCACCTCAATCGACGAGGCCCTTAGGCTCAGCACCAAAATCTATGGCGAGGCCCACCACAGCGTCGCGCACGCCCTCGCGACGCGTGCGCGGCTTGCGCTGCTGCAAGGCCGGGCTTCGGACGCACGCAGAGATGCATCGCGCGTACTCGAACTGCGCGAACAACAGGCGCCCCAGGAGCGCGACGCCAAGGATCCGATCCAGAGCTTGTCGATTGCAACCGCTCACTTCGTGCTCGCACACCTCGCTGGTAAGAAGGACCTAGAGGGCGCTCGGCACCACGTGAGCGCTGCTGAAGCGCTGATGCAGGGCGAAACGAAGCGCGAAGCGATTAACCTGTTGGCGCAGGTAGAGCAGCTGCGACACTCCTTGCCTTAGCGGAGGTTCCCTGCCGATGGGGCTGACTCAGGCATGCGAGGGCTTCATGAACTTCGCAGGTCGTCCAGCGGGTGCAATCCGGATCGGCGCGATCAAGAGTCCTACGCGATCCATTTTTTATTCATGCCGCCCAGGCCCGGCCTGCCGACGGGAACCTCGCGCAATCGCCTTATCAGCCGTGCGCTTGCCGCCCCTGGACAAAGCGTACGAATGAAGCGGGCTCCATGAAGAGGAAGGCATGCCCGCCAAACCGTATCTGGATCCCATCAGGCACAAGCTCGGCTTCTCCGGGCGTCAGTCGTTTGCTCCCCACGAACGTGCCATTCTTGGATTCCTTGTCGGTCAGCTGATACCGACCGTGCACGTCACAGGCGAAGAACGCATGAAACTTGGAGACGCCAGAACGGGCGATCGGCACGTCGAGGTTCTGTGTGCGCCCGACGCTGATGTGACCCCCGAACACGCTATCTCCGCGCTTACGAACCGCGAAGACTTCGCGCTCAATCGGGGCCGATTGCTTGTTCAAGGCCGCGCGCCGGTCGATGAATTCGGTGTGAAATCCCTGACGTAACTCGACCTGCTCGGCGCTGGTCTGGACGAGCATCGGAGCCTGCACCAGCTTGAGCGCGTCGGCCTCGGTCAGGCGAGCCAACCGCGCGGTGTATATGGCAAGTGACTGGGACTCGTCCATCTTCTCTTCTCGTCGACTCCAGAATATATCACGCGTGTTAGGGTGCTTTACGACTGAAAAGTCGGGACCGCGTCAGAACGGCTGCCAACCCCGTATGGTCCCGAAACAAGGTCGGCCACTATGCAGCCTGCGGAAGTCCGGCGTGTAGACCGGGTCCCTGTCGAGAATCAGGTAGCGCTGGCCGAGTAAGAGTCCGTGCCCCGCGTCGAGCAGGTTCCTGCCAACCTGCATCATCCACCCTCCATGTGGCTGGTGCACGATGCCCGCGATGTGAACGCGCCGGGTCTTCACCTCCCAGTGCACCTCCAGGAATGTCTTCCACGTGCGCCTCGCGGGTGCCGTCGTACTTCTTGGCGCGCGAACGTCATCGTCATCTTCAACAACGAGCACGCTGCTCGGGCTAGCACCCCGCGGGCTGGTCATCCGCGGCGCCAGCCTGGGGCCACCACCTCGCACATGCGCTCGGGGTCGACCACCTCGTGCTCGGCCATCCACGCGTCGGAGTCGGCGAGGAGGCTTGCGCCCTCGTTCCCGCCCAGGAGTCGCCCCAGCCGTCTCCTCGCCGCAGCCAAGTGCAGCGAAAGCTCCAGCTCCCGGGCGGTCCCGACCGCCTCGCGCAGCCGCGCGACACTCTCGTCAGGCCGGCCCCGTCGGCTTGCGACAGCCGCGCGTAGAAGGTGTGCCTGAAGCCTCGCGTAGCCAGTACCCTCTCGAGCGATCTGGCGCGCGATGGCCTCGACTCGGCGCAGCTCCGACGATCCGGGCGAGGCCACGAGCATGAGCCGAGCACGTAGAGACCGCGACATGATTCGAACCGGCTGCACGCGTAGGATCATGGACTGCTGAAGCGCAGCGAACCCCCGCTCGAACTCCGCCGGCACCTCCGCAATCTCGCCGTGTGCGCAGTACAACGCCGTCTCGCAGCGCGCGTCCAGTTCGTACCAGTGCTGCAGGTGATAGGCGCCGGCGGGCGCGGCCCACGGGCACCGTCTCAGCTCTTCGAGTGCCTCCTCGGGCTGATTGTTGGCCAGCAGCGGATATCGGCTTGCGTAGCGGCGCACGGTGGTCTCGAGGTAAAGGTCGCCGCGGCCCTGAGCTTCGCGACACAGCGAGCCCACCAGCGTGCGCAGACCCTTGATGTCTCCCAGGTGTCGCATGCAAAATACGCGAAATACGCTGGTGTTGTTGCGCTCGAACGTGGCCCCGCCGACCTGACGGTACAGCTCGTCCGCTGCAGTAAGGGCCAGGTACGAGTCACGCCACTGTCCGGCGAAGTATCGATAGATGCCGCGGAGCACCTCGACCCCTGCGCGGAAATACGGAGCGTCGAGCCTGGCGTCGGCCACGCGTTCGAGCGCATGCAGGCATCGCGTCGCTCGTCTCTGGCTACCCTGCGCGCCGAGAAAAGTCATCTCGACACCCAACGCCCTGCCCACCTCGCGGGCGTCGCCGAGATCTAGCGCAGCGCGGAGATACTCGGCGCCGAAGGCCGCTCCGCGAACGGGGTCCACCATGCTGAGCCCCATGGCCGTGGCGCCGAGAACTTGCACGCGGGCCAGTTCGGACGAGGCCACGTCATCGGGCGCGCGCGGGGTCCACGCCAGACCGCGCACGTTGAGCAGGGTCCGTCGCCACATCACGGCTGCCATCGCGCGCCGCGGTGCCAGCAGCCGGGGTTCACCGATCTCCTCGAGGGCGGTGCCGATCATGCCCAGTCCCTCTCGGAGACGGCCCGTGATCAGCCACTGCTCCGCCGCCTGGCGCTGGCACTCCCGGCGCCGCGCTGGGTCCGCCCCTTCGCATGCGAGCACGAACATCTCTGCTGCTTGTGACCCTCGCCCGGCGTTTGCAAGCGCGGTCGCCAGCCCCATTCGTAGATCGCTGGTGGTCGCTTCATCGTGGCTGCCGAGCGCGATGGCCTTCTCGTAGAAGTCCGCTGCTTGATCAAAGGCCATCGCACGGTTCGCCTTTCTGGCCGCCACCAGCGCGTTGACGGCCGCCCGTGCAGACTGCCCCGCAGCCATGGCATGTCGGACGATGGCGCGCGCGTCGCCTCCTGTCTGCTCGAGTGCCGTCGCCAGGCAGTCATGCACCGCGACCCGGCGGGCGCCGTCCAGCGTCGACAGAAGCGCCTCACTGACCCGGTCGTGGTAGGGCACGAGGGTGTCGGTCGACTGGCTACCGTCGGTACGGGCCAGGCGGGCCACGCGCAGTACGCTGATCGCCCTCGCGAAGGCTGCCCCATCGAGCCCAGCTGCCAGCGCCGCCACGTCGCGCGTGATGCGCTGACCCCCGATGCACAACACGGCGAGCAGTTCAGCCGCCTGCGGCGGCAGCGCCGCCATACGGGCCTGCAACGCGCCGTCGAGGCTCGTGCAGGGCCCGCTCGTGTCCGCGTGGTACGAAAGCTCCTGTACGAAAAGAGGATGGCCACCGGTCTCTCGCGCGATGGTCTCGAGCGCGGCGGGAGTCCGCGTGGGCATCAACAGAGTCGCCAACTCGCGGGCATCGATGTTCGATAGGGGCTCCACGGGGAGCGTGCGCACTGCCCTCACTCCGGCGAGGGCGTCAGTCAGCGCAAGGTACCTCTGGTGCTCTAGGGTGCGCAGTGTGACGAGTACCAGCGCCGCTGGCGGTTGTTTATCTCCGCCGAACACCTCTGCGAACAGCAAGAGGCTGTCCGCATCCGTCCACTGCATGTCGTCGATGATTACGATGAGCCGCCGCAGACGCGACAAGCGGACCAGCAGCTCACGAAACGCGCCGAACAGACGCGCTCGCTGCGCCCGACCGTCGGGCAGTTCGGGCTCGATCAGGGCTCGCGCGACCGCTTCGACACCCTTGAGCACGGGAAATAGCTGCTGCAGTAGTCCCGGCTGCGCGGGCATGACCTGGCGCACCTCGTGCGCTGGCATGCTCGCGAGCAGCTGGCAGAGCGAATCGGCCACCCCATCGAACGCCTTGTAGGAGACCCGCTCTTGCTCGTAGCAGCGTCCCGCAAGTACCACGATGCGGGGGTCTGTCATGCAACTGGTGCGCACGAAGTGTTCGACTAGCGCACTCTTACCGATGCCCGATTCACCCTCAACGAGCACGACGGAGGGCCGGCCATCGACAGCGTCCAGTGCCTCGCCAAGCTGGGAGAGCTCGCGCTGACGGCCGACGAAAGGCTGCGCGTGCAGTGACCACGCAGCGGGCGCGCCGGACACGCGTGCGGGCTCATCGAGGCCCAGGCGCGTAAGGATGGACGAAGTGTCGGGGCGCTCCTCGGGCTCCCGTCTCAACAGCTCGACGCACAACTCGGCGAGGTCTCGGGGTAGGTCCGGCACATGCGTGCCCGGCGGGGTCGCCTCGTACCGGAGCTTGTCCATCACGATGAGCATCGAGCTGCCCGTGAACGGCAGGCGCCCCGTGAGCGCCTCGTAGAGGAGAACACCCACACTGTACCAGTCCGCGGCTGCGCTCACCGTGCCGCCTACGGCCTGCTCGGGCGCCATATACTCAGGAGTCCCGATGCCGTTCCCATCTGCCGATTGCTGAACGGTCTGTAGCGGCGTGACCAGCCCAAAGTCCATGAGCACAACGCGACCTTGCCGCGTCACCTGGATGTTTGTGGGCTTGACATCACGATGCACCATCCCGCCCTCGTGGAGGACGGCCAGACCGCTGGCCAGTTGGCGCAACGCGCCGCGCAGGCGCTCTTCGTCGAGCGGCGTCACGGCTGGTGCCGCCCCCTCTGCGAAGTCCGAGGGCAACTGGCCGCGACCGTTTGCGTACCCCGACAAGCCGCCGTCACGGCCCCACACGTACGACAGGAAGTCGCGCCCCACGACCAGCTCCATGGTGAAGAACCAGCGGCCCTCGACCTCGAACAATTCCCCCAGTGACAGCAGATTGGGGTGCGCGAGGCTCTGCAGGGCGCGGAACTCCGTCTTAAAGCGCTGAACGACGCGCGCCTCATTTTCCTTCAGCGCTTTGATGGCGATGGAAGCTTTCGCTTCGTGGTCGAATGCTTCGTAAACGACACCCATCGCGCCGGCACCGAGCTCCCGCACGATCTCAAAGCGCCTGGGGGCCGCCAGCGCGACCCACCGCTCGACTTCACTGCCGGACATCATACGGTTCATGTGCAGTCGGGGGGAGTGTGCAAGTGCATGACAGAGGCGAGGTACTTCTTTCTCCGTTCAGCGTATTCGCTCGTCGCGCGGGCCGCAGCACATTTCCGCGGGTGTGCGGGACCGCCAACACGATTCCGCCCAGCTACGTAGTCGAGCATTCCGTACTTGGCTGCCACATTTGCAACACCCACGAGGCCGCAGGGAATCTCGTCATCACCGTCATGCCGCCACCTCCCTCTTGTAGTCCAGTCCACCCCTCGGACAGGCGGCACACTGGCGTCGTTGGTTCTCTTCGACGCAACGCCTTCGCGCGTCGGCCCCGCGCAGCGGGTTGTTCCGGCACACGCTCGCCATGCCCGAAATACATCTCATCAGGTGTCTGTCCCCGAAACGCCGAGTGCGGCATGACTGTGTTGTGCTCGAGCACGTAGAAGGCAGTCAAGCCACGGATGGTCGCGATGGTGTCCAAGTGATGGAGGTAAAGCCACTTATGCCGCAACGAGCGCCACCAAGCTTCGATCATTGAGTTGGAGCCACGCTCGCGCACGAGCTTGTACCACGTTACCGGATGCGCGAAGACCTCACCAACAGGCTGTGCGTGAAGAAACGCGCTCACGTCTGTGCCATGCGGGCGGCGCGGGTCCTGCTAAGGTCGCCGAATGCGAGCCCAACCCATGATCGTGTGTCGTGATGTCGAAACTTCGAGTCGCTTCTACCAGACGCTTCTCGGCTGCAAGAGCGCTCACGGCGGCCCCGAATACGACCGCCTCACCGACCCCAAACTGCATCGCAGCCAATGGGGCACAGATGGGCTGATTTTGCAGCTTCACGCCTGGGAGGTCGATCATCACCACGGCCATCTCGGCGACCCCAAGCTGCCGATCGGCAACGGCATGATGCTCTGGTTTGAGGTTGACGATTTCGACGCGGTAGTCGCACGCGCCCGTGAGCTCAAAGCCAGGGTCGTCCTCGATGTGCACCGAAACCCGAACGCCTCGCACCGCGAGTTCTGGCTCTCCGATCCGGATGGTTACACGGTCGTGCTGGCATCGCCGGATGGCGAAGCACCTGACCTCCTGCCGGGATGAACAAGGTAAGGTGCAGACGGCCGGGCACGGCTTGCCGGGTCCGCAGCCTGGTGGACTAACGCTCTAAGACACGCCCGTCTTAGCTTCCGCTCGGGCATGAGTGACTCGAGGCGCACGCGGTCGGACACTGGAGGACCTCCCAGCCGCAGCTGCCGTGTCTTCCTCGAGTTAGTCGCGCACGCCGCACCGGGTCCGCGGGCGTGACTTCGTGGCGCGTGCATAATCGCGCGCTCGACCACAGACAAGTAACGAAACTCACCCAGCGCACGGCTTGCCCCAGTTGGGAGCGGCGCTCAGCGCAGGCTGCAAGTATCCGCAATTTCAGGCAGATCTTTCTAGATTCGTGGCTGCCACAGTCCTGAATCGAAGGATCGATGCGGAGCCCGACATATATAGGTCTGGCGCTCACTCAAGAGCGCGCACGCCCATCCGCGTGGCGAGCCTCTGGGCGGATGTGCGATCCGCGCGGCGAAGGCCCCCCGCGCCAGGCGACATACAGTGAAGCCCCCACCCCCCGTCCTACAGACACCTTCTGTCTGGTGCGGGTCCTGGGCGCAACAGGAGGCAACAGAGAATGCATCAAAAAACTGTCCATGGTTTCGCTCTCCTCGTATTTGGCGGCGTACTGTCCGCGTGCGGTTCTCACTCGTCCGGTAAGAGCGAAGGCGACCCGAGAACGCGCCCCGAGGTCGACTCCGGGTCGTCGAACGGGTCGGTGGACGGAGGCTCCGCAAGTGACTCTGGCGTCGAGCGCTTTGAGTGCCCAGCCTTACTCGTCGCTCCATCGACGACCGGCTGTGACGGACTCTCGCTGACCGACCCGGCCTCGATCGACGCAAAATCTGATAGCATCGCGGACACGTCAGGGCCGAGTGGAGCTTCAGCCCTACGAATCCAGGACAGTCAGTTCATCGACATCAAGAACGACGGTTGCCTGCAGCTCGGAAAGGCCGGCGGGGACTTCAGCTTGTCGATGTGGCTCAAGGCCACCGGCGCCTCCCAGATCATCGGCACCACCAGCCAATACAGCCGCGCGCAGGGGTTCATCCTGACCACCAACCTGCGTGCGGACGGCGATCTCGAGCTGCTTGCGAGCTCAGCACCCACCAGCGGCGATTTTGTGGCAGTCACGTCGCTGCCGTTCAAAGCCGGAGTGTGGGTGCACGTCGGGTTGCGCTACGACAACCGAGGGGACGGCTCGATGTTCGCCGTGGACGTAAACCTCGATGAAGTTTCTGGTCCTGCAGCGCCGGATGTCTACAACGACAAACTGCGCATCGGCGACGAAGGCTATGGTTCCATCGTTCCATTCGAGGTCAGCGAGCTACACAGCTATGGGCGCTTGTTGTCGGATCGCGAGCTCAAGGCGCTCTTCCTCGACAAGGCCGATGCCGTCGGGGTGTCCGCCAGCAATCTCGCTTCAGCCCTCGACCTGTTAGAAGGTCAGGTTGGAGGTAAGGCTCCCTTGTCCCCGACTGACCTCGACGCGGCGATGACTCACTTCATCGACAATGCAGCCTTCCTCGATGTCGACGCCGACCTCATGAAAAGAGCGCTGGACCTCGTGCACGGCTACGAGACCGGCGTCGGCCCGCTCTTCATGACCGACGCGACCAAGAAAGGGATCCCGCGCACCGGCACCGCTGGCGACGGCTTGGAGCTCGCCCGCGCCATGGTGTCTATTCAGCAGACCATCCTGGAGAAAGTCTTCACCGCGGACAATGTAAGAGGATGCCAGTCACTGCTTGATGGAAAGCGCTTCCTGACTGCCGACTACTTTCCAGGGGCGGCGGAGCCTCCGACCGACCCCACCGAGAGCCACGAGGCCACCATTTCCGCGAGTTCCCCGGCCTATTGGGGGCGTCCTGTAGCCTTTGCGACGGAGCCCGTCCGACGGCCCACCGGCTTGTATCTGAGCCCGGGAAGCATCGGCAAGGTCACCGTACCTCAGTCGATGATAGGCGCGGGATACAGCGTTCTGGTCGGCGCCCACACGGCCGATCACGCAAACAAGAGCACCCACACGCGACTCGATCGCGTCACGAGAACCTTCCCGATCACCAGCAAGGATACGTACGTGGCCAATCCTCTGGGCGGGGGCGTGTATATCCTCGTGCCGTACCTGGCCGACCTGGGCCTCGTGAAGGTATCCATCAGCGGCGTCATCGATGCGCCGTTCTTCTCCCTCAAGAGCTTCGACACGACCACCGCCGCTGACTGGAAGCAACGCCGCACCGCACCGGGCCCATGGGCCGACTTCGAGACCGACAAGTTTATGATGCAGCTGCCCAGCAGCTGGATCTATGCGTCCGAGGATCCCACCGAAGTTCTGAAGAAGTGGGACAAGGCGATGGATGGGGTGTCGGAGCTCCTCGGTTTTCCCCCCGAGAAGCGCAATCGGACCGTGTTGTACGAGCAAGTCGACGTTCAGATACGCCACGGCGCGTTTGGGATAGGTTACCCGCAGGTCAACAACACCTACGACCCCACCCAAATCGAGACCGGCAACAAGCAGTATTGGATGCTCACGGATCCCACTTCCTTCGAGATCGACTTCCACGAGCTTGGCCACTCGCAGCTGATGACAAAGTTCCGGGGCGAACCCGAAGCCATCGTCAACTTTCCGCACTCGTACGTAACCAACGTCAAGTTTGGAGTCGATTACGACCTGGCCTTCCAGAGATCGTTTGGGCCCTCGTATGGAAGCCTGGGCTTCTCCCCGGACGACGCAGCGATCAACTGGATGGTCACCGACAACTTCATCGCCGGCAAGGAGATGGACTACTCCAATACGACGAAGGACCAGTTCAGGTACCAACAACGGGGCTACGCGAAGTACGCCGACATGTACCGCATCTTTGGTTGGCAGCCGCTGCGCGACTTCTACCATCAGGAGCACGTCGACTACATGAATCATACGCCCAGCGACGGGCTCGACCCGGTGGACAGCCGTATTCTTCGGCTATCCATCGCCGCCGGGGGTGACGTGACTCCACTCATTCACTTCTGGGGCATCCACCCCGTGAATGCCGCGGCCCTCAAGCAGCAGATCGCAGCTCACGGGTTAGGAGTTTCGCAGGCTGTGTGTTCGCACATCGCCCGCTACAAGACCGTGGCTCCCAAGAACAACACTGATTTCAAGGCGCACTTCGCTCGAATCTACCCAAAGTGCCCCTGCACCGGCGGAGATCCCGACTACGGACCAGGCTGGTACAACCCCTGGCTCGACAAGTTCGACGCGACCCGCGGAGCCCAGATCCAGGCCGCGATTCAGGGCCTGCTCGACCTATACCAATGCCCGTAGAGGGCCCGACGCAGAAGTAAGGTGTACAAGCTCCCCAAAAGGGCGCTTGGCGCTTATGCCGGGTCGCGGCGAGGAGCCGGGACGAGTGGACAGTTGACAAGAACTCATCACGATCGGAGCTCCCGTGCGCGCAAAAATCGTCTTTCTATTGCTGTGCTTCTCAGCCCTTTCGGCCTGTGCCTCTCGTCTCTCGCACGAAGCTGACAGCGGTCGGAGCGACCACTTCGATGGCGGCGAGCCCTCAAGCAGCGACGCGCGCGTCTCGGATTCTGGCTTGGACTCAAATATCGACGCAGGCGCCTCGGACGCCAGTCCCGACAGCACTGATGCGTGCACGCCCAGCCAATGCGGGGATGGTGGGAGTTGCGTGCTTGATGCCAGCCGCACGGGCTGCGAGACCCCCTCAGACGCCGAGCGCAACGACCCCAGCCGGGTGTGGGCATTCCTCCTGGCCGGGCAATCGAACATGCAGGGCAACGTTGACCAGACGCTAGCCACTTCGTTGCTGAGTGAGCTCGGTTCCGGCCCCTCCAACACGAAGCAGACACGTGTCGCGCAAGCGCTCGACACCTGGTACCAGACTTTCAACAACGGCTACGCTCGGTACGCCGCGTCGCCCGAGGTTTCGGCCAACGAGGCCGCACAGCTCGACCAGCTCTCAAGTGCAGCCGTGGTCGGCAACTACCTGACTGAGCCGCGCGACGATGTATTGTGCTCGCGCAATGGCGCTCTGCCCGCCCCGCTCGCGTTCGGCTGCGGCAATCCCTTTGGGCCGGAGCTCACCCTCGGCCGCATGGCAGGCGAGACGCTCACGGGCCCCGTGGCACTCACCAAGGTCGTGGAGGGAGGGACGACGCTCTATGCAGAATGGCTGAGCCCCAGCGCCGCGACCGAGCATGGGCGCAGCACGGGGCGTCTCTACTTGAAGCTTGCAGAGCAGATGCACGCGCTCGCCGCCGCTGGCACCAAGATCCACCCGCGGTGCGCAGACGGCAACTGCCGCTGGGACGCCTTCGTCTGGTTCCAGGGAGAGAACGATGGATTCAGCGCCGCCAGTGGTGCCGAATACGAGTCAAACCTCCGGCACCTGGTTGCTGACGTACGCAAGGACACCGGCAATCCGGAGCTGCCGGTCGTCATCGTCCAGATCGGCTACTGGGCGAAGACGGCGGCCTCCAGCGGTCTCGCCGTTCACGGCGCTCAGGCACGCATCGCCGCCGAGGATCCGCACGTGTCCCTGGTCGTCACCGACGACCTAAGCCGCTTCTACCACTACGATCCCGCAGCGCAGTGGATCATAGGCGCGCGCATCGGAGTTGCGCTAGGGCAGAGATGCGCACAAGGCGACTGCCCCACGCCCCCCTGATGCTCGCAAAGGAAACGCCCATGCAATCGAGAGCACGAATCATCACGGCATGTTTGACCGCAGCGTGGCTGACCTCTGGGTGCAGCGCTTCGTCGCGCGGGCACAAGCCCGCATCAAGCCGCACCGGCGGCGATGCGAGCTTCGCCACGCAAGGCGATGCGAGCGGTGGGGCGGGTGCTGATGGGAGTGCGCCGTCATGCGACGTTCACGAAAGCGATGCACCTCCTGTCGCGCTCTCACTTTCTCCAACGCCACCGGTCGGTCTCGTGCCTGCCGCAGGAACTAGATATTATGTGCAGGCCAAGCTGGGCGGTAAGCGCTTGGCGATCGATGGTGCCCTTGGATCAGATGGCTCACGGCTCGTGGCGCGTGCGGACAGCGGCATGGCCTTCGCGTTCAGCCCCGTCGGAGCGGGCTACTATGTGATGCGCGCCAGCGACGCTCGCGCGCTCAGTGTCGCGGGTGCGTCGACCGCCGATTGCGTGCCGATCCAGGAGTGGGAAGGCGACCGGGACGAGAGCCGTTTTCGGCTCGAACCGATGGAAGATGGCTACCTTCGGATCATCAACAAGCACAGCCAAAAGTGTCTGCAGGCGGACTACGGCGAGGCAACTGAAACCATGGCGGTGGTGCAGAACGAATGCAGCGATAGCGGGGCGCAGCGCTGGGCCATTCGTTCGACCAAGCTCGGCCAGGGGGGTTCAGACGACAAGCTCGCGCTGATGCAGCCGAGCTGGAGCTACAACTGGGGCTCGACCTGGCCAAAGCAGCTGCCCGCGCGCACCGAGTTCATCCCCATGATCTGGGGCTACTGGGGCGACCTGTCAGGCCTCGAGACCAAGTGCACAGGCCTGCAAGGCAAAGCGAGCGCGTTACTCGGGTTCAACGAACCAGATGGTGCGCAGCAGGCGAACCTCTCGGTTGCGAACGCCCTCATGGCCTGGCCTGCTTTGGAGCTCTCCAATCTCAGACTCGGCAGTCCTGCCGGGGTACACGCCGAAGGGGCGTGGGTCAAAGACTTCATGACCCAAGCGAGGGCGAAGAGCTATCGCGTCGACTTCATCACTGTGCATTGGTATGGCGGAGCCGACGCGAGCAGTCTGCTCGGACATCTGCGCGCAGTGCATGATCTGTATAACCTTCCCATCTGGATCACGGAGTTTGCGCCTGCGGACTGGTCGGCGACGGCGAGCAAACCCAACGCCAACTCGCCGGAAGAAGTTCAAGCGTTCATGCGCGAGGTCCTGCCGGCCTTGGAAAATCTCGACTACGTGGAGCGCTATGCCTGGTTCCCATTTGCCGTGGATAGTCTGCCTGGAGGGTCATCGGCGCTGTACGCGACGGATGGAACGCTCACCACGCTGGGTAAGATGTATCGAGATTTTCCCCATGCGCCGTGAGCGCTTGGCGAGCGCTAGGCCCGCGACCGCCACGACAAGCATGCTCCCGCGAGTGCGATGACCGCGCTCACGGAGAGCGTCGCCGCGAACGTCGCCTCGTCGATTCGGGTGCCCGCAGTCTGACTGTCTTCGCCAAACAGGTTTACGCAGAGTGTTCCCCCTGCGACACCCAGCACCATTCCGAACTGACGCGTCAAACCAACGAGAGCACCTGCCAGTCCGCGTTGGCCCATCGGCGCCGCCGCCATGAGCGCTCGATTGTTTGGCGTGACGAAGAAGGCGGCGCCACTGCCGACGCAGAACAGCGCGATCGCTAACTCAACCGGCTGATGCGCGCGAACACCGGCGCCCGCACATTCCAGCCCAAGCGCGAGCACGAGCATCCCTAGCGTGGACAACTCGCGCGAGCCCAGGCGGTCGGCCAGGGCACCCCCCACGGGCGAGAGCATGGCCATGGCGAGCGGCGAGATGGCCAGCAACAGACCGACCGTCCGTGACGGTTCTCGGAGCGTGTGCTCAAGCTGAAAGGGCAGCAGAAACACAAGCGAGTAGGAGGCAGCGTACTGCAGCGAGCCCGCAGCCAGGGCGGCCGCGTAGCCTGGGGAAGACACGAGCGCACGCATCCCGTGCAGCGCTGAAGAACGAGCGAGCGAGCGCTCTTTCGGACGGTCGCGTGTGTGCAGTACACGCGCGGCGGCTGCCATGGGCAGCGCGAGCAGGGCTGCCGCGAGCATGGCATTGCGCCACCCATACGCTGCCACGAGCCACGCTCCGGCCACTGGCCCAAGCATGAGTCCCGCGTAGGTCATGCTGGCCTGAACGCCGAGCGCGCTGCCTGCCAGGCTCGGCGGCACGCGGGTCGTGATGAGCGCGGGGCCCGTGGCCATCAGCACCGCGGCACCCGCGCCGGCCATCACCCGCGCAGTCAGCAGCCAAGGAAACGTGGGTGCTTGGCTGGCGAAGACGGCGGCCAGCGAAAATACGAAGAGGCCAATACCGAAGCTGCGGATGTGACCCACCACATCCCCGAGGCGACCCCCGAACGGTAAGAGCACACAAATGGTAAGGAGGGTGCTCGTGAGTACCCATCCCGCCTGGCCGACGCTCAAGCCGAGCTCTCGAGCGATCGCCGGGTTTGCGACATTGATCACGCCGGCCGTGAAGGCGGTCGTGAAGCTCCCGGTGCCCGCAACAGCGATCGCGATGCGTTGCTCAGGGCTGAAATGAGAGCGCGTCAAACTGGTCGTCTTCTCGAGCAACTTGCCCAAACCTCAACGGCTCTTGGAGCCGCGGTGCAGATAGCGGCGCTCGGGCCCTCCGATGCGGCCCTTGACGACGATCTCGTGGCTGGGCGCCAGTGAGCACGCGGGATCGGTCGCGGTAGGGTCCCCGGTGAGGGCGAAGGCTTGGCAGCGACAGCCCGCGAAATCCACCGTGCGCCGCTCGCAACTGGAGCAAGGCTCCTTCATCCAGTGGTCGCCACGATAGGCATTGAACGCGTGCGATTCGTACCAGAGAAACGCGAGCGAGCGCTCGGTCACCCGCTCAAAGGACAGCTGCGGAATGGACGCCGCCGCATGACAAGGCAGGGCGGTCCCGTCGGGCGTGACATGCAAGAAGCGACGTGCCCAGCCGTCCATGCATGAGCGCGGGTAGCGAGAAAAGTAGTCGGGCATGACAAACAGGATCTCCATCTGCCCGGTCAGGCGCGCCTTGGCTTCGATGGCGAGGCCGTGTGCGTGCATGAGCTGTTCGCGAGAGGGCATCAGCGCTTGCCGATTCTCGAGTGCCCAGCCCAGGTACTGAGTGTTTGCGAGCTCCAGCCGATCTGCCCCCACACGCTCGGCGAGCGCGATGATCTCGGGGACGTGCTCCAGGTTTGCGCGGTGCAAGACGACGTTCATCGTCAAGGGCAGCCCGAGCTCCTTGACCCATGCCATGGCTTCGAGTTTCTCGTTGAAGCCTGAGAAGCCTGCGATCGCGTTGGCGCTCTCCGCGAAGGCGTCTTGAATGCTGACCTGCACGCAGTCGACACCCGCGTCACGGAGCCTAACCAGTCGGTCCCGCGAAAGAGGAATCGCGCTCGTGACCAGGTTGACGTAGAGACCGAGCCCGTGAGCGCTTTGGACGAGTTCCTCCAGGTCCCTGCGCACGAGCGGTTCGCCGCCTGTCAGATGGAGCTGCATCACGCCCAGCGCGGCCGCCTGGCGGAACACATCCTGCCAGACCTCGGTCGACAACTCCCCGGCTGTGTCCCGGTAGTCGAGTGGGTTCGAACAGTAAGGGCAGCGCAGTGGACAGCGATAGCTGAGCTCTGCGATCAGCGTATAGGGAGCCTCGGTCATGATCGACCTTCCACCAATAGGCCGCGCTTGATGAGCTCGATGAAAAAAGCGCTCGCGTCGCGCTCGATCTGCTCGCGCGACACGGCGAAGCTCTGCGCAACCTGCTCGCAAATCGCGCCCAAGTCGTTGGCGCCATCGCATGCCAGCAGAATCGCGGCAGCGGTGGCGTTGAGCTTGAGACCCCGCTCCGGATACAACAAAAAGTGGGCTCTCCTGGTGGCGTCCCAGCGCAGGCGTGCCTTCGGGGCCAATCGATAGTAGCGGTCGAGCTGGGGGGCGCTGTCCATGGGCTACTCCGGAAAGCCGCGCTCGACTGCATCGAGCAGACACCACAGCACGTCGCACTTCGTGACGAACGCCTGGATGCAGCGCTCCTGCATCACTCGGGTGGTCGCATGGGTTAGTACCAGCTCGAGCGCCTCGTCGGAGTCTTGTCGCGCACGCGGCACGCGACTGCGAAAGTACTCCTGCACTTCCGGCTCGACCCACGGATAGTGCTCGGCCCACGCGGCAAGGCGACGCGTCATGATGTCCGGCGAGAAGAATTCGGTAAGTGAGGAAGCGACCGCTTCAACGAAGGAACGCTCGCGTACGAGCTGCACGTACGCATCACAGGCAAACCGTGCAGCCGGAAGGACCCGTTGAAGACTCAGAACTTCGGCGCGATCGAGGCCCACGCCCTCGGCTAGTTGGAGCCACAGTGCGATGCCGCCCTCGCCAGCGCGCGATCCGTCGTGTTCCTGAATGCGTCTCAGCCATTGCCGACGAAAATCGGGCTCCTCGGATTTGGACAGGAGGATCGCGTCTTTGATCGGAATACGGGTCTGGTAATAGAAGCGATTGAGTACCCAGCCTTGGATCTGGTTCTTCGAGAGCGCTCCTGCATGCATCCGCACATGAAAGGGGTGCTTGTCGTGATAGCGACACGCACCTTCGGCGCGCAGACGGCCCATGAAGGCTTCGCGTGAGAGCAGCGGCTCGTCATGGATCACAGCTCGATCTCCATGCCGTCGTACGCGATCTCCCAGCCAGCGGCCTCGACCTCCGCTCGTTCCTCGGAGTCCTCGCGCAGGATCGGATTGGTGTTGTTGATGTGCGTGAAGATCTTGCGAGGCACGCGGAGCTGGCCGAGCAGCGCGAGGCTACCCGTCGCGCCACTGATGGGAAGGTGGGCCATGTCCTCGGCCCTCGCCTTGCCAAGCCCCTGACGAATGAGCTCGTCGCTTGTCCAGAAGGTGCCATCGAACAACAGACAATCCACTGCATGCTCTTGCCCCTCGAGCACACTCACCGACGCAGCCGCGGAGACGTACAGCAACGTGCGCCCGCTCTTCTCGTCTCGAATCCGAAAGCCTACGTTGTCTTCGTCGCCCGCCCCGCCCAGGTGCTCTAAGTGTACCGGTCGCTTTCCGGTCACCGGGAATGCTCGAACGGTCAGGCCCGAGGGCCGCCCATCGGCGCCTTTCAGATCCAGTTCTCGTCCAAGCTCGAGCTTGCGAAAGGTGAGTTGATCCGGGAAGCGCCGCAGCGTGCGAAACAAGACGTTGTGCTCCTCGAGACCCTCGCGCACCGCGTCGGTTGCGTAGACCACGAGGGGATACGATTCGCGCAGTGAGAAGAGCCCGAGAACGTGATCGAGGTCCCCATTGCCGAGCAGAATGCCGGCGATCGGAGAGTGCCTCGAACCACGTGGATGGAGCGGTGGATGTTGTTCGATCTGCGTCAGAACATCGGGCGATGCGTTGAGGAGAAACCACGACTGACCGTCGGAGCTCACGGCCACGGAGTCCTGGGTTCGCGCGCGGGCCTGAATGCTCCCGGTGCGCAAACCGTGGCAGTTGAAGCAACCGCAATTCCACTGCGGGAAGCGACCGCCTGCTGCGGCTCCGAGAATCCGAACCAACATGCTTACCTCTGCGTGCGCAGCGCGCGCTGTGCTCAGGCGGCCTCTGTGGACTTTGCCGCTACAAACAGAGGCTCGTCACGCTCAAACTCGAAGTCTTCCTGGTAGGAGCCAATTTCGGCATCCATGCGAACTTCGACAAACTTAGGCGCTTCGTAGGTCATGGGGGAGTCTCTCGCGGTGGGGGAAGTACACTTTCAAGCACGACGGGAAGGCTTAGACAAGTGGGGCACCATCCTGCTGCGTGCGAAGACGCTGGTGTGCCATTTGACAGAGCGGGGCATACCGCCTACCTGCCGGCTCCCCCGCTACCGAAAGGTCACCCTTCCGTGCGAATTCGTACTCTACAGCGTACCCCTCCTATGTGGGCCGCGTGTGCGCTGCTGCTCCCCCTCTTGGTCCAAGCTTGCATCGTCGAGGTCAGCGATGCTTACGGTCGGCGCGGCGAGGCGCTCCAGGATGGCGTCAGCGTGCTGACACAGCACAACGACAATCAACGCACCGGTGCGAACCTTCGGGAGCGCGTCCTCACCACCACGAACGTCACGAAAAGGACGTTCGGCAAGCTGTTCGTGCGCGACCTGCCGGAAGGAGTGACGCCCAGCGCTCCAGGGCAGCTCTACGCGCAGCCGCTCTACGTAGCCAACGCCATCGGCGGCAAGAACGTCGTTTACGTGGCGACAGAGCGCAACAACGTCTACGCCTTTGATGCAGACGACCCGGCCGCGAAGGCCCCACTGTGGTCGGTCAACCTCGGGCCCGCGCTCAACGAAGCCCTCCCCAGTGCCTACGGCGGTTCCTGTCAGGACCTCAAGCCGAACGTGGGGATCACGGGGACGCCCGTGATCGATGCCGCAACCGGCACTCTCTACGTGGCGGCAAAGACGAAGGAGATCGGTAAGTATTACTATCGCCTGCACGCGCTTGATATCGTCACAGGTAGCGAACGCGTTGGAAGCCCCGTCACCGTGGCGGGCATCGTGGACAAGACGGGCGCGCCGTCCTCGAATCCGCGAGCCTCCGGAGTCTCCGTGTTCGATGCGCGGATCCAACTGCAGCGGCCGGGCCTTCTGCTAACCAAGGGCTCCGTCTTCGTCGCCTTCGGGAGCCACTGCGACGCCGGCAGGTACCACGGCTGGATCTTTGGCTACGACGCAGCCAACGTCAGTCGGCCCACCGGGATCTACAACACGACCCCGAACGGCAAGGGAGGCGCCATTTGGCAGGCAGGTGGAGGCCTCACGGCCGACGATGCAGGCAACATATATCTGCTCACCGGCAACGGGTCCTACGAGCGCCCTGCAGCGAGCGCGACGATGGTTCGCAACCTTGGCACCTCGTTCATTCGCGTATCGGGAGCCGGGACCGGCACGCTCACGACCGGGAGTTGGTTCACCCCTTACAACGTGCAATCGCTGGACAGTCGTGACCAGGACCTCGGCTCCTCGGGTGCGCTCCTAGTTCCCGGCACGAACCTCGTGATCGGCGGGGGCAAGGAGGGGATGGTCTACGTGCTCAACAAAGAGAGCATGGGCAAGTACAACATGAGTGGGGATACTCAGATCGTGCAGCGCTTCCAGGCGGCGCGCTCGCGCATCTTTGGAAGCCCCGTGTACTGGCAGGGACCCTCAGGCCCGCACATCTATCTTTGGCCGCAGTCCACCGGCATTAGTGCGTTTCCGTTCGATGGGGCCCTCTTCGGCGCCGCGTTGGTCAATGCGACATCCCCCAAGCCGGCCCATCCGGGAGGTATCCTCTCGCTCTCCGCGAACGGAAGCGCACACGGGACAGGCATCGTGTGGGCGACTGCGGGCGCATCGGACTCCAATCACGGCTCGGTGCCCGGCACGGTGTACGCGTTTGACGCGGAGGACATCACGCACAAGCTGTGGGACAGCGACGAAGTGGCGGACGACAAACTTGGCCTCTTCGCCAAGTTCACGCCACCCAGCATCGTAAACGGCAAGGTTTACGTCGCGACCCAATCTAACCAGCTCGTCGTCTACGGCATCCTGCCGATGCCGCGCTTTCCTGATCCTGGGGGCGTCGACGCTGGCTCGCCCGACGCGGGTCCCGGCGACGTCACGCCGCCTCCGCCTCCGCCGCAGACGTGGACCACCGTGTACAACGCGTACGTTCGCGTCGGCACGCCCGGACACTGCGCAAACTCGGGTTGCCATGGCCGCTCCTCGAATGGTGGCTTCAGCTGCGGCACGACCAAGGACAGTTGCTATCGCGGGCTCGTCGCGCGTGGCCTCATCGACCCAGCGGATCCCGCACGCTCTTGGCTCGCGGACCCGGACACCTCGCCGCTGGGCTGGATCAGTCCAAACGGGAGCATGCCCTTCGATGCGCAAGGTCCGAACACGGCAGGTCGAGACATCGTGCTCGGCTGGATCTATGCGGGCGCGAAGAATAACTGATCGACGTCCAGGGGTTGGGGCATAGCTCTCGGCGCGTGCGCGGCGGTAAACAAGACCAATCGCTCGTGCGCGAAGAATCCCAGGTCTTCGAGCCTGCGAGCAAGTCTTTCGACCGCGCCCCGTTAGGGGGACGTTAGCTCATTCGTTGCGCGTAACGTTCGAGCTCCTGCGCGCGACTGAGCCGACCGGAGGATGACCCAATGAAACTCTATCTCAGCTCTGGTACCTGTTCGCTCTCCCCTCACATCGCACTGCGCGAAGCCGGCCTAGCCTTCGAGCTCGAGCC
>JBKJIA010000546.1:0-8413 GCA_046598735.1 Polyangiales bacterium
GCAGGCCGCGGACTCATCCACTTCAGCTTCGAGCCCGTCGGCTTTGGGCTCGGCGTGGGCGCTCTCTGGGCTCATAAGTCGCTCGAGCTGATGGAGATCGGCCACATGGCGCTGCATGGCGCCTATGACCATGTTGATGCAGGCGCGCGCTACAAGTCCAAGGGCTTTCACTGGAAGGCGCCGATCGACGAAGCGTCATGGCACTCCGGCCACAACGTAAAGCACCACCAGTATACCAACATCGAAGGGCGCGATCCCGACATCAACTTCGGCGCGCTGCGCCTGAGCGCACGCGTACCTTACCGTGCGGTCCATGCGCTGCAGCCGGTCAGCAACCTGCTCTCATGGTTCGGTTTCACCACCGCGATCAACCTGCACGTCACCGGCATGATTGACGCATACGTTCACACCGGTGAGCCCGAAATCTTGCGCGATCGAAGTCCTGAAAGCGTGCGCGCCGCGCGACAAGCGTTTCTCTCCAAAATGGCTCGCTATTACGGCAAAGAGTACGTGTTCTTTCCGTTGCTGGCCGGCCCTTTTTTCTGGAAGACCTTGCTCGGCAACCTACTGTCTGAAATGGGTCGCGACGTCTATGCGGCTGCAACGATCTATTGCGGGCACGTCGGCGCAACCGACTACCCACGCGGCACGCACGCCCGAGGCCGTGCACGCTGGTACATGATGCAAGCAGAAGCCGCGCGCGATGTGGATGTTCCGCTCCCGATCTCCATTCTATGCGGGGCCCTGGACCGTCAGATCGAGCACCACCTCTTTCCGCGCTTGCCTCCCAATCGCTTGCGCGAGTTAGCCCCGCGCGTGCGCGAAGTCTGCGAGACGCACGGCGTACGTTACCGATCGGATACGTGGCCGCGCACGCTCGTGGACGTATGGCGCAAGCTGCGCGGTTTGTCCGCCAAGGATGCGGCGCCAGAGCCTGTGAGCGACGCCTTGGCAGCGTGATAATTACGGTGCAACCTTTAGACTCATGCCTCCAGCGAGTTTTTCAGCGCGCACCCTCCCCAGCGTGTCCCCTGTGCCGAGTGCGCCGTTCAAACCACTGCCCCACGCATAGAGAGCCCCCTTCGCGTCGGCCACGAAGACTCCGTACGCAGCCGTATAGACGCCGTTCGCTTTGGGTGCGCCGGGCACAATCGTGGGGCTTTTGCGCGGCGTACGCTCATCGGGGCTAAGGGGCATCCCCCAGCACAGCACCGCGCCCGCCTCGTCCCTAGCGCATGTTTGCGCGATGCCGGCGCTCAGCTGCACCGCCTTGAGATGTGCCACCCGGGTCGGTGTTGGATAGTCAGCTGCTTGCCCCTGGGCGAGCTGATACGCTTGGTTGCCGCCGAAGCACCAAAGAGATTCGTCCTTACCCCGTACGCAGACGTGGGAGTCGCCAGCGACGACCTCGACGACGTTCGTGGCAATGGACACGCGCATCGGTCGCTCGTAATACGTTTGGTCTGTTCCTACCCCCAGTTGGCCCTGAGCGTTCGAGCCCCAGCAGTATAGCGATCCGTCACTCTTTCGCGCGCACACACTCGCAGTGCCCATTGCCAGTTGCTCCACGTTATGCAGGTTGGGCACCACCATCGCGCCGTCGTGCGGTGCATGGTCCCCGACCCCGAGCTCACCATGGTCGTTATTGCCTATGCAGCGCACCTGACCGTGCTCGAAGATCCCGCACAGCGTCTGTTCGGCAAGCGCGATCTGGCGAGCACCACGCAACGCCGCGATACCCACGAGCTTCTTGCTGAAGGTAAGGTCGCGAGAGCCGGGTATGTCGTCATCTTCTTGGAGGACGGCACGTTCGAGCTTGGTGCCCGGCGCCAGGCTTGCCGTGAGCACTCCTGTACAGCGCACCTGGCCATCCAAGCCAAGGACGCAGGTCGTCTCGCGTGAAGCGACGACTTGAGCCGCCTGGCCGTCTCTTGTCAGCCGCCTCGGGGTCAACGAGCAGCCGAATGCGCCACTCCTGCTTTCGCACGCGCTATCGTGGCCACCCGTCTCGCCGTGACCGTCGCTCCCCCAACACCAGACGTCAGCGCTGCGATCGATCATGCAGACATGTCCGCGGCCGCCCACGACAGCGGGCGCACGTGAGACAAGGTCAGGTGTCTTGGTGACAACGGTGATCGCGGCGGTCGCGCTGGTTGGGGTGATAGGGGGACTGCTGCGATCGCAGGCGGCGAAGCCTGGCAGCAGCGAAGCCGCAGACACCAAGTACATTGCATTTACGCGTAAAAAGGCATGGAGATTCACGGTTAAGTAGTAACTAAGCGGTCCCTCGCTCGCAAGGCGAGATGGTCGGAAGAAGCGTGTTCCCGAAGCATCAAACGGGGTGAAGGCCGTCGACCAGGGCTCCGGGTCTGCGACGACTCTCCTGAAAAGGAGCTATACGTCTTATGGGAATACGAACTGGATTCTTGCTAACTGGAATCGTCCTAGGCTCAGCCTGTGCAGCAACCCCGGCGCCAAAAGCAAGCTTCGATGAAGCGAGCGATGAAGCTGACGCCGGCCCCGCGCAAGCTGTGAGCGACGCTGTAGGAATTGCGACGGCCGAGCACATCGAGCTCCTACCCGGCGACGAGGCAGAGAACGCTGGTCTTCCCACCGAGATGCGTCCCTACGACGAGGAGGAGTCCGAGCTCAGGAACAAGGGCTACTACGCCACCCTGAAGCGGTGGTCGGCGCCCGTGGACGTGCCCGTGTGCTGGTCGACCTTCGCCAACTCGACCGCGACGACCAGAGCCAGGCTGCGACGCGCAGTCTTCGACGCGTGGGAGTCGTCGGGCAACATCCGCTCCTACGGCTGGGGCTTGTGCGGCACGGCCGATGGCCCGAGCGGTGGCATCACGATGGCGTTCGACTCCGTGAGCGGCGCATTCAGCAAGGTGGGGACCGACAGCATCCCGGCCGTTGCGCCGAGCATGCAGTTGTCGGATGCGACAGTTAACCGTGGCTGCACGGCGGACCCGGCACTATGCGCGTATGCGATTGCCGTCCACGAATTCGGTCACGCATTCGGCATTTGGCACGAGCAGAATCGGGCCGACTCGCTCGCGGCAAACGGATGCAGCGCGGAGAATGGCTTTCAAGCCACAAAGCCGGACTCCGCGACCGTAGGCACGTGGGATCTCAGCTCAGCCATGAATTATTGCAACCCAGTAACCAATAACGCCGGTCGCTTGAGCGCTACCGACCAAGACACCATCGATACGATGTACCCGTACAACGACGGCCTCTTCTTCTACGATGCGTCGGGCCAGAGCTCGAACAGTAAGTATCAGCGCTCGGTGAAGGACGGCACCGTCAAACTGCAGGGTCAGGAGAGCATCCTATTCGCCACCTCCAACGCCTGGGATATCGCGGTTCCTGGTCATTTCTTCGGCGCCGGTCTTCGACCGCAGGTATTTTTCTACGAGAAGGCCACGGGCGCATGGCAGGTGCGCGGGTACCAGAGCACGCTGGTCGCCGATAAGATCTCGACGGGTCTCACCCAGATGCCATTAGTAGCTTCGGGCACGGCGGCAGCTGGATACACGATCGCCACCGTAGGTGACTTCGGTGGGCCCACGGCAGGCGCCTGCGACAAGGCAGACGACGTGTTCTTGTACAATGCGACCACGGGAGCCTACCAGTACCTCAAATCCGCGACGACGGCGGATAACTACGTCGCTGGAACGCTCACAGGCACCCTTACTTCGCTTGCGACCGGCACCTATGCCACTACGGGCTGGACGCACATCATCGGCGGCGAGTTCGGTGGCGCCACGAAGGCGTGTTCGGATCTCTACTTCTACAAATCATCCACCGGTGCCACCAAGACCTACGAGACGACAGGTAGCGGCGGGATCACGAGCATCGGCTCTGCCACCATCACGATCGGATGGGACCTCATCGTGCCGGGCAATTTCCTGCTCACGACGGCTACTCCTGACATGACCGATCTCGTCTTCTACAACCGCGACGCAGCCACCGGGAACGGCAAGTTCTGCCGTCACAACGGTGTGGGTGCACTGACCTGCAACGCGGCCCTAACCTGGGGCACGACATGGACGAACATCGTGTCAGGCCAGTTCGGTCGCACGGCCAGGGTTGCTACTCCCGTGGCGGGTCTGCTCGCCCAGCAACCCGCAGGCTTGCTCTTTTACGATGGCAAGCCGGCTGCTGCCACGGCAGGTACCGGAGTTGCCACGTTCTACAAGACAAGCGGCGCGGGCATCCTGAGCCAAGTGGCGACCTACACCAACTGGCGATCGCGTGCCGAGGCGTATGAGTACGTGTTTGCGGACAACTTCTGATCCAAGCACGTCCTGCTCCCGTCGCTATTCCCGTCCTGGTGCTTACGCGGCCGGCGGGTAGCAGGCGTCAGCGCCTTCCACGAAAGAGAACCGGAGTGCCTGACCCAAGCCAATGTGCACTCCACGGCGCGGGTGTAGGCGCGCGTACGCGTCCTCCAACATTGGTTATGTAGGATCTTGGTGGGCGTGGAATGTCGGGCCCATTCTGATGTTTTTCCAGGCGGGCGGACATATGAGGGGTTGAGGAGAAGTGAGCCTTCATGGACGATCAGACTGCCTCGTTGCTCTCGAGTCTACAGAGCCAGCCTCACTCCCCTGAGGGACTGATTCGGCTGCTCGAGGGCGTGGAACAAGCGCGCGTCGCGTTGGTCTCGGATCAAGATGGCCTGCATGAGCTCGCCGAGCGACTGGTGCGTTGGTCGCTCGGCTGTGAGGATGGCTGCGAGGCTGCGCAAGTGTTGGTCGAGACCGCACGCATCCTGATCGAACACGCCGGCGACTGGGAGTACGGGGTCGAGCTGTATGAGCGGGCGCTCAAGCGCGCTCCGACGGAGATGGCTGCCCTGCACTGTGTGCAAGAGCTTCTGTCAGAGCGCGAGGCGTGGGAGCGGCTGGAAGCCGTGCTTTTGACGCACGCGAGCGCGCTCGACTACGATGCGTTGTTCGAGGTCGAGCATCGCGGGCAGGCTTGGCGGCGTCTCGGGCAGCTGCGGGCCTCGCGTCTGTCTGATCTCGACGGTGCCATCGTGGTTTACGATACGGCAATCGAGGTGTATCCGGAGCCCACCTGGATGCTGGAGTTGGCCGAGCTGTACGACCAGCGCCAGCAAGGGGATGATCGCACCGCGGCCGCAGCGCTCTACTACCGTGCCGCTGACATCATCGATGGACCGACCGCAATTCCCTACCTGGAGCGAGCCCTCGATCGCGATCCTTACCATGAGGCCGCCCTCGACATGCTCGAGGCGCTGACGCCCGCGGAGGATGCAGTCAGGTGCCTCGAACAGCGCTGGCGAACCTTCGCGGCGGATGCCCCGGCAGGGGAGAAGCGGGCCTCGGTGGTGCGGCGCTTGGCCAACCACTACGCGCAGGGGGTGGCCTCGCCAAAGGCGCTCGAGAAGCTGTCCCGGGCTCTCTCTCCCTCGCCGCCTTCCAACTGGGCGGCCAAGCTATGGTTCGAATTCCGCAACGCCCAACTGGCTGACTCCATGCGACCGACGTCACCTAAGTCGGTCAGACGTTGGTACGTGACCACCGCGGCGGTATGTGCCGCGTCGACCATCACGCTGTGGTCCGCGCCGGAGCTCAGCGGCATCGGGACCCACCCGAGTACGCCCTCGACATCGAAGCCAGCAACCGCGGCAGCTGTGCGCTCTAAAAAGCTGGAGGTAGAAGGGCACGCGATCGGAGAGTTGCTGCCTCGTGCGGGCCTGGACGCCCAGGCTGCCCAGACCATCCACGAGGTCGAAGCCTCGCCTGCCCGCCTTGCCCCGTCGTCCGTCACGGTCTTGAGCGGGTCCATGCCCGAGCCAGAGTTCACCACGGTGCTGGCTGACGTCCAGCGCAGACTCGAAGACTGCGCTGCAACCGCAGGCGCCTCCAAGCCCGGAGTGCATGGGTCCATGGCCCTGGCCTGGCTCGTCAAACCCCATGGCCGTCCAGCCAAGGTTCGTTATCGCGGAGGCTCGGTGGACGATGGCAGCACGCGCTTATGCGCCCTGAGTGTGTTGAGAGATACGCGCTTCCCTCGACCGTTAGACGGCGGCGTTAGCGTCGAGGCTACCTTCGATCTCGAATCCCAGGCGCAGGGCGACGATCCGACCTAACGCGCACCTGCCGCCTGCCGAGGAGAGTCCGTTTCGGGGTTAGCGAGCTGCCATCGTCAGCGAACCACACTTCGCGCCTGGCGCGCTCGCGAAGAACGCGGACAGGTCGGCTTGGGAGGACACGGCCACAATGGGCTCCTCACCGTCGTACGACAGGAGGTCCCTGTTCTTGACCGTGCATTCCTGACCGCGGGCGTCGCTGACAGTCGCGCTGCCCTGCGGATTCTCATGGGGCGAACCACCGCGTGCGAAACCGAAGTCCACCACGATCCCGGAGTTCGTGCTCAGCGTGACTCCTCCCCCATGCTGCGCGCTCGGAGTCTTCTCGACCCGAAACTCGCCTCCGGAAATGCCTTCGGGTGCACCAGACACGCCATCGAATGTGACGATGTGTCCGGAGGTCGTGTGGACGAGCAGCTTCGGGCCCTTACTTTCCACTCGCAGCTTCTGCACGTTCGGTAAGAGCAGATGCGTGCGCGCACCGGTCGCGCGCGACACCGGACCACTCCCCAAGACGCTGAATGTCATCAGCATGCCCTCGCTGTTGAACAGGTACGAGCGAGCCTTGCCACTCTTACCGTCACTTGACACCATCACGATGCACTTGTGTCTCTTGATGTTCCAGCGCTGTGACACGCGCAGGCGCCCAAGTTCTAAGCTAAGCCCGTCGCAAGGCGCAGCTTCGATGGGCCCGGTCTCATGTGCGACCAAAGTCGGCGGATGGCTCTCTGGCCGCGTGGCGCTCTTGGTTGTCGCGACGGCACAGCCAGCGAGACCCCCAGCGAGCACGATGAGCACACGAAACCACGCTTGAGGTCGGTTCATGAATTCCCTCCGCGAACGAGCCAATGAACGGAATAGTCGAGTCGAGGTCCATGTCCGGACCTGCGGCCATGCTTCACTTGGCGGGTCGATGTTGATCAGCGCCAGCGTGCCGCCCGTCTCGATTGCGTGAGATAGGACACCGGCGTTACATGATAATTAGCTCTCTGCGATGCCGAGCAGGAACGCTGGAGCTGAAGCTCGCCGAGGCCGTTCGACGGGTCTTGCGCAGACGCACCCCGAGTACCTGAGCATTACATACAGGCTGAGTAGGTACCTGGCGCAGTCTTATGCTTGCCCTTCGTAATCTTACAGCACGTTGATCGGCTGCAGGTCGAGGCCGCCCGGATACATGTAGCTTGTGTACGGAGCGAAGCCGTAGACCACGATGCCGAAGCCCTTCAGTCCCTCCAGCTTGTGCTGACCGCCCTTTAGAGGCACTCGCGCCACGCCCATTCCGCTCATGCCCACGGGCTCGAACGCGGATACAAGCTGCGTGCCGTCGAGCATGACCATGGAGCCGACTGGCGCGGTGATGTTCACGTAGTTCTCGAGGAATGTGTCGGGAGTAACGAACGTGTAGCTCGTCCGGAACTGCTCACTTGGTACGACTAAGGAGAGAGAAGGGTCGCCCACCCAGGTCTCGCCGCTGGGCGGGAGGCCGGTGAAGTTTTGGCCTACCAGGAGCTGCGCCACCATCAATGCTTGGGCGCCTATGACGCGAAAGCTTTCGGTGACCGGGAACTCGATCATCTGGCCTTTGGATAATGTGACCGAAGGGTGTACTGATTCAGGCTCGAAGGTAATCACGTTGCCTTCGACGGCGCTTACGACGCGCACCACGTTGGGCTCGCCGGCGCGCAGTTGCTGCGTTGCCGATACGATGAAGTCCTTGCCCCACGTCTGCAGGGGTAAGAGAGCTTCCTCGAGATGGTCACACGCCCAGACGTGCGACGGCACGAAGTCACAGTCATGACCTGAGTATACCGCCACCTTACCGGAGGCCTTGATCAAGGTGCCTGTAAGATCGTACTCAGGTCCCGACACGCACGATTGTGCGCCATTCTCGGCTGGGTACATGGTCGGCGTGCAGGTCTTGGGCCCGTCGCTCACGAGTTGCAGCACGTCGCCCTGGCCAAGTTTGAAGCGTCCAGTTTGGCCGGGTCCATAGGCCGCGACCGCACTGCCAGTCTTGGATGCGCGCACGTTGCAGGTGAAGGTAATGTCTACATCGACCGGCGTCGCTTGAGTACCCACGATGGCCACGAAGCCAGGGTTGCTTTGCACTTGCTTGCCGAGTAGACCCTGGCGCTCGTTCGTTAGGGTAGGGCGCGCCATCACCATATAATCGCCCGTCAGTACGTGCGTAGGCAGGAGCAGCGACGCGTCGTTGCTATAGGAATAGTTGCAGTTGCCGCCGATGCCGAGAAAACCTTCCATGCAGTTGGCTGGCGTTTTATA
>JBKJIA010000548.1:0-6937 GCA_046598735.1 Polyangiales bacterium
ACCGAGCACCTGGTGACTGCAAGCCTCTCCCGAGACCTCGTTGCCGAGCGGACCCGTCACGTCTGCTGGCGTGGGTGAACGGTAAGACAAGGGAGAGGTGACGTTGGCGTAAAGGCAGCCCGGTAGCGCCAGGACGGCGACCAGAGCGATGACGATTGCGCGCGATCTGAACATGACGAGACCTCCACATACTTGCGTGATATGGCTGCATCGGGACGATCCGCGGCGCAGCTTTCTCATGTACACAGCGCGAGCAGGGGCGTGCGTTTGAACGAAGTGAGCGGGGGCGTGCAAAAGTCTGCGCGCCCCCGAAGCATATTCGAGGAGCGACGCGCCTGAGATCGGCGTCGCGGACCGGCGAGGCCGATCAAAACTCTCGATCAGACCACTAGAAGCGGCGCGTCAGGGAGAGCGTCGCTCCGCCGTTCACGCTGGGCGTGACGAGCACTTGCGGCTGGAGGCTGGGGTCCTTGCGATACAGCCGGATCAGCCGCTCGGTTCCGGTTTTCGTGAAGCGCAAGGCGAGGCCCGCTGCGGCCAGCGTCGCGGCGAGGACGAGCTCCGCGGCTGGCGCGCCGAGCACGCTCCTGCCGCGTGAGCTCGGGTCCACGAAGCCGAGCACGCCGACCAGGGCGTCGCCCCACGCCGTGAATAGCAGGAGGTTGCACTGCAACTTGCGCCGGCGGATTTGCTGGCGCTCGACCTGCGCCAGCAATGTGTCCACGCGGGCGAACGCCTGCGCACCCACCACGTGGCCAGCCTGCAGGCTGTCGTGCAGGCTACCGTAGGCCTGTTCGCCAGCACTCGGCTTCAGGAGCATGTATAGGCCACCTCCCAGCGATGCCAGCGCGATTCCCCCGTACCATCCCGTCGTAGGAGAGAACTCGAGGTGCTTGCCTTCCACCGCTTCCGAAATGGCGCCTGCTGATCGTCTCCTGCCAGCGACCCACACGCCCGCGCACAGAAGGCGCGCAGAGCGCCCTGATGACGACGCACCAGCACCTCGAAGGCCGCGTCGAGTCCGGCCGCCGTGAGCCGCATCAACGCGTCGTCATCGCGGGCGTCGAGCGGTGGCTCGTCGGCCGAGCTGGGGACGAGTCGAAGGACCCCTTGAGACGTCATACGTCAGCTACATCCCACGACCGGGGGTGCGCGTTTGAATTATTTTCGCGGGGCGTAGCCAGTCCGCATTCGATCGTCCCCTACTTTCGATACGCAGCGCTATCCGCCTCGCGCACGCGCATGGCACGCAGGCCCCGCAGGCCGCAGCGGGCGCTTGCAACGTCAGAGGGGGCAGCTCTCGCAGCCGGCGTCGGGCGTACTGGGCGATGCCTGTTGCCAGCAGGCCCGGGCATCCTCCCCCTCGTCCACGATCAGGCTTCGCGACCAGCGCCCGTTTTTGCTCGCGAACTGCAGTTCGTACTCTCCCGCCGCCAGGGCGGGCAGTTGACAGCTTCCGCCGAAGTTGCGGCAGGCCGGGGAGCAGGAGCCCCGCTCGTCGCGCTTCTGCGCGGCTGCACTGACGCGCAGCAGCGAGCCGTCTACCGATACCGTGCACTCGGCGGCGCGCAGCTCTCCGCACGGACACCATTCGTACTCGACTTCGAGCGGGAACGCCTCGTCCGCCGCAATGCTCTCGGGGACACACGTGCCGACAATGTCCAGTGCCACGCGCGACCATGACCGGCAGCCGGCTACCAGTACGCCCATCGCTAAGAAGAAGAGTCTTGGAGCGTCGTTCATGCGCAGCGAACCAAGCTCAAGGGGTGCCGTATTCCCGACCGATCAGTGCGACCAGGCCCTGTTGGTCGAAGAGGATTGAAGCCTGCGATGATAGCGGTAGCTTTCGCTAACCCGGAGACCACCACCGGCGGAAACGCGCTCAAGTTCTACGCGAGCATGCGTTTGGATGTGCGCCGGATTGTCGGGCACGCTGCGAGCGGGAGTCGACCTGAGGTTTCGCACCCCCGATGCATCCGGTCCCGCTTTCACGGGGCCGCAAGGGAAGCCCGCACCCATCTTCGAGCTGAACGGCCCCCAGTGACCCCAGCCCTCGCACCGTGCACGTGGAGGTCGTCAGCAAGGGTGCGGTGCCCGCGGGACTCTTGCTGCTCGCTGGCCGAGAGGGTCGGATGCTCAAGCTCGACTACCCTTCCACCAGCGCAACGAGTTCGACCGTGATCTCCAACGCCCGCCCGGAGAGTCTATTCGAGCGATGGCAGGTTACGTTCCGCCAACAGCAACCTCGCGCCGAGCGGGCCGATAGCGCGAACTCTAGGCGCCCGAGCCCCTGTCCATCAGCGCTTGCTCGATCTGTTCAATCGCGAGGTGGTCGCCCAAATCTTGGCCGTAGTGCGCGCGCAGGATGCGCAGGTCGGGACCGATCAGGAAGTCAGACGGCATGCGGGTCCTTGCGCCTTCGCGCGCGACCTTGGGGACGAGACCCGCGGCCTTCGCTTCGAGTGTGCTGCCCATGCGCGTGAGGGCGGTGCGCACGAGGCCGGCCACAGAATGCTCGGCTCCGTAGAGGCCATACAAATGACGAGTGGGATCGCTGATGATCGAAAACGGCAGGGCTTGCAGCGCGACGCCCTCGCGAAGGTTTTGCGCGGAAGATTCGAACACAGCCACGATGCCAAGGCCCCTGCGCTCAAGCTCCGCGTGGCGCGCACGCAGCGTCGCAATCCGTAGATTGCAGAACGGGCACGACGAGTAGCGATGCAAGGCGAGCAGCGTAAAGGCCCCGCGCCTGTCGGCGAGCCGGACTGTGCCCCCGAGGATATCGGATACCTCGAAGAGTGGTGCTTCTTGTCCCGGTAGAAGTCGCATTGGGTTGAACTCAGACTACGCGTCGCTTCAACGTTTGTTACTTCTCGCGCAGCGATTGCACGCAAGGTAACAGAAATCGTTTGAGCCCAGCCGTGCGATTTCCCCACCCACAAAAAATCGATTTTCGACGGCCGATGGGCCCGCGGGAGGTTGCGATGAGCCGCTCGCACTTTGACGTTGGCGAGGGGGTTTCAGATCCCCGTGCACAGAGCATCAGGCATTTTCGCGCTTGATTGGGTCTTGAAGAGCCACAGGGATCCAGGTCAGGCCCTCGCGAGCGCGAGGTCGTTGTGTGTGGACGAACGAAGGAGGCGGGCCCGCCGGACATAGAGGCGTTGAGTGGGCGTCGCGCATCCTGACGCGGTACCCGACTTGCTCGTGGGTACCGCGCGAGCGAGTCTCGCGGCCTGCGAGCCCGCCTTCGGTGCAAGGAGACCCGGCATGACAACGTCAACTAAGTTCGCAAGACTGGCGGTTGCGTTCTGCACTTCGTGGGTGCTCGGCTGCGGGCCTTCAGCGTTCGAGGAGGATGATGGAGACGGCACGCCGCATGATGGAGGCCTCGAAGAAAAGGCCGTCGGACCAGCCTACCAGGCCGAAGACTACTCGTACCAGAACGGTTGTACGAGGAGCACGGCCAGGCCGGGATACACGGGCACGGGCTTCATGGACTTCGGCGGAAGTAGCTCGTTCGTTGAGTGGAAAAACATCCTAGCCCCTTCATCCGGCAGCTATACCTTGACGTTTCGCTACGCAAACGGGGGGGGCGGCGACCGCCGCGGTGCGATCACGGTCAACGACACCGTCCAGGTCGGCAACGTGAGCTTTGGAGCCACGGGAAGCTGGCGGACCTGGAGCACCGCAAAGTTGAATGTGGTGCTGAAGCAGGGCACCAACAAGATCCGGGTCACCGCGAATACAGCCGCCGGTGGACCGAACTTGGACGGGATGGATGTGGTCTCCGATGGCGGCACCGGGGCGGGCACGAGTGACACCGATGCACAGCTCGCAGCGTTCTATGCGCGATACGGGAGTCGGCAAAGCTTCCCCGCGTCGTACGTCGCCATCCTGGAGGGGGTGCTCCGGGCCGAGGACGAGCTCAAAGCCAAGGCATACGGCAACGCGCGCAGCCGCATCGACGCCATCTTCCGGGCGTACCCTCTCACCAACGACATCTGGTGGTCGGGGTACGGGTACGGCAAGCCCGGTGCCCATTTGGGCGAACCGCCAGGCTACTATGCGATGCGCATGCTTGACGAAGTCGCCAGCGTCGGCGTGAGTGCGCCCGCGCCGAGCAGCGACCCACTCTTGATGACAGTTGTCATGCCAGCCTGCTCTAATATCACGCACAACGGGCAGGTCACGACGCATTGGCTCAACCAAGAGCTCGTCGCGAATGACTACAGCGTCCTGCGCCAGTCGCTGAGCATACTGCAGCTCTACGTATGGGCGATCAGCGGCGGCACGCTACGGCTCGAGTTGGAGTTCTATCGGCAGCCGAACTGCTTTCAGGTCGCGCCGCCTGCCTACGTCACCGGCGCCTACGGCACCCCCCTCAACGAGGTACCCCCAGCGATCGCGGAACGCACCGACATGTGGTGGCTTATCTATCCCGGCGAGCAGACCCAATACGGGGGCTTGTTCCAGGGAGGAGGGATGGGCGGGCATGCGGGCAACTCGCCCGTGTTCATCAGCGAGGATCTCTGGCCGATTCGTAAGCCTGACAGTCAAGGCGGCGGGGATCGCATCGCTGTGGAGCGACGGCTGTATATGCCGAATTGGCTCTCCCACGAATTCTACCATCACCTATTCGCGCGGGCGCCACAGTTTGGCTTAGAGCAAACCTCGCATTCGTGGTTCACCAGGAGCACCTGGCCAGCAGACTTCGTGGGCCAGTGGGAGCCAGACTACTACGCCGAGGCTCTGCACAAGCGCTTCTACCGCACCCCTGACCTTATACGCACGATTCTGATGAACCCCTTCGTTAGCCGTCTCGTTGCCGCGGACTTCGTGGGCTCGTATCAGCACAAGCCTGTCCAAAATGGATGGCATCAAGTTTCGATCAAGCTGGAAGGTGGTGCCCTCTGGTGGACGAACGCAGCGGGGGCGCGCTGGTCCTTGAGTTGGAGAAATGGAGAGCTCTGGACCGGCTCCGACTGTCCCTATGGAGCGCAGCGAGTAGGCATCGGAGGGCGGGCGGTGGATAACCTCGGGAAGCCCGTCAGGGGGGTCGGCGCAGTGACCTTCGAGCAGGGGCGTTACGAACGGCAGTAAGGGCTCGCGCATGCCAGCAGCAGCAGCAAACTCATCCTGGTCGGCGGGAGCGCCGCTTTCCACTACTCCAAGGTCGCGTGACGCGGTAAGACGTGTGCCGAACTGTGCCGAGCATTCTCGCTGATTTCGCACGCCCTCCGTGGTTTGGCCGTGCGCAGCGCGCGTCTGCTCGACGGAAGCACAATAACAGCTTGCAAATCAGCATGGCGTGCGTGTTGCATCGGAGGCTCCCATGATCCGCGTGCGTACTTACCCCCGTGTCCTGACTCTTCGTCCTTCGGTGATTTCAGTGGTTGCCGCTTTCGGCGCGCTAGGCGGCTGCGATAGCGGGCCCTATTACAGCGTCGTTCCACCGCCTTGTGAAGATGCGTCGGCTTCAGGCTGCGTACCGTCGGTATGCGACGACGCTCCGCCGACGGAAGGCTCGCCATGCGAGAACGAGGACCTTACCTGCGCGTATGAGGACGGGTCTTGCGGCCCGCAGTCGCCGCTGGAGGCCACATGTCGCGGTGGACGCTGGGAGTTCGCTCGGTCGTCCTGCAATCCTCCCGGTCCGCCATTGACTGAAGATTGTCCGAGCGAAGCTCCGGCCGACGTGACGCCGTGCGCAGTGTCAGAGGAAGAACAGTGCACCTACGGTGACTGCTTCGGGTCTCCCGTGTTCGGGGCAACCTGCAAGAACGAATTATGGCAGGTCAGTGAGTGGTCGTGTAATCCGCCGGCACCCGAGTGCCCCAACGAGCAGCCGACCGCGGGAGCAGGTTGTGCAGGGGTCGTTGAAGCCTGCTTCTACGGCGACTGCTATGGCGTGCCGACCGTTGAAGCAAAATGCACGGCCAATGGCTGGCAAATCGTCGAGACAACGTGCAATCCACCGCCTCCTGAGTGCCCCGAGCAGCAACCGCAGCAGGATGCAGCGTGTACGTATCTGGGTGGGGGCTGTGACTATAAGGATTGTACGGACCCAGCTCATATCTTAGCGAAATGTATCGATGGAGAATGGGATCTACGCGTTGGGGTATGCAACTGAAGAAACCGCGCGCACGACCGAATACGTCCGGCCGGGCAACTGGCCCTGTCGCCGTGCCCGCCGATGACGCGGTACGCCGTGAGTGGCTGCGCCGGGTAGAAGCCGAATACCGCTCAGGCGCGCACACACAACACTTAACATTATGGCTGCTGCAGTTAGGCGCCCCGCCCGAGTTGATCGAAATGGGGCTGCGCATCGTCGCCGATGAGCTCAAGCATGCCGAGCTGAGTACCGTAATCTATAGCGCGGCAAACGGCCTAGGAACACCTAACCTTAGTCGTGAAACGCTAGCTCTCGTGCGCTTGGGCCATGATCCGCTTGAGCTGGACGTGTTGCGAACCTGCGTCGAGATGTTCTGTCTCGGCGAAACTGTGGCCGTGCGCCTGTTCGGTCGCTTGCGCACGGGCGCGAGCATCCCCGTAGTCCGTCAGGCGCTCGAGCGCATCCAACGCGATGAGGTGTTTCATCGCGACTTTGGCTGGACCTTACTGTCCTGGCTGCTCAGCACGCCCATGGCAGCCCAGTTTCGCTCGACGCTAGACGCCGAGCTGCCTGCGATGCTGCTACGTTTGCGGCGTACCTACGGCGGCATCGCGCTCGACCGATACGGTGCCGAAGCACTCGAGCGCATGGGCGAAGCCATGTCACCCGAGACACGCGCGTGGGGGCTAATGCCGATTCGCGAATACCTGGAGACGGTCGAGGAGACATTCACCCGCGACTATCAGCCTCGTTTCAGTGCGCTCAACATCACCCTTCCCGACTGAAGCGCAAGCGCAATAGGCTGCGGGTGGAGCGTGCGCT
>JBKJIA010000637.1:0-5169 GCA_046598735.1 Polyangiales bacterium
GGTCACCCGTCAAATCGATGAGAAGGCCCCGTCCATCAAGATGCTCAAGCTCTACGCGCATGCCCCAAACTTAGCCGCCTATCGGTGCGCGCGCATCGAAAGTGGTCGATGTTCGCAAGCGGGCGGTCAGGGTCCGCACTGAGCCCCGATCTATAGGTCTCAATAAACACCAATAGTAAGGTTGGCGTAGCGCCCATGGGCCGGTCGGGGCGACCGGACGCAGCCGTCCGTAACCGATCAGGCGCTGTTTTGTCGGCCGCTGCGTGCAAAACATTCGGCCAACATCTGCGCACTCAAACAGAGATGTTTATGTATTTCATATCGAAACAATAATGGCTAATCCAGGCGGGTTTCAATTGAACGTTACGAGTGCTGTTTACCCAAGCGCTAGCGCATACAGCTACGCAATTATGGGTATTTACTGGTGCGCCTTCGGGTTAGCGTCGACGCCTCGCGCCAATCGGATGCGGAACGGTGATGGCGCGAAAGGGACCTCCCTGGCACGCGGAGCATTAAATGAAGAAACAGACAAATCTGCTCAGTTGTATCGCGCTCGGACTGACGCTTGTGGCGTGTTCTGGCGATGATAAGGGTGATACCTCGAAGGTCATCGACAACAGTATGGTGCCCGACGCAGGGGGAGGCGGCGCTGCGGACGATGCCGGAAGAACTGGCCAAGACCCCGGTGCTCAGAACGCGGGCGGCAACGATATCGACGCAGGTACCGCCGGTAACCTACCCTGCGGTGGCGCCTGCCCCGCGGGCCAGATGTGCGACGTCGCGAGCAACCTTTGCAAGCCGATAGTCAAGGCGTGTCCCTGCGCTGCGGGCAATCATTGCGACGCAACCAGCAACACATGCGCCCCGGGCTGCGTGCTGGACAAGGACTGCGCGCCCGGGAGCACTTGCACGGCTGCCACGGGCGTGTGCGCGGCACCGGGCCCCTGCGACGGCACGCTCGTTCCGGGCCTTACCATCAGCAAGGTCGCCGTCAATCAGGCTGTCGAGATTCCCCTTTTCCAGAGCGGCAAGGCTGTCGGCGTGACGGAACGCCCCGCCCCGATCGTACAAAACCGTAAGGCGCTATTTCGCATCTCGGTGACACCGGCGGCAGGGTACGTGCCCGGCGAGGTCATTACCCAACTTGCCCTCGACAACGACGGGCTGAAGCAAACGTTTGAAGCCAAGGGTGTGATCTCCATGGGCTCGAACGAGTCTACCTTGGAAGGAACCGTCAACATTAGTGTGGGTGCCGAGCTGATCGGATCTAATACGCAACTAAGCATCGCGCTGACGCAGAAGACATGCGCCGCCACGCCCGGCACGGGACGCTTCCCAGCTTCTGGCACAGTCGCACTGTCGGCGATCAAAACGGGGCGCTTCAAGGTGGTTATCGTCCCCTACGAGCGTGCACCGGGCAAACTCAACCTCAACGACCAAACCGTGCAAACCTTCAAGGATCACCTGTATGCCTTCTATCCCACCGAGGGCATAGACGTAGAGGTCCACGCGGCCATCCCGGTCACCAGCGCGCAGACCGACCTACAAGCCGTCTTGCAGAACGTGCGCGCGCTGCGCGCGAGAGAGAATCCGGCGAGCGACACTTACTATTTCGGCATGTTCACCGCCGCGGCATCTTTTCGCGAATTCTGCGGCAATGGTTGCGTGGCTGGCATTGCCACGCTCGGCAGCAGCGCGGCCGAGCGCTATGGCGTTGGGATAGGTTACCTTACGGATACCGCGACTACGAGCAGCGGCGTGCCGACCACCGAGATCGATGTGACGCTCAACGTGGTGGCCCACGAGTTGGGTCACGCGCAGGGGCGTCAGCATGCGCCCTGCGGCGGGCCCGCAGGCATCGACCGCAACTTCCCGAACCGAACCGCCGACATCGATACCTACGGCTACAACGTGGTGACGGGCGCGTTCGCACAGCCCAAAGTTGCCAAGGACATCATGGCCTACTGCGAGCCGAATTGGATCAGCGCCTATACCTACCGCGCGCTGGCCACGCGCATTCAGAGCGTGAACATGAACAAGCGCGAGCTCACGCGTCAGCCCAGGGAATATGCCTCGGTGATCGTGGAGCCGGATGGTCGCTATATCTGGGGCGAGAACGTCATGTTGCGCGATGACCCCTCGGGCAGGCCCGCGTTCGCGAAGGCCTACGACGCCACCGATACCTTACTCGACGACGAGGTTGCCATCACATTGACCGACCTTGCGGACTACGACGGCCTGCTCGTCACCTTACCAGTGCCGAAGTCCAACTGGGCCTGGCTCGAAATCGCGGGCCAGCACGTTCCTGTCCAGTAGTCTTACGGTTCGAGAGGTGCGATGGGTACGCACTCTGGCGCGACCCAGCGTTCGCACGCCCGTAGGTTAGACGCCCCGAGTCCTGGTTGAGCCGTGCGAGGTTGGCAGCTTGGGGCGTTTGGGACGCACTTTCGGCTTGGCTTCTGCCGGCGCCGCGTCGGCTTCGCCTTCTGCGGCCGCAGCTTCTGCTTCCGCGGCCAGCGCGAGGGTGCGCGCCTCTGCTTGAGACGTAAGCTCAGCAGAGTGCGCGGCAGCGTCTTTGGCTGCACAGCAGCGTTTGTACTTTTGACCCGAGCCGCAGGGGCAGGGGTCGTTTCTTCCAGTTTTAGTGGCCTTCACCGCACGCTCCTAGCGCAGTCCGAGCTGAGCGGCCAGGCCGCGTCCCACGTGGCGTGGCTTTAGCTGCGCAACTTCAACGACGGGCACGGGCACGCGCACGGGGTGCCTCAGTACGCATGGCACGCGCCTCCAGACGGCTGGCCTCGAGCACGTTCGACAGCTTGCGTAGCGCACTTTCAAACGCGACTGCCGTGGCCTTACGCTGTGTCTCCTCGTCGACGCCGCGCCCACTCACGCTGGCCGTGCCCGTCAGCATCGCGCGAATGTCTCGTCCGGGATAGGTCGCGACCACCACCGCCACGTTCGCTCGCACTGAGTCGCCGCGCTTCTCAAGCGTGTTCACCACGCTACCCACCGAAAAGCCGACCAAGCCATCGCGCTCGATCACGCGCGATGCCGCCTTACTATCTTCCCGCTCAGGAGCCAGACGCACCCCTTCCACGTTCCCGATCAAGCTCATCAGGTGTGCACGCAAAGCCTTGAGCGCGCCCGAGGGGAGCACGGCCCCTGCGCTCGGCTCACCGATATGCACATAATATTTCGCCGGGCCCTTGACGGGTGCAGGTCCTCTTTGGGATGGCACCGCCATCACCGCCACGGTTCCTGAGCCCGCCAGCGTTTGCAGCGCGGCAGCACAGGCCTCCTGCACGGAGGGATGCGGGTCGTTCAACGAAGCCCGCAAGACCGCCAGCACGCGTGGGGCAGACGGAACGTGACTCAGCGCGACAGCGGCTTGGACGCGCACACGAAAACTTGGCGACGTGGCCAACGCGCGCATTAGCAGCTCCTCGCGCGCATTGGCTTGGGCCGCCACGCTCAGCGGGATGAGACCGGCCATCAGCACGACAAGTGCACACATGCAGGTCGTTGTCAGCCTGCGGAGCCAGGCCCCTGTGCCATGTGAGCGTCCACGCATGCGCCGTCTGAGTTGATGTTCCGTGGCGGGAGGTTCGTTCACAAACCTTACCATATGAATTTATACCGGCCCGAGCCCAGGGGAAACGGCGCGACTGTAAGATACAACCCTGGTTCGTGAGAACGCCGGGAACGCGCTCAGCGGGCGGCACAATCTTGGCGTCCGCCGGGCATCTATACGGGCCATCGCGGCGTGCCGATCGAGACTCGCATGCAGTCCAGCGCACGTGGGCAATCGCTTACCCTGATCGGGTGCGGGCCAGCAAGCTGCGTCGCAACGTGCTAGGCGACAGCGATGCTCGCCCGGATAAACGCGCTCTGCTCCCTGCGCAGGGTTATATGACCTTTGCCTCGTTAGGCTTGTCTTCCGGTTTAGTCGCCGCAGTGACAGAGCTCGGTTACGAGCAGCCCACTGCCGTCCAGCGGGCGGCCATTCCCGCTATTCTACAGGGCGCTGATCTGTGGGCATCGGCCCAGACCGGTTCCGGCAAAACAGCCGCATTCGTGCTCCCGATCCTCGAAAGACTCTTGTCGACGCCCGTCGCGCCGAGTGGAGCAAGCTGGCCCGTTTTCGCACTGATCGTAGTTCCCACACGCGAGCTTGCGCTACAGATCGGGGAAGCCATAGCGCGCTACGCGCGACTTTGCCCCGCCATCAAGACGTGTGTGACCGTCGGTGGCATGTCGATCAGTACGCAAATGACGGCATTACGGGGCGGAGCCGACATCTTAGTGGGCACCCCTGGGCGCCTATTAGATCTAGTGCAACAAAATACCCTGCAGCTCGACTCCGTGCAGATGTTAGTGCTCGACGAAGCAGATCGTTTGCTCGCGCTGGGCTTCGCAGAGGAGCTGAGGCAAGTCATCGCTTTGTTACCCGACGCGCGTCAGAGCCTACTGTTTTCTGCCACGTTCCCGCCCAAAGTCGTGGTCCTCGCAGAGCTACTCCTGCGCACTCCCACGCGCATCAACGTGGACGCTGGCGCTTCACCTTCGCTGGAGGTGATCGAGCAGCGCGCGATCGAAGTGGATGCCGGGCAGCGCACTCGTCTTTTGCAGCACTTACTCAAGACCCATGCCTGGCCTCAAGTGCTCGTCTTCATTGCCACGAGGGATGGTGCCGATGGAGTCGCCTTGCAGCTGGCGCGTGCAGGTACGTCCGTGGCGGTGCTGCACAGTCACCTTAGTCAGGGTGCACGCATGGACGCCCTGGCGGATTTCAAAGCAGGAAGAATCCAAGTCTTGGTTGCAACGGACTTAGCCGCGCGCGGTCTAGATATCGCGCACCTGCCCGCGGTCGTTAACTACGATCTGCCCCGTTCCGCAATGGATTATGTTCATCGCATTGGCCGCACGGGTCGCGCGGGTGCAAAGGGGGTGGCGATAAGTTTCGTCAGTGTTGCCACAGCGGGACATCTGCGCCTGATCGAAAAGCGCCATCGGTTGAACCTGGCACGCGAGCACCTGGAAGGCTTTGAGCCGGTGGAGTTGGCGCTTGCCCCGCGCGATATCAATGGCGGCGTGAAGGGCAAGCGTAAGAGCAAAAAAGACAAGCTCCGTGAGGCCGCGGGGCGCGCGCAAATCGCAAGCAACGTCGCT
>JBKJIA010000268.1:0-16744 GCA_046598735.1 Polyangiales bacterium
GTCGCTGCGGTAGATGCCGGTCAGGGCGAGTGCAGCCGTCACCAGGAGTGCGTCGACCAACACGACAAACACTGGATTTGCCGCAGCGACCATACCTGCGTGAGCTTGGTGTCGGAGGCATGCACATTCGTGCGCGGAGATGACGCGAGCGATGGCGCCGTGTTCGTAGGGGTACTGTCCTCAGAGATGGCATCCCTGCAGCTTTTCGGCGCCGTCGACCTGGTGCGCGGCGACTTCACCGATGCCGTGAGCGGCCTACCTTTCGGCGCGGACAAGAAGCCTCACTCTTTCGTGGTCGTGGGCTGCAGCTTTCCCTTCGGCAGCGACCCGCTGCCCGCGGCACGCCAACTGATCGAGGCGATCGGGGTGCCGGTGATCATCGGTCCGGCGACCAGCCCCAATGTGATCAACGTGGCGCAGAGCCTGGCCATCCCTGCTGGTGTGCTCGTGATGTCGCCCTTCGCTCAGAGCGACCTACTCACCAACCTGGCGGACGATGACCTGGTCTTTCGCACGAATACCACCACTACATCCGTCGCGAAGCACCTTTCGGCCATGCTGGCCGATGCCGAGGCGGTCGTGCGGACGGAGCGGTCCCTGATGGACGTCAAGGTCGCGCTTGTCTCTGCGCGCGACGGCTACGGCATCGCACTCAGCACGGTCACGACCCAGGTCTTGCACTTCAATGCGGGCCTCAGCAGCGACGAGAACGAGCGGCGCGGCCATTTCCTGGCGGTCTCCTATGACGCGGCCGACAAGGACTTCGAGCAGGATGTAGCCAAGCGCGTGATTGCGTTCGCCCCGGACGTGGTGATCTTGGAGACCGCCTTCGATAGCCGCTCTTTCATGGCGATCGAGGAAACCTGGCCGGTGGATGGCGCGAGCCCGCCTATGTACGTGATGGATGGAGGTGGCGGTACCGTCGAGCAGACCAAGTTCGTGGCGTCGCGGCCGGATGCGCTGCGCAAGCGCATACGGATTGCGTTTCCCCAGGATCCCACGCGACCGCTGAACCAGGCGTACGCGGAGCGCATTCGGGGCGACTTTGGCGACTCGCCCAGTCTGCTTGCGGGGGGAAGCACCTACGACGCGGCGACTGCGGTCGCGTACGGCATCATCGCGGGCGGTGAATCGCCGCCCACGGGCGCCTCGATCGCGCGCGGCATCCGGCGCCTGGTCGGCCCCGGCGAGACGATCGAGGTCGGTCCAGGCCAGGTCGAGCGCGGCGTGGCGCTCCTGCTCGCCGGCAAAGCCATCGATCTCGAGGGGGTGTCAGGTGCGCTCGACTTCGACGCGCATGGCGATGTCGCGGCGGACGGAGCCATCGGCTGCTACGTGCGCGACCCGGCCACGGACACCCTTGTCACGGTGTTCAGCGGCCAGGTGTATCGCGCGGCGACTGGCACACTCGAAGGCACGTACAGCGAATGCGATTGAAAGCGAGGTTCCCGCGTGAAGCGCCTGTACAATCGCGGTGAAGCGCAGCTGCGGCTGCTGATCGAGGACAGAGCGCTATGGGACGGCTGCTGGGCAAAAATGACGAGGGCGCGCATGAGACCTCACCCCCCGCCCCTCTCCACTCCGTGGCGAGGGGAGGAGAGGCGCCCTTCTTACCCCTCGCCACGGCGTGGAGGGGGGCAGGGGTGAGGTCCCTGCTAGCGCTGTCGCTGCTGCTACTGGCTTCGTGTTCGTTGCTTATTGACACGAAGCAGTGTGCCCATGATGGGGACTGCGTGGCGAAAGGCGCCGGGTTCGCGGGCACCGTCTGTTCGGCCGGGTTGTGTCTGCGGCCGGGCACTGGACCTGACGCAGGGGGCGATGGGGGGCCGCCTCCCGACCAATGCAGCAGCACCGCGGCTTGCGTCACTGCCAACGGGGAGCATTCGGTGTGCTTGAGCGGCGTCGGGCGGCGCTGCGCCACGCTGACGTCCCAAGACTGTACGAGCGTGATCGGCCACGAAGCGCAGGACAACCCCTTGCTGATCGGGTTGCTCGTCGATACGCAGCAAGCAGTCAGCGCCGATGTGGTCGCGGCCGCAGCGCTCGCCCTGAATGACTTCCAGCAGGCCCTGGCAGGCGTGCCTGGCGGGCAGGGCATGGCTCCGCGACACCTGGTGCTCGTCGTGTGTGCCGAGCAAGAAAATCCCACGCGCGCAGCCCGGCACCTCGTAGAGACCCTGGCCGTACCGGCCATCATTGGGCCCAGCTCCAGTGCCCGTCTGCTCGAGGTGGCTGACAAGATCACGCTCGCCAGCGGCACGCTGCTGATGTCGCCGAGCGCGAGCAGTTACCGGCTCGCGGCATTGGGCGAAAAGGGGCCAGTCTTTCGCACGGCGCCCTCCGACGCACTCGAAGGTAAGGTGATGGGGCTGGTGGCGAGCATACTGGCGCCCGCCAATGCACGCGTGGTGGCGGTGTCGAGCGTTAGCGACCGCGGTGCGGGCCTTACGTTCGGGCTCGAGTCATCGCTGTCCCTGAATGGCGAGTCCCTGGCGGAAAACAAGCAACGTGGCGCCTTCGTGTCGCGGACGCTCGCGCAGG
This sequence comes from Polyangiales bacterium, assembly GCA_046598735.1. Classification (GTDB taxonomy): domain Bacteria; phylum Myxococcota_A; class Polyangia; order Polyangiales; family DASUME01; genus DASUME01. The sequence continues at coordinate 2,542 of JBKJIA010000268.1, forward strand.
CGCCAAGCGCGGGTGAGCTCGCGCTCGCCGCCACGGAGATCGTCGCGGCCCTGCCCAACATCGTGTTGCTGGCGGGCGAAGCCGAGCAGGCAGGGTTGATCGCAGGCATCGAAGCAGCCTGGCCAACGCAGCCCGGATCGTCACAACGTCCGAGCTACGTGCTTGCCGCAAGCGTGCCGTCAGCGGACTTTCTCGAGAGCCTGCGCAGCGCGCCCGATGAGCGGTTGTCGCGCATCCGCGTGGTCTTCCCGGACAACGGACGGTCGGCCGTGTTCGAAACCTTTCGTCGGCTGGCGGCGTCGAGCACTGCGGATGCACCGCGCTTCTTCGAGGCAGCCAAAACCTACGACGCGCTCTACGTGCTGGCGTTGGCGGTCGTCGCTGGTCTGAACGAGCGTGCTGGTACCAGCGTGGACGGTCGAGAGATGGCACGTGCGATTTCTGCGTTCCTCGTGCGGGGCGACCGCGTCGAGGTGGGAGCGACCTCGCTGCCTGGCGTGGCCGCCCGCCTGCGCGTGCAATCGGTCGTCGACCTTGAAGGCGCCTCGGGGCCGCTCGACTTCGACAGCCAGGGTGGCGTCGAAACGAACATGGAGGTTGGATGTCTGCGGAGGGATGCGGACGACCAGCTCAGCGTTTCGGCAAGCGCCTTCTACTACCAGGCGGGCACGAGTGCTGCGGCCGGCGCGCTGCGTGGGGCACTCGGCCCTTGTCAATTGCAACGGTCGGGTGCGCCCTCGAGCGCGCCCGTCTTAGCGCGGTAGACCTGGCCGCTAAATACCAACGAGATGTGGCTCCCGTCCCCGTCGCGAATCATGCAGTACACAGAGTTGTCCGTGGCCACGTCCCCGCGGTCGTCGAAGTCGAGCGGTCCCGATGTGCCATCGAGGTCGATGCGCTGCCCCAGGTGGAGGAGCTTGACGCCGCGCGCGATCTGGTCTGGAAGCACGTGGATAGGCTCGCCTGGTCCCGAGAGGCGCCGCAGGCCGCGCGCGATCGCCGCCCCGCTTGGCCGCCTCTCGTCCGCGGCAATTATGGCCAATGCGAGTGCGTAGGTTGCGTCGTAGGCTGCGGGCGTCGTCACGAGGGCAGGCGACGGACCGAACTCGGCCTCGACCCTCGCCAAATATGGCTCGTACAGGGGGCGACTCGGATCGAGCGCGAACGCGAACTGAACGCGCGAACGGAGCGAGTCTGGGCGACTGGCCACGAATTTTAGCGTTTCGGGCACGAATCCGCCGGTGATCAGGTGGAACGGCGCCTGGTCGTCTGGCCAGGTCTCCTCGATGGCCTGAAACACGCCTTGCTCCGAAGGGCTGAGCGAGATCACGATCGAAGCTCCAAACTCGCGCACGCGGCGCGCCGGCTCTAGCGCGAAGTCAGGGCTCATCGCGTCATAGGGAATCTCCAGAAAATCGCCGTTCGCTTCGTTCTCCTGGACGCTGAGCCCATCGTTGAACTTGAGCAGCGGCCGCGTTGCGCCGCTGAGCGCCAGGCCGTACGCGTCCCGAGGCCAGACCACAGCGACCTTCACCTTGTCGAGAGATCTCGACGCGCGTGCGGTCGCCTCGAGACTCGTGACCAGCTTCGCAACCATGGGTGCCATCGCCTTGGTGGTCGGCGCCGTGCGAAACACGAGATCATCGTCATCGAGGCTGGTGATGAGATCGCTCTGCGCGAGCGCTGAGATCAACAAAGCCCCCGCCGGGATGGTGACAGCTTGCGCAATCTCGACCGTGGGTTGGCTGCCTTGCCCGCCCAGGATCGCGGGGACGCCGATCGTCTCCACCAGGTAGCGTGCCGCCGGAAGCGGACTCCCCCCGAATGGGTACTGACACCCCACCAGCACAAAGGGCCGAGGCTTAGTCTCGCCTCGCGCAGGCAGGCCGCCCACTGCGCGCTCAAAATCGCTCCTGGCGAGCTCCGCCGCGCCGAACTGCGGCGTGCCTTCGTTCGCCAGCGCCCCCACGATCACCGCCTCGTCACTCGTATCGTCACCACGAACTTGGGTGCACTCAGGCGACAGCAGACTCACGCATTGGCGGTCCGGGCGGCAGATCCAGTGCGCCCCATGCAGCGCCACGCAGTCGCTGTGCCCCGCGCACTCGCGCTTCGTGGTCGCGTCAGGCTCGTCAGGCTCGTCAGGAACGGCGCCTCGCTTCGCCTTATCTGCTTCGCACGCGACCGTAAAAAGCATGCATACCGCTGCCAGCCGCACGCTCTTGGTGTTGATCCGCCAACACGGCCAGCGATCTAATGCTTTCTGCATGGTCCCCCCCTCTGATCTGTCCGTACTCTGCGGAGCAGATTCGTTATGCCACACTGGGGACATAACCCATGTGAGCCCGATCAGCCGGCTGGCACAACGTTCTGAGCGCGCGCGCTGGATGTGAGGCATCGCGGTGTCGTTCTCGTGAGCGGCTCCGCAGCTGGCTAGACATCGGTTTGTCGCGGGAGCATGGTTACACGTCATGCTTCGGGGGACTTGATGGCTGCATCCGACCGATCGGTTGATCGTACACAAACGCCTGCGTCGACCGACGGGGCAGCGGGCGACGCAGAGGCTGATGCACGCTTGATCGAGGCCCAGAAGCTCGAGAGTATCGGTCTCGTCGCAGGCGGCATCGCCCACGACTTCAACAACCTGCTGACCGTGATCATCGGGCGCGCTTCGCTCGGGCTGATGAAGCTGCCAAGCGATCATCCGGCGCGTGTTGATATCGAAGAATTGCTCAGCGCGGGGCGCACGGCAGCCCATCTTACGCGCCAGCTCTTGGCGTATGCGGGCCGCGGCCGTTTCGAAATACGGCTGCTCGATGTGTCGGCACGGGTCGACGAACTGCTCGATCTCTTGTCAGCGAGCTTGCCCAAAAGCGCCCGCATTTTGCGACATCTCAACCGCGCGCTGCCCTCGATCGAAGCAGACCTGGGCCAGTTTCAACAGGTAGTCATGAACCTGGTCATCAATGCGTCAGAATCGCTGCCAGGGGGAGTGGGGCAGATCGAAGTCATCACAGGTGTGTGCGACCTGGAAGGGCGCGTCGCGGGCCTGGCTTCCGCGGGACCGGTCACGCCCGGTCACTACGTCTTCGTCGAAGTCGTGGACAACGGGCCCGGCTTCGACGAGGCCACGGGCGCGCGCATCCTAGAGCCGTTCTTCTCCACCAAGGCGACCGGCCGCGGCCTTGGACTGGCCGCAGTGCATGGCGTGTTGCGTGCGCACCGCGGCTGTCTGTCGGTGATCAGCAGCCTGGGGCACGGTGCGCGCTTTCGAGCCCTATTCCCGGCCAGCCGAGAGCAGGCCGACATGCCGAGTCGTTCGAGCTTTGCGGTGCAGACGCGCCTTGGAGGCACGGTGCTGGTCGTGGATGATGAGCCGAGCATCCGAGCGCTCGCGCAGCTGACGCTCTCTCAGATGGGATACAAGGTACTAGAAGCCGGCGGTGTCGCCGAAGGCATCGCCACCTTTGCGGAGCACAGGCACGAGATCGACATCGTCCTCCTCGACGTGACGATGCCCGACGGCAGCGGCGTCACGGTCTGCGAGCGCATCCGTGAGCTGCGCCCGGACATCCCCGTGGTGCTGTCGAGCGGCTTCGATGAACAGGAAGCGTCCGGTCGCTTCGCAGGCGATTTACATACCGCATTTCTCCCTAAACCTTATACGCCGGCGCAGTGCGCCACGAGCTTCGTCACGCTACTCGATCGCATCCAGACAGCGCGTGCCGCAACGCCTTGAGAGCCGAGGTGGAACCTACGAAAGCGCAGCCGTGGCGGACGGGCGAACACATCGATGGCGAAGCGTCAGCGCGCCAATCGGCCTCGAAGTACCAGGTCATTACCGAGCTCGGACACGGCGGGATGGCGGATGTGTTCCTGGCGGTCGCGCGCGGCCCCGCTGGCTTCAGTAAGCTGACCGTCCTCAAGCAGCTCCGTGAAGATAGCGCCAAAGACTCGCGCTTCTTGGACATGCTGCTCGACGAAGCGCGCCTCGCGGCCCTGCTGAATCATCCGAACATCGTGCAGACGAACGAGGTGGGGGTCGACGATGCGGGCCGCTTCTTCATCGCGATGGAGCACCTCGAAGGGCAGTCGCTAGCGAAGTTGTTGCAGCGCCTGCACGACACCCAGCGCGAGCTACCGCTGCCAGTGGCACTGCGCATCGCAGCCGGCGCGCTCGCGGGTCTGCACTATGCGCACGAGCTGGTCGACTTTGCGGGCAAGCGACTGGAGGTCGTGCATTGCGATCTGTCTCCCCACAACCTATTCGTGACCTACGCGGGACAGGTCAAGCTGCTTGACTTCGGCCTGGCTCGAGCCAAGTCGAACGCGACGCAAGCGCTATCCGGGGAGCTGCGCGGCAAGCTCTACTACATGGCGCCAGAACAGGCAGTCGCTCAACCTGTCGACCGGCGCTCGGACATTTTCGCGATGGGAGTCGTCCTATGGGAAATGCTCACCGGACACCAACTCTGGCGCGGACAAACGGATATTGCGGTCGCCTGTAACCTGCGGTTTGGCGAGATTCCTCGCCTTGCGTCGGCCGCTCCTCAACTGCCTCAATCGCTGGCGAGCGTGTGTCAGAAGGCACTCGCCTTTCGCGCAGAAGAACGGTACGCGACCGCGATGGAGTTCCAGGTCGCCCTGGAGCGAGTCCAGGATGAGCTCTCGTTGCGCGCCAGTGCCGAGGACGTGGGAGCCTTGGTAGGAGAGCAATTTTCCGAGGAGCGCAACGCCGTGCGCGGACTCGTCGAGTCGCATATGGCCCAGCGCATCGCCGCCGACGAAGCCCGCGAGGCCGAGGCTCTGGTAGCAGGGCGACCCACCGCGCCCTTGCGAACCGTGTCGGCGGCAACACCTAGCAGTCGACGGCTTTATCCGGTGGCCTTGGCTGCGGTGGTGGTCGCGATCGCGGTAGGCGTGATGCTCAAGCCGGAGGCAGTACCTGCTCCGGCACCCGGCGCCAGCGTGACGAGACACGCACGCCCAGCGCCTCCGAGCGCAATCGTAGCTCGACCTGCGCCGATTCCGGTCGAGATCCGCGTGCGTACCGAGAATGCTCAGATTTTCTGGGACGACCTTCCCCTTCGCGGCAATCCGTTCCGTGGGCAGTTTGCGCCCGATGCTCAGGTTCATCGCGTGCGCGCCGAGGCGGCAGGTTACCGTTCCCAAACGGTCGTCGTCACGCTCGACCGCGAGCTTGCGCTCGACCTTACGCTCGAACCCGAGCCCAGCAGTGCGATAGCAACCACGGCCCAGCGGCCTGATCGCTCTAAGCGCAAGGCGCTGGGTACTGCGCCGAGTGTGAAAATCAGCACGCCCCCGGATCAAGCGCCTGAAGCGCCTTCCGTGTTCGAAGACCCTTGGGGTGGCCGATGACCTGGCAGCGCGTCCTTGCTCTCGCATTGTCGGTCATGATCGGCATTTCTGCGCGTTCGACCCATGCGCAGTCGCCCGTTTCCGAGGAGGCTCAGACAGTAGAGCCCGATCGCGCAGCCGAAGCCCGCGCGCATTTCACACGCGGCGGCGAGCTCTATGCAGCTGGCGATCTGCGCGGCACGCTCACCGAGTTCGAGCGCGCGTATGAGCTGCGCCCAAGCCCGCTCTTGTGCCTTCACATCGGGCGCGTCGCGCTGGAGTTGCGGCAGTTTGCGCGGAGCTATGTGGCGTTCGCGCAGTTTCTCGCGACCGAAACGCCGGGCGATCCCATGCATGCAGAAAAGCGCACAGAAGCCGAAGCGATGGTAAGGGATCTTGCGCCGCGCATCGCACATCTCAGGCTCGAGACGAATGTCCCGGGGGCGCGTCTCAGCATCGATGAAGAACTGATCGGGGAGGCGCCGCTGGCCGAGCCAATCGTGCTCGACACCGGGACCTATCGCGTGCGCGCATCGAAGCCCGGATTCGCGGCCCTCACGCGTGAGATAAGCCTCGCCGGTGGCGACAACAGCACGGTGCGACTCGACTTAGAAGCGTTCGAACCGCTGCCGCCCCCAGCCGTCGTCGAACGACCTGTACTTGTACCTGCCCCCGTCGCGGAAAAAAGAGCGGCGCCTCCGGCCACGCTGATGACGCGAGGACTATGGGCCGGCTTCGGCGTCGCAGCTGCGCTGGCGGTCGCTGGCGGCGTGACCGGGATCTACGCGCTCAAGACAGCAGCGGACTTGGATCGCGAGCGCTTCAGGGGCCCCTCCGCCAAACAAGATTTCGCAGACGACTCCGATCGCGTGCGCGCGCTTGCGCTTACGTCTGATGTGCTCTTCGGCGCTGCGTTGGTCAGCGCGCAGGTGACCCTCGTGCTCGTCCTAGTGCGTGCTCGTCATCCCTCGCGCTCGGGCATGCGAGTGAGTGGCGCGCTGCAGCCGCGCGGTGTGGTCATCGAGGGCGCCTTCTGACGCCTGCGTTGATGTGCTGCATGCACCTTACGGTTGTGTGTCTCGAGTCCGTGCTGTGAACTGGGGTTTTGGGTCAAACCCCGGCGCCAAAACACGAAGCATGGCGGGTACGTTGGTGACGCCACAGGCGCCGAGAGCACGTGCTGCCGCAGCGCAGCGGTGCTCGCCCGCCGGACCTCCCTCGAGCTGACCGAGCCGAAAGCGCGCGGCGTGTTCGTAGAGGCGCATCTCCCGTTTTTCGAGCGCGACAGTCGCCTTCTCTAGGGCAGCCAGGGCCTCCGCTCGCTTGCCGGTGAGATGTAGCACCCCCGCCTCAATCAAGGCCGCCCAGGCCACGGCGCCGTTGAAGTGATTGGCACCCAGCGCCTTCAGCCAGCGCTGTGCGTCCTTCAATGCGCGCTGGCGCTCGCTGCCGGCGCCCCTCGCGGCCTCGGCGAGTGCCAGGCGAGCAAGCAGGTGGTTGCGCCGCACCCCGATCCAGTCCACCCGATCGAGCCACGACGCCCGCACACGACTCAAGTCGCGGGCTAGCTCGACCCGGCGCTCGAGCGCGTCGCAGTAGAGCAGGATGTCGGCGCGACCAAAGGTGGCCCAGACGTGCGGAAGCTGGTAGTGCTCCCCGTCGGCAGACCAGGTGGACAGGGCATCATCGAGGTCTTCCTCCGCTCCATCCGGGTCGTCTTGCGCGAGAAACAACATGCTGTTGTGGGAACGCAGACTCACCTCTAGAAATGGATTTGCTCCGCGCCGGGCCAAGACAATCAGGGTGTCGTGCTGGACACGCAGCGCGCGAAGGTCTCCGAGGTGAAAGAGCGCCCAAGCGGTGAAGAGATCGATCGTATCGACCTCCCAACGGCGTCCGAGCCCCGCCTCGCGCCACAACTTTTGCAAGTGCGCGCCGCGTATCACGCAGCCCCGAAAGTCCTGCTCGAGGAGGTAGGCCCCGACGAAGCCGCAGGCTTCAGCGTAGAACTCCGCCTCGCGCGTGCCTTGGTGCGCGGCTGCCTCGGCGGTGAGCCGGCTGAGTCGATCAAAGAAACTGCGGAGTCCCAAGGCTGCGGCTGTTAGCGCGCCCGCGCAGAGGCTTCGGGCAATGCGAGCCGAGTCGCGCAGCGCAAGACTGTCGAGCGCACTGCGACAGCCAAAGTAAGCGGCGTGCACCGGCTGGAGCAGTCCGAGTCCGATCCCCGCGCTCCAGTAGGTGTCACACCGCGCTCGGCGCTCCTCGTTTTCCGCGGGTGCATGCACAAAGGGGTGCAGCTTGCGCACCGACGCCAGCGCGACGATCGGAACCAAGGCGCGAAACACAGACACCAGCACCCCTCGGGGTATGCTCACTCCCAACGCGCGCAGCTCTGCAAGGCCACGCGTCATGAAGCCCCCGGTCAGCCACTGCTCTCCGGCACGCAGTCGTAGCGCATTCTTTGTCGCCCCTTCGGCGCGCTTGGCTGCGGCCAAGTACGCCCTGGCGGCATCTTCGCGTCGTCCCGCATTTTGAAGCGCACTTCCCAGGTGCGCATAGAGAGCCTGGCGGTGCGGATCGTCACGGGCGATGCCTGCGAGTGCACGTTGATACAGCTCGGCGGCGCGGTCGAAGGCCAGGGCCGCCGCGGCGCGCTCGGCCGCGGCTTCGAGCCACGGCACCGCGCGCGCGTTCTCACCCGCCTGGATGAAATGGTAGGCGACACGTGCGGGCTCTGCCTCAGGCTCCTTCTCCCAGGCGCGCGCCAACGCGAGGTGCGCGGCCGTGGCCTCCGCCGGGGCTCGACTGTTCACCACCGCCTCCCGAATGCGGTCGTGGGAGGCGAGGGTCTTGCTTCTGCCTGCGCCTCGCACCAAGTTCCTCGTGCGCAGCCCCGCGAGCGCCACGCGCAGCGGCTCGTGGGGGATGCCAGACGCGGTCGCGAGCACGGTGTAGGGCAGCGGTCCGGAGGCAAGACACGACATGACGAGCGCCTTGAGCGCATGCTCGTCGAGCTGTGAGACGCGGCTCAGAATCGCGCTGTCTAGATCGAGATCGACTGCGTTGTCTCCTCTTTCCCGAGCGTGCCGAACCAGCTCTCCGACGAACAGGGGGTGGCCGCCAGACTCGGCGGCGATCCGTCGCACCCGCTCTTCGTCTTCGTCTCCCAGCAGCTCGGAGACCAGGGTCTTCGCGTCGCTTGCCGTCAAGTGTTCCAGCGACAGCCGGCAAGCGTTCGGCTGGTCGGCCAGCCTCGCCAGGCGCTGCCGCATCGGGCCCTCGAGCGAGTCGAGGGGACGAGCCGTGGCCGCGATCAGCAGGCGCGGCCCGGGAGCTTCGTCGAGCAGTGCCTCGAGCAGCGCAAGACTCGCTTCATCCGCCCACTGGAGGTCGTCGAGGACCAACAAGACGGGCACCCTGTCTGCGACCCGCGCGAGCAAGTCCGCGAAGGCGCGAAACAACACGCCGCGCGTCCGCCCCTCCTTACGTTCGCTCGGGGCGTGCGCGATGGCTGGTACGCGGCCCAGTGCAGGGAAGAGCGTCGGCAGCAAGTGAGCGTCGCTCGGAAAATGATCCATCAGCGTGACCGCGCCGCCGTCCTTCAGGTAGCGGGATAGTTCGTCGACGGCGCTATCGAATGCTTTGTAATGTAGCTGCTCCGCGGCGTGGCAGCGCCCTTCGAGCACGAGCAGATCTGGCATGGAGCGGCGCAGCTGCGCAGCGGCCTGGCGCAAGAGTGCCGTTTTTCCGATTCCGCTCTCTCCTTCGACGAGGGCGAGTCGTACGCCTTGCCGTCTGCTGCGCGTGAAGCTCTCACTGAGCTCGCGAAGCTCTTGCTCGCGACCCAAGAACACCTCGCTGACGCGCATCGAATCCGCGACGAGGCGGTGCCTGCCGTCGCTGGGGGCGCCGCTGCGCCCTGCCATGATCGCCTCAGCGCCCGGTCGCTCCGCGGGCTGTCGCGAAAGCAGCGCCATACACAGATCCTCGAGATCTCTCGGAACACCCAACGCCAACGACGAAGGAGGTGGGGGCTCTTGTGTCTGCTTGGCCAGCAGCACTTCGATGCTCCCGCCTTCGAACGGCAGGCGCCCAGTCAGGGCCTCGTACAGCATCACCCCGACCGCGTACCAATCGGCCGCGGGGCCAGCTTTGTCGCCGCGCGCTTGCTCGGGAGCCATGAACGACGCCGTTCCCGAGACGCGCTCACCCGTGACCCCCTCGTCGAGCTCTCGCAACGACACCCCGAAGTCCAGAAGCACCACGCGGCCCTCTGGGGTCACGCGCACGTTCTCGGGCTTCACGTCGCAGTGCACGATCCCCAGGCCATGGATCGCCGAGAGGCCGGTTGCGAGCCCCGCCAACAGGCGGCGTAGGCGCTCTTCGTCGAAGCCATTGTCGTTGACCGTGCCGCCTCGCACCCATGTGGAGGCATCGTGACCAGGCACGTACTCGAGCGTGAAGCCCCAGCGTCCGTGGCCCTCGAACAGCTCGCCGAGGCGCACCAGGTTTGGATGCTGGATGTCGGCGAGGACGCGAAACTCTCGCTTGAAGTGCACGAGCGCATCGCCGCCCAGGCGCAACAGCTCTTTGAGCGCGACGACTTCGCCGCTCGTCGTATCACGGCACAAAAGCACTCGGCCCGAGCCGCCTGCGCCTAGCTCCCTTACCACCTCGAAGCGCTCAAACAACAGAGGCGAAGGTGACAGCGCCTCAAGCCGCTCCGACAAACTCATCCGGGGTCACCTCAACGATGCCCCCATGATATGGGACGAACGCCGCGTTCGGAAGCGACAAAGCATCCGCAGCTTACTGAAGCTTGAAAGGCACCTGGACGAGGTGGGAGTCGGCTGTCGTTTTACCATCAGGCAACTTGGCAGGGGTGTACTTCCACGTCATGAGCGTGCTTCGCACGTCTTCGTGAAAAACCTCCGGACCGCTCACGATGTCCACGCCGCTCACGCTACCCGTGGGCGTCACGTAGACGCGCACCACGACCGTACCTTCGATGCCCGCCCTGCGCGCAGAACGTGGATAGTCAGGAGACCGGAGGTGATCGCGCAAAAGCGTGCTCGGCGTGATTACGGGCGCCGCACGCTTGGGGGGCGACTGTGCCGCTAATTTGGTCGGCGCGGCTGCGGGCTGGCCAGGCGCCGTGGCTACATTCGACGTCGTGGCGGGCGTGGCGAGAGCGACCTGTGTGGGCTGCGGCTTGGCAACCACCGGGAGCGGCGCGGCCGCCGTGGCCGCCATCGTCTGTGCCTCCTGGGTCGGTTGCGCGCTCGAGTGCGCACGTGGCGTTCCGTTGCGTGGCAACATGCCGTGCAGCCGCAGCTCCCCTCCCTCGATCACCCGCGTCACGCTGACGGGCTCAAATCCCGACTTCTGGAACACCGCGGAGATGTCACTACCCTGGGCAATTAGCGGATTGTGGATTTCCACGTGCGCAGGCGTCGGACCATACTGTCTTCCATAGACCGTCACAAAAGCACCCGCCGGCTCCGACGTCAGAAGCAGGAACATATGGGGAGACGACGGCGACTCCGCAACGTCTGCGGTGGCCGCGCGCGCCACAGCGGCCGCAGCGACGTTCGGGGTCCGCTTAGTATCCACCACCGCCGCAACGGGCGCGAGCGTGCTCTGTTTGCTGGGCAGTAACGCAACGACGACGGCAACGACCACGGCAGCGAGCGCGATAGCGCTCAAAATCATGGCAATCATGCGCCTGCTCGGAGCCCGAGAAGGCGTACCCGCGAGCATGTCCTGGCTGCCGAAGTCCGTGTCCAGCAACGGTTGCTGCTGGGAGACAAGCAACGAGACAGGTTGGGGTGCCATCGCATCCGTTGCAAACTCGCCGCTCGGCATGAGACTCGGCGAGGCCAAGGAGCTGAGTGCGCCGGTCACTTCGTCCATCGAGCTCAGACGTGCCTCTGGGGATTTCGCGAGACAGCGCATGACCACGTTGACAAGCTTCTCTGGAATGTTGGCAGAAAGCAGCGGAGGCACAGGGTCGTTCACGTGCGCCATCAGGGTCTTGACCGTGCCCTCGCGCTCGAACGGCACCCGCCCCGTGAGCATCTCGTACATGCAGACGCCAAGCGAGTACACGTCGGCGCGCGCGTCGATAGGCTCACTTAAAATCTGTTCGGGCGCCATGTACTTGGGCGAACCCAGGAACAGGCCCTCGCGGGTCAAAGCCTCACGCTCGTCGACTTCGACCTGCTCAACCAGGCCAAAGTCAAGTACCTTGACGAAGTCGTGTTGATCGTTGTGCTGCACGAGTAAGACGTTGGATGGCTTCAGATCGCGATGGATCACCTGGAGGCGATGGGCCTCCCGCAACGAGCGCGCGATTTGCAGCGCAATATGCGTCGTACGAGCCGGTGTGAACGGCGCGCCGGCCTGGATGGCCGCCAAGAGCGAGCGGCCTTCCACCAGCTCCATGACGATGAAGCAAATGCCGTCAGGAGTGCGCCCATAGTCGAACACGCGCACGGTATTCGGATGCTGGAGCTTGGCTGTCACGGACGCTTCGTTGAGGAAGCGCTCCTGGAACACCCGCTCGCTGTCCGCATCCCCATCGTGTCGGCGATTGAGGGTTTTGACGGCGACGATGCGACCAAGCTGCATCTGCTCGGCACGATACACCCGCCCCATGCCGCCCCGGGCAATGAGCTCGATGATTCGAAAGCGACCGTTGAAAATGCGCCCGACGAGATCGTCGCCAACCTGAGCCTGACTGCTGCCCATTACGTGAAACCCCGGAAGTTTGTCGTGAAGGTGGAACCACGAGCGTTAGGCAACGGCTCGTCGTGTGCAAGCAAATTGGCAGTAAGGTAGACGAAGATACAGTTTCGAAATCGAGCGGCCTTTACGAGGAGACGAAATCAGGCACGCGTTGCCTTCGTGTAATCTCCGCAAAGGTAAGATTCGACGCACGGAGCCCACTCGAAGCACACCGGCCAAAAGCTTGACGCCGTATCCCCGAAGCCGCGCCGCGCGCATCTACGCGCGGGTCGCGTGCCACGAAAGCGTGCACTTTGGGCCCGCCTGATGGACACTGAAGCCTGCGCACCCACCTTGCGGGCGATCAGCGCCTGCGTCGCTCCTCGACGAGGTGCGATTGATCTCGCAGCTGAGCCACCCGAACACGGCGCCAGCGGTCGACTTCGGTGAGGAGGGCGGCACGTTGTGGCTGACGATGCCGCTGGTGCTGGGCGAGTCGCTGGATCGCGTGATTGTGGCCCTGCATACGGCTCCACCCGAGCTGCGCGCGCGACTTCCTCAGCTCACCGCGCACATCCTGGTGGACGCGTGCGAAGGACTGGGCCGACAAACAAGATCCCGACGGCGGCTTTACGTCTACCCAAGGCAACGACTGCAACGACGAGGACCCCGGCGCGAACTCTGGGTTCCGTCGCGTGCCGGAGGAAACGCTCGGTGCGCTCATCGACTGGGGCAAGAAGACCTGGCTGAATGGCCCCTGGGATGCGCTGAGGTAGGGTTAAGGAGTGGCGAATGCGTAGTGTACGTCCGTCATCCGCTCGGACTCCTGCCACAAGCGCGCCGCATCTCGCTGCCGCGTGGCAGCCTTGCTCGAGCTCACCAGGCTCGGATTCCCACGCAGCTCAAAGGTCCCGCCGGGGCCGTAAAACTGGCCGCCGCGCACGCTCGAATCCAGCGCAGCCCGCAGCTGCGCCTTTGCCCCTTCGGCGCAGGACGGCACCACGCGTGTCAGCACGGGCTTGAAGACACGAAAGAACAATGCGCCCTCGATGTGTCGGCCCAGATTGGTTTGAGACGCCCCCGGGTGGGCCGCCACGGAAATACACTCGACGCCATGACGGTCGAAGCGGCGCTGAAGCTCGTAGGTGAAGAGGAGGTTCGCGAGCTTGGAGCGTGCGTATGCCTTCATGGGGGTGTAGCCGCGCCCGCCATCGAACCGCAAGTCATCAAAGTTCATGGATCCGGCGCGATGGGCAGAGCTCGTCACCGTCACCACGCGTGCACCCGCCGAGCTCTTGAGCCACGGCAACAGCCGCCCGGTTAACGCGAAGTGACCAAGGTGGTTGGTGCCGATCTGACTCTCGAACCCATCCTTGGTGAGGCCATAAGGCGAGCCCATGATACCGGCGTTGTTCATGAGAATATCCAGCCGATTAAAGTCACGGCCGAACGCAGCGGCAAAGGCTTCGATCGACGCCAGGTCCTGTAAGTCAAGCGAAAGCGCATGGAGCCTTGCGTGAGGCGCCGCGTTGCCGATCTGCGCGGCTGCGTGCTCGGCTTTGCGTGACGAGCGGCACGCGAGCACCACCGACGCGCCACGAATGGCCATCGCCTTGGCGCACTCGAAGCCCAGGCCGCTGTTGGCTCCCGTCACCACGGCTACCTTCCCACTCAAGTCGGGAGTGTCGCGCCAGGTCCAATCACTCATAGGGTACCTCCCGGGGTTCAGCGAGGTGCACAGCTTTCGTCAGGACAATGGCGCGCTCTTCTTGGCCGAAGCTGCGAGCCGCTCGGCAGGAACCAGCTTGGTCGGGATGCTGTTGGGACCCATGGGCCGCGTGCCTCCCATCAGCTCCTCGTGAATCCAGCGCCGGAACATGTTGACCTTCTCGAAACCCTTCGGGACGTCGTTGAAGAAATCATACTCGCCCTTCTCGAAGTACACGCGACGATCCTGAGTGTGAAGATAGTAAGTCTGGCCGAGCATGGCCCATGGATAGACCAGGTTCATGAAGGTCTTGACGTCGAACTTCCACGCGAACTGCCGCGGCTCCATGTAGACGGCGATGGTCCACTCGGTCACCTCGTCTTCGATGGGAGTGGTGCAGTGGATGACGGT
>JBKJIA010000352.1:0-9433 GCA_046598735.1 Polyangiales bacterium
ATTACCATGCAGGGAACCGGACCCAACACGGGTGTCGGTTCCCCGGACGACGCCGGCAAATCCGAGACGCACTACACGGTCGCCGGCGCACGCGTGGTGTGGAAGAACCGCGACACACTAACCCCAGGCACGCTGGACCCTGATCACCGCATTACCTTCGCGGTTGGCGATCTAATCCAAAGCACCAGCGCGGTAGTCGACCTCATGAGCGGCGAGCTCCTCGAGGTCACCGGCTTCTACCCCAACGGCGCACGCGAGCATTGGATGGATTCGAGTCTCGACAACGCGGATTCGATGCCGCTCGAGACGGTGGGCTTTACGGGTAAGGAGGCCGATGAGGAGGTCGGGCTTACTTACTTTGGTGAACGGTATCTTATTCAGCGGGTTGGAAGGTGGAGTACGCCGGATCCGTTGAGTATTCATGCGATGGGTGGTGGTGAGGCGGGAAATGCTTACCATTATGTGAGTGGGAATTTGTTGCAGGCGCGAGATCCGTTGGGTCTCGACGCGACAATGACCGCGGAGAAGAGCAATCTGACAGACTATCGAAACGCCGCGCCGCCGAGCGACGCGGAGCTGGGGGCTGGCTTCGGCAAGACTCACGCAGACATGCAGCACTTTGCTAACCAGTTTAACCGGGCCATGTCAGCCCCTAAGCAGCTTTCAAACGCAATGCTTCTCTACATGTCTGGAGATGCCGTTCGCGAAGGCCTTGAGTCAGGGCTGCTTCGGGTTGAGGCGAACGAAGCTGGCGAGCGCCTTATATCGAATGTCGACCAGGTGTTCGGCGCCGCGTTGGGTGACTCCGGGGAAGCGCGAAGGGCCTTCGCAGGGGCGCATGCAAGTCAGACCACCGTAAACCGCGTTGCACGCGGAGGTGCGGCACTTGCGAGGGGAGTTGCGACATACCTAGACTTCACGACCGGCAAAATTGCGGGCGCGTTCGCGAGAGGCGCAAGCAGCTCCGCTGTCGGAGCGGGTACCAAGCTTCTCAGTATCGTTCGTGGGTTTCCTATGGGGTTCAAAAGCTTTGGCCAGTACCGGCAGTTCGGGCAGGCCCTCCGTTCGGGCCTCGCCCGAGTCGGGGCAACTGACGCGCGCGCCCTGTTCCAAGGGAGTGCCGTCACTGGGCGCAGCTATCGAACTGGTGCGGCCTTCGATCAGGGTCGAACAAGTGATTTCGACATAGCAATCGTGAGCCCGACACTGCTTCAGAGAGCGAAGGCGCTTGGCATCGAGATGCGGTCGGGAGGCGAGCGCTCGGCTCCGCTAAGCGATGCCGATGTTGGCCAACTTGGTCTGGCGGACCTTCAAGGCAAATTGAGTCGAATGGGAGGCCGGGAGGTAAACTTCATGCTCTTTGAAGACATGGCAACGGCAACGAACAAAGCTACAAGTCTGCGGGTGCCATGAAAGCAGTATTGATTTACGAACTGTACGGTCTCATGCTGCCGTCCCTTGATGACGCATGCGCTCTGGTGGGGCGAACGCTTGGGCTGCAACTATTCCCGCACGAGAGCGGCTACAAGGGCGGCGATTACTTTAGGGCCCAGCGAGCAAACGAAAGTTTTGTTCTTCAGCGAAACTTCAACGAGATCGAGCAAGCCTGGACAGAACCTGCGCACCAAGAGTTCCCGCTCCTGCTTTACGTCAATAAGGAAACTCCAAAAAACAACTATCGCGCGCTTCTCGAATCAACGGGGCACGCCTCCTGGATCTGGAGGCGAACGGTGCCTTGAGCCGGGCTCGGGCATCCCTCCCGCGGCACCATACTATAAGGTCAGCGTGCTGCTCGCGCGGATCCTTGCTACCTGACCTGGGATGTTGTCGTTTCCTGCTGCTCCTATCGTTCCAGCCGATCAGCGTGCGACCGGCGCCGTCGGTATGCGCTACGAAGACATCGCGCAGGATGGTGCGCTGAAGGTCCTCGGCATGCCGCACGCCATCGGCATGGTGTGCTTTCGCGACCTCTGGCACGACACGGAGATCAATCAACAGACGCGCCCCAAAGGCGTCGTCTCGATCCTGAGCCGGTTGATCATGGAGGGCACGGGGGGCCCCATCTCGGTGCGCAACGCGGTGGCGGTAGACGGGCTCTACCAGCTCGCCCATACGCGTGATGCGCAAGGCGCGGTGGAGCGGGTGCTGCTCAACATGCACGCAGCTTTGTATGGCCCGGCAGCGCGCACGCATGATCCGCAACCAGCCAATGAAGGCGAGCGCGTGCATGTGGGCCGGGTGTTCGCCGAGCATGTCTTCACGCGACCCTTCGGGCCCACGAAAGACCGTAAGGTCTTGGCGCTCGATCTTGTGAACGGTCCCTTCGTCCCCGAGGCTCACGCCGATTTTAGGCCCGCGTTGAGCACGCTAGATTTGCCGCAGGGCGGCAGATGGCTTGAGCCAAACCTTACTCTCGATGCTGCGCCGCTCGTATTCGGCATCACGCACACCGATAGCAATCAGCACGTCAACTCGCTTGTCTATCCGCAGTTGTTCGAAGACGCGGCCTTGCGACGCGCATTCGCACTGGGCCGCAGTACGAGCGCACTGCTCGTCGATCACATCGACATCGCGTTCAGGAAACCGTGCTTTGCGGGCGAGCGCATGTGGCTTTGGCTGCGCTGCTTCGAGCACGAAGGTAAGGTCGGCGCCGTCGGCTACTTGGGCCCGCACGATTGCCCGCCTGAAAAGGCGCACTGCATGTTCCGCCTTACGTTTCGCGGCTGAGTTGGTGGCTCAGCGCAGCTTGAGCTTGGCGCGGCCGAGCTTGAGCACATGCATGAACTCAGCTTTCTCGACGGGCTGCACCGACAAACGCATGCCGCGTTTGATCACGAGCATGCTCGCGCAATCGGGATCGCTCTTGAGCTTGTCGAGCGTCACCATTTCCGGCAGTTTCTCCACGAACTCGACCTCCACGCATTCCCAGCGCGGCTTGTCGCGTGAGCTCTTGGGATCGACGTACTCGCTCTTGGGGTCGAACTGCGTTTCATCGACGAACGCCTCGCGTGACACGCGCGAGATCCCCACGACGCCGGGCGGCGTACAGCTCGAGTGATAGAAAAATGTCAGATCGCCGACGCGCATATCGCGCATGTGATTGCGCGCCTGGTAGTTGCGAACGCCTTCCCATGGGCTCTTGCCCTGGCGCTGTAGGTCCTCGATCGAGTACACGTCCGGTTCGGACTTCATCAACCAGTAGTGGATGGGACGTTTGGTCACGCGCGCCGTCATATCATGGCTTTTGACTTTGGCCGTAGCCCTCGCTTGTGTCGGTCACGTCGAAGCTCAAACGAAATCCAGTCAGAGCGCCGCCGCGCGAATCGTGAGCTCGGACCACGCGGGACCAGCGCTCGCCGGAGGCATCACGGCGGTCGCGAGCGCAGCGCTGTTGCTCGGCGGAAGTGTCGCGATTGCGGTGGTCGACGACCGCGACTCCGAACGCCTGACGCGCGGTCTGTCTTTGGGTGTGACGGCCCTGTCGGTCCCTTCGGCGGCGATCATGGCTTGGGTCACTCGCAAACGCGCGGGTGTGGAGGGCTTCAGTGCGATTCGCAGCTGGGGCTGGACGGCGTGGACCGGTGCCGTGGTCAACAGCGCATTGCAGTGGGCCCTCGTGCTCGACAATCGATCCGTATCGCCCGCGATCACGATGCTCGGTGGCGCGCTGGGGGCGCTGGGCGCTTCGATTCACGCACTCGATGCGTTTGCCACCGCGCGACGCGCGCACTTGCGCTTCTACTATCAGATCGGCCCCACGGCCTTCACGGCCAACCTTACCTTTTGAAGGACTGCGCGAAGAACGCGTTGGCGAGCGCGAGCTCTTGCGGAGAGCCCACGTGGACCCAATCACCCGTGTGCACGAGGCCATGCATGCGCGCCAGACGACCGTCTGGGCCCTGCGCCCGTGTATAGAGGTCGCGCAATGAAAAGGGCTCGACCTTGCGCCCGTTGAACAAGCGCGGATGCAGAATCTGTAACCCGGTAAAAACGTAAGGTGCGCTGGCAACGCGCAGCAAGCCACCATCCGCTGCGAGCGCGAAGTTGCCCGGCCCCTGATAGCCGATGGCGCGTTCGAGAGGATGCAGCAGGAGCAACGCATCCATGCGCTCTGGATCGAACGCCTGCGCCAGCCGGAGCAGTGCTGGGGTAGCGCCGTCGATCCAGATGGTGTCCGAATTGGCGCTAAAAAACGGCGCATCTTGGAAATAGGAAAGTGCCTTGACGATGGCGCCGCCGGTCTCGAGGATCGGATCTTCGTAAGAGAGCGTGACGTCCATGTGCGAGAAATGCGCCGTCACATGTTCTTCGACTTGCTGCGCAAGGTAGTGCGTGTTGACCACGATCTGACGTACGCCCGCCTCGTCGAAGCGCTGCAGCGTATGGTCGAGCATGGCGCGGCCGCCCACCCGGATGAGCGGTTTAGGCGTGTGATCCGTCAGGGGTCGTAGGCGCGTGCCAATCCCTGCCGCGAACACCATGGCGCGCGCGCGAGAGATCTGGATAGACACCCGAGCTGCCTAGTCCATGAACATGACGCGCCCACGCAACAGCGACGCTTTGACGGGGCCAAAGGCGCGGCTGTCGTTCGAACGGGTGCGATGATCGCCGAGTACGTAGACGTGATCTTCCGGTACGCGTACGGGGGGTAAGGTCTGCCCCCACTCAAGCGAATGACTCACTCGCCACAAGTGACTTGGTGAATGCTCCGTGTACGTCTCGCAGGAGCTGTAGTGACTGCGAAAGCGCTGCGGTGGGCACGCGTGCGGTCCGTCTTGCAGGAGCTTGCGACCGTTGCGGTAGACCACGTCTTGGCGCACCTCGATCACGTCGCCAGGTATGCCGATGACGCGCTTCACTAAGTCTTCGGTCGGGTCCTGCGGACTTGCCAAGATCACGACGTCGCCCACTTCGGGAATGGACCAACTGACGAGGGCATCGGACATCCAGGGCAGCGCAAGACCGTAAGCACAGCGGGCCACGAACAACTTCTCACCCGTCAAGAGGGTGGGTTCCATCGACGGGCCATCGACCTCATACGCTTGCGCGATCCCTACGCGCACGGCGACCGCTAGGCTCAGCGACACGACCAAGGTTTTGGCCAGATCCCAGGCGCGCTCCACGTTCGTTGGGTCGCGTCGCTCAGGTCCTGAGGAGGGCGGACCCGTGTGCAGATCGCGTAGTGGATCAGTGTCGTCACGAACGTCGCGCTTATCGCCAGGCACAGCCATAGATGTCTGTACTGTACCGTGATTCGCGAAATTCGGTGCTTCTTTGCAGACAGCACCCGAACCGGCCAGTCCAGGCACATGGGTGGCTGCCTGCGGAATGGTAGGACAGTGGGACTAACGACGTCCCTTGAAGCCCATCATACCTTGCACGACTGACTCGCTCGCTTCTGCGACTTCTTGGGTCTCACGCGCCCGGTCCGCACAGTCATCGCACAGTTTTTTGGACTTCCCATCGACGCGCACCATCGTCAGCTCCTCTGCTTCGTCCCCGCAACCCTTACATACAGCCATGTTCGTACTCCTCGCAGGCGGTCCCCTTAGAAATCTAGCGCCTGGCGTAGCTCGTGCCAAAGATCATCGGGATCTTCAATCCCTACCGACAGTCGAAGCAAGCCTTCTCCGATCCCAAGTTGTGCGCGTTGCTCAGGCGTGAGACCGCGGTGGGAGGATGAAGCGGAATGACTGAACGAGGTTTCGGTGCCGCCCAGACTCGGCATCAACGGGATTCCGGACGCACGACGCACGACGCTTTCCGCCGCTGTGCGCGAGCCGACATCGAACGAAAGCATCGCTCCCCAACCCGGGTAGTGAACCTTCGTCACGCGAGCATGTTGGGCCAGCTGTTCGGCGAGCGAGCGCGCATTTTGTTGAGACCGGAGCATGCGCACATCCAGCGTCTTGATACCCCGCGATGCAAGCCAGGCATCAAAAGGCGAAGCGACGCAGCCCATGCGCAGAGCAATCCCTCGCGCCTCTGCGATCAAGGCTGGATCGCCCGCGACGATGCCCGCGCACAAGTCATGGTGACCGCCCAGAAACTTAGTGACGGAGTGCAGGACGAGGTCCGCGCCGCGCGTGAGCGGTCGACGAAAGACCGGCGTGGCAAAGGTATTGTCCACCAGTAGACGCGCCTTGTACGTGCGGCAATGCCAAGAGATCGCGCCCACGTCGACTTCACGGACGAGCGGATTGGACAAGGTTTCTACGATCAAGAGGGATGCGCCTTGCGCGAGGGCGTCGCCCACCTTGGCCGGATCGTAAGCATCGACGTATGCGATTTGCAGACCGCTGCGCGTCAGGTCGCGGTCGAGTAGGGCGCGCGTGCCACCGTAGGCGTCGGCTTGGCACAGCACGCGATCACCGGGCTTGGTGCATGCCAAAATTGCGCAAGTCAGGGCGGCCATACCGCTCGATGTGGCGAGTGCTGCTTCCGCGCCTTCGAGGGCCGCGACCGTACTTTCGAGCGTGCGCGCATTGGGCATGCCGTAGCGGGCGTAGACATAGCCGTCGCCGCCTGCGAGCGCGGGCTCGGCCGCCTCCATGCTGCCGAACTCGAACACGGAGGTTTGCACGAGAGGCTCCACACTCGGTCGACCCTTGTCGAGGCCGGACTTGTCAGCGCGCACGCCCCGCGCGGCGGTGGTCGCGATGGCGGGTCGAGGAGCGGGGGACGGGTGGAGCGAGCTTCGATCGCGACTCATGGCCTTGTTATACCGGCTCGCGCGCGTCGAGGGGATGCGTATGCTCGCGGCCGTGTCGCAACGCCTCCATCAGGTGCGCATTTCACCTCTTCCCACTTGGCTCGACGCCGAGCGCTTGCTGGGACCGGAGCTGTTTACGTTTCGCATGCTCGAATCGGGTGCTCGCGAAGCTTACGCAGAGCTCCTAGCCCCAGCCGCGGCCGAAGTGGCCACGCGTTTGCGCGGCCTAGGAATCGACGGAAAACCTCTGGAAATAGCGATCAAACCGCCACTCGCCCGTGCTCTCGTGCGCGCCGCGCGCTTGACGGAGGCACGTGCACGCCGCGATCTCACGCCAGGCTTTGTACAGCGCGGCGTAAGGCTCGATGAAGAAGGGCGCTTCTCGCTCACGCCCGAAGCGCTAGCGCTCGAGCTCGGTCGTCGCGCGGCGGGGTTACGCGTCGTCGACGTGTGCTGTGGAAGTGGCGGCAACAGCCTTGGATTTGCTCGGGCCGGTTGTCAGGTCACTGCCATCGAGCTCGATGCTGCGCGCGCGGCAGACGCCCGACATAACGCACAGCTCTACGGAGTGGCCGATCGGGTGCAGATTCGCGTGGGAGATGCCCGCGCGATCTTACCATCCATCGAAGCAGACCTCGCATTCATCGATCCGCCATGGGGACGCGACTACGACAAACAGGCTACGCGGCTGAGTGATCTACCCTTGCTTGCCGAGATCTTACCTTTGTGTGAACGCTTTACGCAGGCATGGATCAAGCTGCCCGCTTCGTTTGCCACGCAGGATCTGCCTGGTTTTGCGGCCGAAGCGATATTCGGCGCAGCCAGCGGTGATCTGCGTCGCATCAAGCTCCTATTGATGACGCGTACTAGTACCCCGCGGCCTCCAAGTACGACCTGAGCGCGAGGATAGATGTGAGCGCGAAGCAGATTTACTGTTGGCCGCAAACATCAGGCAGCGCGTTCTTGATGGGCGCGCTTCACGGCCTCCGGGTCATGAAGCTTGACCTGGTAGCCGATGGCCTTGTGCGAGTTCGCAAGGTCCAGCGAGCGCTGAAACATGCGCTGGCCGTGGTCGTGCAACATGCGCTCACCCGCCGGGATGCTGTGCAAGAAACTCATGCCTGCTCCCACCGCACGCAATAAGGTAAGGCCCGCATAATCGCGCTGTCTGATGATGCGCAAACCCTCCATCAGATCGTCGCCCACAAGGTGCGCGGTAACTTGATAGAAGAAGTGCCGACGCATGGGTTGAGGAATGAACGCCGGGCCCTTGTCTGCAATCTCGTCCAGGATGACGCGCGCGCCAACCGCGCCCTTTTTGGGTTGGGCCTGATGCTTGAGCATGGGCAAAAATTGCGCGATCTCTTGCTCGAATGACTTAGGCAGCCACGTATCGTTGATGCCGAGCACGTGCCCTGCATAACGCCACAGATGAAAGTGTGATTCGATCTCGTCGTCGGTCAGGCGCACGCCCATACGCAGCAGATTGCGCATGTTCATGAAGCTGAACTCGCTGAGGGTGATCGCGAGGTCTTCTTGGTTGATGGGCTGATCGTAGTGCGCGCGCCAGCGGCCTGATTCGCGGATCCAGATGCGAATGGCAGCGTGCAGCAGCCGCACGCGCATCAGTGTATCGTGGGCCTTGCCGCCGGGCTTCACTTCGTCGGGGCGCGACATGTAGAACACGAGCGCGCTCGTCTCCACCAAGCGTCTGCTGATGTCGCCTGGCATCGCGAGACGGCCCGTGAATTGCGTGACTTTCGCAGCTTTATAGAAAACGTAACCGCCGACCAAAGACCCTGTGAGTAGCGATAGACCCATCAGCGGACCGTAAGCTGCGATGATGCGTTGGCCTGCGCGCATCTTGTTGAAGTCGACCCAATCGGGCACGCGATTGGCATCGTCGAGGAACTCTTTGTACAGGCCGCCGTGACTGGTTGCGCGCTCTCGCACGAGGGCGAGCATGTCGTTGGGGTTGCGTACCTTAACCGTCAGATAGAGGTCCGCGATCACCGCATCGGCCAGTGGATCGCACTCTTGCCGCGAGGCCTGCAATCGCTCTTCGGTGTACGGCTCCTTGTATTCGATCTGATCCAACGGCTTGAGTCGCTTGAAGTCCCGTTTCCAATCGGGTTGACGCATGGAGCTCTCCTGTCGCCGACACAGCTAGCCAGATGGTGAGTTCTAACTCACCAGAAAGTCAAGACGCCAGCAGTTATCGCCTATTCCGGCCCTCAAGCAGGGGGCACGGGCTGAAGCTGCGACCAGGCGAAGCGCTTGGAGACGCGCGGGAGGCATAAGGAATGGGCCGAGGATCGGCGCGCGTTTTGGGGCGCAGGTTGCCTGGTAGGCGAACGAGGGGTAGGCTCGCGCCGTTTTCCGAGGACCCGGAAGGACCGTAAGTGGCGAAAAAGCGACAGAGAAATTTTCGACAAGAGAACGAAGGCGAGGAGGACGACGCTCGCGACGATCACGTCAAGCTCGACGGGGTCGTATCCGAGGTGTTCGCAGGCGGGCAGTTCGAGGTCAAAACCGATCCCGGCGCTGTGGTTCGTGCCCGGCTTTGCGGCCGTATGCGCAAGTTCAGGATTCGCGTGATTCTCGGCGACCGCGTGACGGTGGCTCTTTCGCCCTACGATCTTAGCCACGGCATGATCGTGTTCCGCGCGAAGTAGCTCTCGTTTCGTGGGCGCAGTGGGTGCGCGTCGCGCTGTTTGTTCG
>JBKJIA010000443.1:0-12006 GCA_046598735.1 Polyangiales bacterium
CGCCAGACAATGCGAGCGCTTGCGCGGCCGAGGTATTGGCACTTTCGCGCGCGGGCACGTCGACCAATGCGATGGCGTCGTGGCGCTGCTGATCGTTGCTGGCCAGGCGTTGCAACAACATCGGCAAAGGTCGCTCCGACGTGCTCTTGATGCGATAGTTTTTGCGACCGGGCGACGGCGCGAGTGACGCAGCGGGCCACTGCATCCACTCGCGGTAGGCCGAGAGCGCACCGAGGATGTCACCATACCGTTTGGCTTGCGCAAGCTCGCCCACGGTGCCGCCCAGTGCGGCGCCCGCAACGCGCACGAAGGCTGCCCCGAAGCTGGTGCGACTGGACTCGGCGCCCATCAGGATGCGCATGGTGCGCGTGCGCTCGCTACGGCTCTTGCGCCACACGCGATAGACGGCCGAACGAATCGAAGCTGCGCTGGCGTCATCGCGCGAGAACACTTGGTAAAGGGCGTTCGACAAGAGCTCGGGCACGTAGCTACCCTTTTCTCGCTCGCGTTGATAGTCCGCAACCGAGTCTAGCTGTCCCGCGCGCTCGGCATCCAGAAAGCCCAAGGTAAGGCCCGCCGCAGTCAGCGGGTGGAAGTGACCCACGGCGTCGCCGGACAGCCAGATCGAATCCTTACCGTATAGGGCCCGCGGAGCGAACCGGTTGACGGCCCACTGCACGGGGCCGCGCTCGAGCGCACGACGAAACGATTCACGCAAACGCTCAGGTAAGACGGCGCCGAAGGCATCCCAAAGAAAAGCGGGACTGCGACGACTGGCATCGAAGCTCAGGGGCACATCGAAGCAGCCACGAATCATATCGCCCGCGATGCGATACATGAGTACCGGCCCGGGTCCGCCGAGCACGACATGACCATACCCTTCTGCTGGCAGCTCCACATCTCTAAGCTCAACGGATGCCATATAAGACAGCACCATGCTGTGCGGCTGAAGGCCGAGCGCTTTGCGGGCAAGCGAGCTGCGGCCATCGGCACCGATGATGCGACCGGCCTGCACGCTCACGTCACGACCGTTGACGCGATAGGTAACGGTATGATTCTCGATGCCCAGCACGCGTGCCCGCGAAAGGAAGGTAATATCGGCTAAGGTGTTGGCATGCTCGCGAATCGCCTCGACCATGCTGCCGTGCTCGCAGGCGAGACTTACGTGATGGTCAGGATAGGCAAGCTCGATGGGATCGCTGCCATCATCGGGGAACACCACAAAACCATAACCTGTGCGTGGCTTGGCAGATTCGAGCCGGCCGATGCGTAGGCGGTCCAGTGCGGATACACCCGTGGGATGGATCCACTCGCCCGCGAAACGACGCGCGGCATCGGGGTTGGCTTCGAGCACGAGCACACGTGCGCCCGTGCGCGCTGCTGAGATAGCCGCCACGGTACCCACGGGACCTCCACCTACCACCACCACGTCGTAGTTGTTGCTTCGATCGAAGCCGTTTCCCATCCGCCCGCTTGCCATTCGCTGCCCCCGCGATCGCACAAAACATTGCGCGCTCGCGACCTAGATCACGCCTGCCCGCAAAAGTTGAGGCTGGTCTACCTACCTTGCGTGCATGATTCAAGGGCGCTGAACGTGAAAGGCTGGCAGAAACATGTTCACTTAGTAACTGAAGAGTTGCTCACTATCAGTTTACGGGCGAACAGAGCTAGTACTTGTTCTAGTGCCTCGTGCGTGGGGTGACCTGGTTCACCGACATAATCATGGGTAAGCACCGAATGGGCCCACGGTTTGATGCCATGCGCATTGCCGAGGCGTGAATCGATCTCCACCGCGATGAAATGATCGCCAAGCTCCTCCCGCAGGCGACGAAAGCGCGCGCTCGGTACCAAGGGATCGCTCTTGAAGCGTAAGCCGAGAACACTCAGATTCTCTGCCTGGACGCGTTCCTTGATGCGAACGAGATCCGAATCTGACACACCGAGCGAACAGGCACTGGCCTTACTCCACGCCACGGGTAAGGAGGGTTGAGACAGCACCGGCGCGACGACTGCGCTGTCGACCATCATCGCGAGCGCAAAGCCACCCGTCAGACACATGCCGATCACGCCCACCCCTTGGCCGCCATATTCAGCGTGAGCAGCGCGCGCCAAGGAACGCAACCACTCCGTGATCGGACTGGCTTGCCGGGTCGCAAGCAATTCGAACTCATGGGAGATGCAGACGCGAGCCAGTGCGGAGACCGAAGCCGCGATCGAGCTCGCGCGCCCGGGAACACCTATAATTTGCGGCACGATCACGCTGTACCCCGCCTGGATCAGCGTTCGGCACAGCGCGATGGTGGGAGGCGTAATGCCGGGTATCTCGCTCAAGACGAGGATGGGTGGA
Organism: Polyangiales bacterium; assembly: GCA_046598735.1. GTDB lineage: Bacteria > Myxococcota_A > Polyangia > Polyangiales > DASUME01 > DASUME01. Next base: position 2,348 of record JBKJIA010000443.1, read on the forward strand.
CCTTCGCCTGCGCGGTACACGTCGCGCACAGCACCTTGGTAGGCGTGCTCGGCCTTGTGCAAGCCGGCATCGAAGAGAAGCTGCTCGTAAGATTGCGCGCTGCTCATGGTGAAACCTCTCAACCTTCAATGCTGGGATCGACAGACGAGACACGGTGCGCTCGCACCTTCCGCACAGGGCACGCTGTCGCACACTCCCAGCACGCCGGATGGAAGCACGCACTTTTCGTAGGCCTTTGTGCACGTCTTGCTCGGGCCTGCGTCTTTCACGTCCGGACAAGCACTGGCCAACGCAAGCAGCAAGACCACGTAAGGTGAATGAGATCGCAGCGTCATGGCGCACGCCATACCACGTGGACCTTCTACAAATCGCGGCCAAGTGCACGCATTCAGCGGCATGATCGGTAAGAACGTGGCCTATTCGGTTGCCATGTCTCGTTCGGGCCCGCCGCCGATTTTTTCAGGAACTGCGCATGGCGGCCCGAACTGAGTTCCAATGACGCCATGGGTTTCGATGAGGTTCTCGATCCGGCGTTGTGGTCGCGCGTAGCCATGGCTTTGCTGTGCGGTGGCGTGATCGGTCTCGAGCGCCAGTTGCGCGGCAAACCCGCCGGCATGCGCACGAGCAGCCTGATTTGCATGGGCACGGCCATGTTCGTCTATCTCGGCGTGGGCCTGGATGGGGCGGGCGGCGATCGATCGCGCGTGCTGGGCCAGGTAGTCACCGGTATCGGCTTCCTCGGTGCCGGCGTGATCATGACGCGCGACGGGATGGTGTCTGGCGTGACGTCCGCGTCCGTGGTTTGGATGCTGGCAGCGGCCGGCTCGGCCATCGGCTTTGGCCGCTTTGGCAGTGCGCTCGCCATGTCAATCGTGACGGTCGCTATCCTGATCGGCGTCCAAAAGCTCGAGCAAGCCTTCGCCGCGCTGCGGCAGGGCGTTCACGCCTTAGACACCGAGTCCGGAGCGCCCGCCGATGTACGACCGAGCGGAAGGCCCCCGCGCCCCTCGGACCCCGAAAGCTGACCGAACACTCCAAATACTCAGGTGCTCGGGATCAGCACTTTGTCGATCACGTGGATGACGCCGTTGGAGCAGGCGATATCGGTCTTGACCACGTGCGCCTCGCCCACCGATACGCCGGCATCGCCGCTCGAGATCGCAAGCGAGCTGCCCTGCACCGTGGTGGCCTTGTCGAGCTTGACGACGTCGCTGGCGCGCACGTCGCCGGCCACCACGTGATAGGTCAGGATCGCGACGAGCTTGTCTTTGTTCTCAGGCTTGAGCAGATCCTCGACCGTGCCTGCCGGCAGCGCCGCGAACGCTTCATCGGTCGGCGCGAACACGGTGTAGGGACCCGCGCCCTTGAGCGTGTCGACCAAACCCGCAGCCTGCACCGCGGCCACCAGCGTGCTGAAGCTGCCGGCCGCCACGGCGGTGTCGACTATGTCTGCGCCGGCTTTCTCTTCGCCGGAGCTTGCCTGCGCGGATTGGGCACTGCTGGCCTCAGGCGAAGAGCCGCCGCAGGCAGCGAAAGCGAGACCGAACAACAGGGCCGAAAACAAACGTGCGAATGTAAGCATGATGGGTGACCTCCGCGGTAAATATCCGCTTTAACAGGCTTTTTAGACCGTCAGCGAAGCGCTTGCCCCGCTGCCCTGACGAGACTGTGCAGCCTTTCGCAGCCTTCGTCAAGAGTCTGTTCATCGTTCAGAACAATCTTTGTTCAATGTACTGGCCAACCGTACAGCGCGATGAGTCAGAAGTGGCCGCGGCCGCGATTGCGCATGCGCGAACAGATTGCATGCTGTGCCAACGATTGATGCAACAAGCGCTCAAGCTGCACGGCTTTGCCCGCAAGGTGCACGGGGCGGCCGCCGCCGGTCTGAGCACGAGCGAGCGCGCAACCTTGCGTTCGTTGTTGAGTAAAGCGATGGGTAACCTGAGTAAGCTTGAGCAGCCCGCAAGGAGCGCGTGATGCGGCAAGTCGTGCTTGTCGCCTTACTGTTGTTCAGCGTGGACGCGCGTGCACAGACAGATTCCGCCGAGGTATTGTCACTCTCGCAAGCGCTCGCCCACGCCCGTGAAAACCAACCCACGCTCAAGCAAACTCAGGCCCGCTACGAGGCGGCCGACGCAGCTGCGGACGTAGCGCGCGCACCGCTCCTGCCGCAGGTGGTCGGCACCGCAAGTTACCAGCGCACGACGGCCAACTTCGTGCAACGCCCCGGCTTCGCTGCGAGCAACAATACCAAGCCGGCCTCGTTCAAGCTGTTCAACTTCTATAACGCCGGAGTGACTGCGTCGCAGCTGATTTACGACTTCGGTCAGACACGCGGTACCTTACGTTCGGCTCGCGAGAGTGCCCGCGCTGAACAAGAGAACGTGCGCGTCAGTGAGCAGTCCGTGGACCTTACGGTGCGCACGGCCTTCTTCGAAGCACGCGCCAGCAAGGCGCTTGTGGGCGTCGCGCGCGACGGGCTTGCCAATCAGGAGCGGCATCTCGCGCAAGCCCAGGCGTTCGTGCAAGTGGGCACGCGACCCGAAATCGACTTAGCGCAGGTGCGTACCGAAGTCGCCAATGCGCGCGTACTCTTGATTCGCGCGGAAAATAACTACGAGATCGCCAAGGCCCGGCTGAACCAGGCGATGGGTCGCGAAACGGGCACGCAGTTCGATGTGGCCGATGAAACCTTACCGTCGTTACCCGAAGAAGAGCAGCCGATCGAGCCGCTCTTGCGCGCTGCCCTCGAACAGCGCCCGGAGCTAAAGGCTTTGCTGCGCAAGGTCGAAGGTCAACGCCTGCTGGTCAGCTCTGTCAAGGGGGCCTACGGCCCCAGTCTGAGTGTGTCGACCGCCGCCACCGAAGCGGGCAACGAGCTCGACAAGCTGACCTGGAACTGGAACGCAGGCGTGTTCCTCAATTGGCCGTTGCTAGAAGGCGGACTCACGCGCGCAAGAACCCGTGAGGAGCGCGCGAATTTGCAGATTTTGCGAGCGCAATTCGATCAATTACGGCAGCGGCTGCGCTTTGAGCTCGAAGAGTCGCGCCTGGCTGTGCGCGCAGCCAAGGCGGTGGTGGCAGCTTCGGATGAGGCGCTGCTGAGCGCACAAGATCGCTTGAAGCTCGCGGAGGGGCGTTACGCCGCTGGCGTGGGCAACGTCATCGAGCTCGGTGATGCGCAGCTCGCACTATCGAACGCGCAGGCCCAACGAGTGAACGCAGAATACGACCTTTCCACCGCACGCGCGCAGCTGCTCAATGCCTTGGGCAAACCAGAGTGAGGCTTGACATGACATCGTGGTTCGGCACCAAACCTTACTATATGCGCGCACGGCCCCCGCGCGCTCCGCGCATCGCTTGTCTCGTGCTGTGTGCGGCCTTCGGGTTGGCCTGTGGCAAAGACGGAGCGAGTAGCGTGCAGCCTAGCCGCGCCTCCGCGGCGCAAGCGGGCGAGCCGCGCAAGGTGCAGCTCTCCGTGGTGACTAGGCGCGAGATGGCACGCGCGCTGACGGTGACAGGAACACTTGCCGCGGACGAGCAAGTCACGGTCAGCACCAAAGTCGCAGGGACGCTGCAAACCATTGCCGTCGACTTGGGAAGTCCCGTCACGCGCGGGCAAGCCCTGGCGCAGCTACAGACTACGGATTACCAACTGCGCGTAGCTCAGGTTTCGTCTGCGCTGGCGCAGGCGCGCGCGCTTTTGGGTTTGCCCGCAGAGGGCGACGAGGAACAAGTCAACATCGAGCAGACGAGCACCGTCAAACAGGCGCAAGCTACTCTCGACGAAGCCAAAGCGAACCTCGAGCGCGCACGGCAACTCGTCGAACAGCGCTTGATTGCGCGCGCCGAATTCGACACGGCGAACACCAGCTTCGTACGGGCTCAAGGTGCGCTCGACAATGCGCGCGAAGAGATCGCCAACCGTCTCGGCATCTTGCGTCAACGTCGCTCGGAGCTGCAGCTGTCGAGGCAGCAACTCGCGGATACCACCTTGCGCGCGCCCTTAGACGGCATCGTGCAGACCAGACAAGCGAGCGCCGGCGAGTATCTGCCCGTAGGAACTCCCATCGCGACGATCGTGCGGGTGGATCCCTTACGGTTACGCGCAGAGATTCCCGAGCGTGATGCCGCGAGCGTCAAAATCGGGCAGAACGTCCGCGTGTCGGTCGATGGCCAAACAGGAACCTATACTGGCACTGTGGCGCGCCTTTCGCCGACCTTAGCCGAACAGAGCCGAACCTTAGTCATCGAAGCGGAAATAAAGAATCCTGGGGGACTAAGGCCCGGTAGTTTTGCGCGCGCAGAAATCGCCGTCGAAGGTGCAGCGCAAGTGCTGACGGTGCCGAGCTCCGCGATCGTGACCTTTGCGGGCATCAACAAGGTCGTCACCGTCGTGGCTGGTAAGGCCGTCGAAAAGCCTATCGTCACGGGTAGGCACACAGACGAGCTGACCGAAGTCGTGTCTGGCCTCGAAGCAGACGAACAAGTGGTGACAAGACCTGGCAACCTGCAGCACGGACAGCTGGTAGTCGTCGCCGGATCCTAAGTCGCTCAACGCAAGAAGCCCATGCAAACGCTCGCCGAAATCTGCATTAAGCGTCCGATCTTTGCCGCGATGTTGGTGCTCGCATTGGTCGTGGTCGGCGCGGCTAGCTACTTTCGCCTGGGTGTCGATCGCTTCCCTGCGGTCGACCTACCTACGGTAGCCATTCGCACCACCTTACCGGGCGGTGCACCTGAAGATGTCGAAACGGAAATCAGCGAAGAGATCGAAGGCGTCGTCAATACCGTAGAAGGAATCACGGAGCTGCGTTCGATTTCGGGCAGTGGCTCGTCGATCGTAATTGCCACCTTCGATCTGAGTCGCGATATCGACTCCGCGACTGAAGACGTGCGCGGTCGCGTGCAGGCGGCGATGCGCAGGTTACCTGAGGATACCGATCCTCCGATCATCACCAAGATGGACAACGATTCGACACCGGTGATGACGGTGGCGCTGTCCGCGGATCGCTCAGTGCGCGAGCTGACCGAGCTTGCAAACAAGTACGTCAAAGTGCAGCTCGAGCGCGCTACCGGCGTGGGCGAAGTCAACGTGGTGGGCGGGCAAGAACGCGCGATCAAGATCTGGATCAACGCCGACAGGCTCGCCGCGTACGGGCTTCCGATCACGGCCGTGCGCGACGCCGTGGCGCAGCAAAATGCCAATATTCCAGGCGGAAACGTCACATCCGCCCAGACCGAGCAGACGTTGCGCACCATGGGTCGACTGCGCGATCCGCGAGCATTCGAAGACTTAGTCATCGCTAGCGTTGGGGGTGCTCAGGTGCGGTTACGCGACATCGGGCGCGTGGAAGACGGCACCTACGAACAACGCTCGCTTGCGCGCTTGAACGGCGTGCCCACGGTCATTCTCGAGGTAAGGCGCCAATCGGGCGCCAATACCGTGGCCGTGATCGAATCATCGAAAGCGAATCTTACCCGCATCGCCCAACAACTACCCACGGACGTCAAGCTCGAGGTGGTCAACGATCAGTCACGTTATATCTACGCAGCACTGCACGAGATCAATCTGCATTTGGTGATCGGCAGCTTGCTTGCGTGTTTGGTGGTGCTCGCATTCATGCGCTCGTGGCGCGCCACGATCATCGCAGGCGTGGCCATTCCTGCTTCGGTGATCGCCACCTTCGCCATGATGTGGGTACTTAACTTTACCTTGAATAGCGTGACCATGCTGGCGCTCGTGCTGATGGTGGGGATCGTGATCGACGATGCCATCGTGGTGCTCGAGAACATCTTTCGCTTTGTCGAGGAAAAGCGTCTCAATGCCTTCGAAGCCGCACGCGCTGCCACCGCAGAGATCGGTTTGGCCGTACTCGCCACCACGTTGTCTCTGGTGGTGATCTTCGTACCGGTTTCGTTCATGTCGTCGATTTCCGGGCGCTTTCTTTACCAATTCGGCATCACGGCCGCAGTCGCGATCTTAGTCAGCTTGCTCGTTTCCTTTACTCTTACACCCATGATGAGCGCGCGCCTCTTGCGCAGCGACCCGCACGATGCGCAAGAGAAGGGGCACTCGCGCGCGGGCTTTTATGCGCGCATCGACCGCGTCTACACGGGCGCGCTCAGGCTGGCCATGCGCCATCGCAGCTCCGTGGCGGTGTTCGGGCTGCTCGTGATCGCCTCGTCCATCCCGCTTTATGGTTTGGTCAAACAGGAATACATCCCGTCCGATGTAGACGAGTCCGAGTTCGAAGTGCGCGTGACGGCTCCGCTTGGCGCCAGCATCGGCGCGATGGATGACGTGATGCGTAAGATCGATGCCGACCTGCGCAGTGTACGCGGCGTGCGTACCACCCTGATTCAAGCGGGCGGCAGCTTCATCGGCGGCGTCAATACGGGCAGTGCCTACGTGCGCACCGCTCCACACGCAGAGCGCGTGTTTTCGTTGACCAGACTGTGGAGGGAAACCTTAGCGGGGCATCCTTGGCAAGCGTTCGAAGGAAACTACGCGCAGCGCGACGTGATGCTGGAAGCGCGCGCGAAGCTGCGCAAATATCGCGACTTGCGCTGCTCCGTGCGCAACATTCCATCGTTCAATATCGGCGGTGGTAACTTCGATATCGACTTCTCCATACGCGGCCCGGAGCTGACGGAGCTCTCGCGCTACGCCAATGAGCTGCGCGACCGTTCGGAGAAGCTGGGCGGCATCATCGATGCCGACATCACGCTCAAACTGGATCTACCCGAGCGACGCGTGGTGATCGATCGCGAGCGTGCCGCAGACTTGGGCGTCAATACGCAAGACATCGCACAAGCCTTACGTTTGATGGTAGGCGGCGACGAAGAAGTCTCGCGGTTTCGTGATGAGTCGATGAACGAAAACTATAACGTTCAGCTGCGCTTGGCAGAGAGCGATCGCGACGCGGTCGAGGTGATCAGCCGCTTGTATGTCCCCCGTTCCTCCCCCGCCAAAGCGAGCGCGAGCGCAGGCGCGGGGCTCACTCCTTCCGCGCAGGCCGGGCTCGTGCGACTCGACAGCTTGGTAGAGATCGAGTCCGCTCAAAGTCCGTCGCGTATCGATCGTCTCGATCGACAGCGCGTGGTGAGCCTGCGAGCCGGCGTGGCGCCGGGCTATGCACTGGCCGACAGGCTCGAGGCCCTGCGCGGTGCCGCCGCCGAAATGAACATGCCTGCTGCGTATAGCACCACGGTCATGGGCCGCGGACGCGAGCTTGAGCGCACGTTCGGCGAGTTCATCTTGGCGTTCTTACTATCGATCGTATTCATGTACATGATCTTGGCGGCCCAATTTGAAAGCCTGGTGCACCCGTTCACGATCTTACTATCTCTGCCTCTGTCTGTGCCCTTTGCGCTGTTCAGTCTGTGGGCTACCGACAATACCCTGAACTTATATTCGGCTTTGGGCATGTTGGTGTTGTTCGGCGTAGTCAAAAAGAACTCGATCTTACAAGTCGACCACATGAACAAGCTGCGCGCACAGGGTATGACCCGCGATGACGCCGTGATTCAAGGCAATCGCGATCGCTTGCGCCCGATCTTGATGACCACGCTGGCGCTCGTAGCAGGCATGTTGCCTCTGTGGGTGGGGACCGGGCCGGGCGCGGAAGAGCGACGTGCCATTGCGGTGGTCGTGATCGGCGGCCAGTCGCTGAGCCTGATCCTCACGCTGATCGTCACGCCTGTGGCTTACTCGCTGCTCGATGATCTGCGACGCAAAACGGGCATCAGACCACGCGCTGCGGATCCTGAAGCAACCCACGCTGATCTGACACCCCAAGCCTGACGCGGTCAGTGCGCGGACTAGCCGCGCCTAAACACCCCTAAACCTAATGCCGGTCCGTTAGAGTGGATTGACTAGCTCCTCGCCCGTGGAGCGCCCTCACCCCAGCCCTCTCCCACGCAGGTGGGAGAGGGAGCAGAGAGCGTCTTTCCCGGGTTATTCCGCACGCATACGCGTTCCGCCGCCCTTCTCCCACCGGCGTGGGAGAAGGGTTGGGGATGAGGGCACGGAACCCTAACTGACTGGCATTGCCCCTAAACCTTAGTGCGTCGTGCTGCCGCCAATGGACCTGTTCGAGTTGGCGTTGGCCGGAGGATTGTTGATGTAGTCGTCGAGCACGAACTTGCGCCTGGGCAACAGCACGGTCTCGAGGGCGGGTGAGACCTTATAGCGAGTGACGCCGTCTACTACCTCAAGGTCCACATCGCGTTCGCTCACGTGGGTAAAGCCCAAGGCTGGCGGCCAGATAAGGCCTCCGCCCAGGGCGGCATTTCTGCTCAGGCGGTGGCAGCCTGCGCACGATTGCGTTTGCGCGCGGGCGACGATGTCATCGGCACTGAGCGTGCTGCCTGCAGCCACTAGCGCGCTATCGATGGCCGAACGGAACAGGCTGGGCGCCGTACCAAAGTTGAGGAGATAGTTGTTCTCGGTGGAGCCGGAGGCCTGACTCTGCGGCGAGTTATAGACGTTTGGAATATCCATGCGCAGCCCGGTCAGCGAAGTTCCAACTAGGTCGCGAACCACGTTCGGGAAGTAAGCCTGGAAGGCGGGCGCGTTGGGATCGGTCCATGCCGCGTTGAATAGTGGACCAAAAGGATTGGTTTTGTCGGTCACAGGCACGGCATCGAGATCACAGGTAGAACCTGAGCATGTCTTGAGCAACTTGAACTCGCGCAGCGACCACGTGCGCGGGCTAAGGGTGGTGGGCTGGATGAACTGGTTCGTGCGGATTTGGCCAAACCCGCCAGCGTTGTTACCGTAGTTATCCACGTGCACCACGGGCTGAATGTTAGCAAGCCCGTTGAAATAGAAGTTCTCGAGGTCGGCCGCGCGACTGGTCAAGCTCGCGTTCTTCGACAAATCCCCCCAGAAATCGGCGATTTTCTTACAGCCTTTGAGGCCTTGGTCCAAGTGTGGGTTGGGAAGCACGGCTTCGAAGATAATGAGGTTACGCGCGCTGTTGTCCGTGCGCCCGGATGCGCGCGCGTACACGATGCGGTGCTCTCCGCAGTTGGCACCGTTCTGAGGTGCGAGGTCAAAGCGGTTGAACAGGCCGATCGGGATGTATTCGCAAGCCGAGCCGACCGCGAAGGGATTACAACTCGCCTCGCCACCTTCGGCCAATGGACCACGACAAGAGTAAGGGTAAGTATTGACCACAGGACCATAGGTCCCATCGGTCACGTCGTCGCAGTGGGCGCCAAGCCCTAAACCAGGGCCCGGATTCTGCGTATCCCACCACTGTTGAAAGAGCCCCAGCGCAGTAAGACCGGGTACACCCGATTGCGCGACCAGCTGCTCCATGACGCGCTGAAACGAAAAGCCAACCAGCATCGGTTGCTCGGTAATAACCAGAGAGCGACGAATATCCACGTTCGAAACAGCTGCAACGGCCGCGTCTGCCGGGCCGCCTGTGCTCCCTCCGGTGCCCACGCCTGCGTCCAAGCCATTCGCTCCCGCCGTCGTGCTTCCGGTGCTGCCGCCTGTGGTCGCTCCCGTGCTGCCGCCTGTGCCCACGCCTGCGTCCGAGCCATTCGCTCCCGCCGTCGTGCTTCCCGTGCTGCCGCCTGTGCTCGCTCCCGTGGTGCCGCCCGTGGTCGCTCCCGTGGTGCCGCCCGTGGTCGCTCCCGTGGTG
>JBKJIA010000481.1:0-6181 GCA_046598735.1 Polyangiales bacterium
TCAAATGGAACGTCATGCAAAGCACCGCGATGCCGAGGCCAAGCGCGGTGTTGTACATCGCTTCCGAGATACCCTTCGCAAGCAGCGCGGACTTCTGGGATGGCTCGGCAAACGCAACGGCAGCGAAAGCGCGAATCAGCCCTGAAATCGTTCCCAGCAGCCCGATCAGCGTCGCGATATTGGCCAGCGACCAAAGTGCGCCGATCCGCTTCTCGAGCTCCGGCATGAGCTCGCTCATGCGCTCTTCCATGCCGGCGACCACCGCGTCTTCACCGCGATTGACCTGCGTCAACCCGGCCTTGACGACCTGTAGCAATGGCAACGGCGCGGCCTCGCACAGCTTCACTGCGCGATCGATGTTCCCGGCCTGCACGAGCTTCCGGATCTGGGCCATAAACTCGCGGCTATTCACGCGGTACTTCGTGAGGATATAGACCGCGCGCTCCGCAATGATCGCGAGGACCAATGCAAGAACCGCAAGATTGATGAACGAGAACGGCGCTCCATCCATCAGCGCCTCCCAGACCTTTTCCATCAGCTAGGCTCCTTTCGAGTGCCCAAGAGCTGCAAATCCCCCGGTACGACTGTTCTGTAACGACAAGCACGACAATGAAGCGACATGTGCGGCCCTCAGCAAGCCCAACCGACTGCCTTGATGAACAGAAGGCTAAAGGGACTACCCTGCCGACGGCCACTTTTTCGCGTACCCATCCGCCCCCGTGAGTCGCCGACAGCCACGGCACGCTACCCTAGGCATTTCTGCCTTGTCAACGTCGCGACGAGATCAGGCAGCCGGTTTTTCGTCGCAATGTCGTTCTCTTGCGCGCTGGCATCGCAACTGATCCGTAAAACGGGAACCTTGCGACGGATCGAAACACTAAGTAGCAGTGACGACCCAGATCGCACGTGCTGTGACTGTACGAATTCAGCGGCGCCAATGCCGTATGACGCGAGCTTTCTGCGCGCGGGCCCGCATGCGCACCAAGCGTGAGCCTGCGGATCACAACACTGTTGACACCAATTCCGCGGTCTGTATCATCCGCTGCTGCCGGACGACATTTCAACGTGAACGTCAACCACATAGGCACGCTAGACACGCCCGCGGTGCCACGTGCTCAGCTTTCGCTCTAGTCCATTCAGTAGATGTCTTTCAGAATGATCCCTCGCCATCCGTTCCCGTTCGCGCCTTTATTCGCGCAACCGGACGGTGCGGTGATCTAAAGAGTGTTGTGCCTCGAACGAGGCGCTGCAGTAATTACGCGTCACACGAAGCTCAGGCCGCATTGGGTGCGGCACCAGGAGGACACGGAACATGGCAAGCTTGATGCATCATTTCCAGGAAGGCGGCTGGGGTATGTACCCCATTCTGCTCTTCCAGATCATTGCCATCGGCATCATCGTCGAGCGCGCGATCTACGTGTACAAGGCGTCGATCAATAAAGACGTCTTCCTAGCAACGATGCAGAAGTGCATCCTCGCCGGAGACGTGGGACGCGCCATCAAGATGTGTTCGGCGGCCAACGCGCCCCTCGCACGCATCGTCAAGGCGGGCCTGATGAAGGTCAACCGCCCGGACTCGGAAGTCCAGGCCGCCATGGATGAAGCCGCGCTTCGCGAGCTTCCCAAGATCGAGCACCGCACGCCTTACCTCGCGCTCCTCGCGAACTTGGCGATGTTGTCGGGTCTACTCGGCACCGTGTCGGGTCTGATTTCGGCATTCGGCGCCGTCGCAAACGCAGACGCCTCGTCGAAGGCAACCATGCTCGCCAAGGGCATTTCGGAAGCCATGAACTGCACGGCGTTCGGCCTGATCGCCGCCATCGTAGCTCTGCTCGGCTTCGCGATGCTCAACGGTAAGACCCAACAGTTGTTGGACGATATCAACGGCGCCACAGTGCAGGTCGTGAACCTGGTGGTGAGCAACCGCTCGAAGATCAACCTCGCCAGCCTTCAGCAGGCGGCGTGATCCGGCTGACGCGGGCGCAAGCTCGCGCGGCTCTGCAAGCGATCGAGGTGTCCCATGGCAAACATTAGCGCGGGTGGCGGACATGGTGGAAAGAAGAGCGTGGACCACAGCATTCCGCTGGTCCCGTTCATCGATCTGCTGCTCTGTTGCGTCATGTTCCTGCTCGTTACTGCAGTATGGAATCAGCTCGCACGCCTGGATGCGAACCAACAGCAACCAGGTGCACCGAATCAGATGGACCAACCACCCCCTGAGCCGCAGATCAAGTTGATCCTGCAGGTTCAAGCCGCAGGCTACGTGCTTGCGACGACGGCGGGCGAGCGCACGGACATTCCTAAGTCGGGCGACACCTACGACATAGAAGAGCTGCTCAAGAAGCTCAAAGATCGACGCGAGCTTGAACCGAACCGTAAGGACATTACGGTACAGCCCGAAGACGGCGTGAAGTACGAAGACATCGTGGCAGCAATGGACGCGGTCGTGGGCCAGGGCTACTCGGCCATGTCCCTTGACGGCAACGCGGCACTGTAAGGAGCACTAAGTCATGGCGATTCACAAACCAGGCAAGGTCCTCCTCACCAAGGTGCCGCTTAAGTTCGTGCGCGAAAAGGTCGGCGGCGGCGGCAAGAAGAGCGTCGATCACGAGATCCCGCTCGTGCCGTTCATCGATTTCCTCGTCACGCTCGTGGTCTTTCTGCTGACCTCGTTCAGCGCCTCCGGTGAGCTGCTTGCACAGCAGCCAAACCTGAAGATGCCTGATGCGAAGAATGTAGTGGAGCTCGAGATTCAGCCTATCGTCGCGATCAACCCCGAGGTAATCACCTTGGATGGTCGCCGTATGGCGGACACCCGTACGTTGGGCGCAGATGCCCGCGTCGAACGCATGGAGCAGCTGATTCAAGACCTCGAAACGTTGAAGCGTAACTGGGGCATCCTGCATCCATCACAGCCCTTCCTGGGAACGGTGATCCTGCAGGCTGACCGGGCCATCGACTTTCGCGTTATCAAGAAGGTGATGTTCTCCTGCGCGCAGGCCGGCTACGCCAACATCAGCTTCGCCGTGAACCGTAAGGGCGACGCCAAGTAGACGTAAGGTCTGCTCACTCTGCGACGAGCCTCGGAGCCAACGCTTCGGGGCTTTTTGCTTTCGCGCGCGCTGGCCTTGCGCCGGCCTTTTGCAACCATTTATCGAGCACCAGCCGCGTGAAAAGAGGCCAATCGATGAGAGAGAACCCTTGTCGCGCGCGCTTGTCTCTCGCAGTGTGAAAACCACCATGAACGATATTCGAGAGCTGCGCCCTGCGCGTCCCGAGCCGGAGGGAGACAAGCCGGCCTACATGCCAAAGGTGCCTTGGAAATGGATAGGCGGTCTCGGTCTGTTCGTGGCGCTTTCTGCAGGCATTTACAACGTGCGGGAGCGCGAAGAAGAAGCCGCGCTGCGCACCGCGATCATGCGCGCGCACAAGCGGGACCTAGGTCCCGTGGTCGCACGCTTCGAAGGCCTCGTATCGAAGATCAACGCCTGGACAGTGGCCGCTGCCAACGCGAAGAGTGTGGACGATTATGTCGACCCGAGGTTGAACCTCAATGCGCTGCACAAAGGTAAGGGCCTCTATATGCGACTCACGGCCACCGATGCGCGCACGACCGATGGCATCGTGACGGGTCTCGACGCGGCTACGCCCGATGCGATCGCGCGCTGCCTGGGCCTCGCGCCTGCGAGTGTCGGCGAGCTTTATGCGCGCGGTTCATTCTTAACCTCGACGTGGATCGAACAGGCGGACGATGCCGAAGGCGTCATGAAGCTGCGCGTGATCGCCGACGAGATCAAACAACGAAGCAAACGCGACCTGCCTTTCGTTGCGACCGCGACGAGCAGCGATTGGTTCATGCTTGCGCTCGAGCAAGGCGACAATCGCCGCGACGCTCCGGTCGATATCTACCTGTACGATTTGCGTTCGAACAAGCTGCTATTGCGGTCACGTGTTCAGGCCGAAGGGGCGCTCGTCGCGGCGCGAATCGCGGTTGAAGGCGTGAAACCCGGGGCCTATGCGAGCGGCGCGCAAACGGGCGCAGCCCAGGATTGCTCCATCGCTTCCGGATTGCGCGAGCTGGCAGGTTCCAAGGCGACTTCATTCGCAGCCGCCCCGCCCGAGCCCCACAAAGCGTACGAAGCGAGCATGCCTGCCGCACCGACGCCCGTTCAACCTGCTCCGGCAACGCCACTACCGTCGGCAGGACCAGAACGAGCGCCGAACAAGTAGCCTTCGCCCTTACCTTAAGGCGTGGGCGCAGCTGGTGCCTCAGGCGCTGGCCCTCGCGAGGGAACGGCCGGCGTATCACTGGCTGGGGCGCCGGGTGCGGGCAGATCGTCGAGCTTTTCGCCGCCCAGATCATCGAGCTTGATGTCATCGAGCCCCTCACCTGCTCCGTCATCGAGCTTGATGTCGTCTAGCCCGCCGCCCTTGTCGTCTCCCAAGCTGTCGAGCCCGCCGCCGCCGCTATCGTCACTTGGCGGCTCATTGCCCATCTCTTCTTCAGTCAGATCCTGAGACTTGGAAAGAGAAGGCAAGTAGGTGGACAGCAGGGGCACGTAGGTCGTGATCACGAGCGACACGAGCAAGATGCCGATGAACGGAATCACTGCACGGTAGACGTCGATCATTGGTTTGTTGAAACGGAAGCTCGAGATGAACAGGTTCAAACCGACCGGCGGCGTGAGGTATCCGATTTCGAGATTGAGTAAGAAGATGATGCCGAGATGGTAAGGGTCGATGTGGAAATGCCGTGCAATCGGGATGATCAGCGGCGCCACCACGAAGATGGCCGAGAAGATGTCCATCAACATGCCCACGACCAGCAGGAAGAGGTTGAGCACCAAAAGGAACATCAACTTGGAGGTGATCAGCGTCTCCATGGCCGCAAGGATCTGCATGGGCACCTGGGCCTGAATCAGATAGGCGGTGAACCCTATCGCCGTCGATAGGATTGCGAGGATGGCGCCGACCAATGTCATCGATTCGCGGATGATGCGCGGCAGATCGCGACGCAGGCTGACTTCACGGTAGATGAAGCACTCGATCACAAGCACATAGAGCGCGGTGAATGCCGATGCTTCGTGCACGCGGAGCTTGCCGGTCGCCATGCCGCCGATCAGCACGACGGGCAGCATCAGCTCCCACTTCGCAATCCATATACTGCTGAGCGCCGCGGATACCTTGAATGGCGTTCGCTGGATGCCGGCCTTGTTGCCGCAATAGGCCGAGTAACCAGACAAAGCCACAACCGTAAGGATGCCGGGCAAAAGCCCTGCCAGGAATAGCTTGTCGATCAGTACGTTGGCGACGATGCCGTAGAGAATGATCGGGACCGCGGGCGGGAACATCAGGCCAAGGGAACCGGCCGAGGTCACAAGCCCGAGCGAGAACTTGTCTGGATAGCGCTCGCTGATCAGAGCCGGCATCAGCAAGCCGCCAATCGCTACGATGGTGATGCCACTGCCGCCAGTGAATGTGGTGAAGAAGGCGCTCGCGCACAAACACACGATGGCGAGACCACCCGGCATCCAACCAAGCAAGGCTCGCGAGAGCTCGACGAGGCGCCTGGGTGTGCCGCTTTCGGCCATCAAATAGCCAGAAATCGTGAACAGCGGAATCGTGACAAGCGTGGGCGAGTCCGCGAATTTCTCGCTGAACACGTCGATGGCGACGGAGGTGATCGTACCGTCATGGCTCGAGCCAAAGAGGTACATCGAGGCCGAGCCGAATACGAGAAAGAGCGGTGTACCGATCACGGTGATGAACAGAAACAGTAAGACAATCAGGGCGGTCATGGCTCAGCCACCCTTCTTGGCTTGCAGGTCATGGTTTACTTCGGCGGCTGCAGCAGTAAGACCATGCTCGGAGGGATCGTCGTCGATGTCACCGCGCGCAACTCGCATGAACGTGTAGATGCCGCCGCCGATAAAACGCGCGCTCATGAAGACGAACATGATCGGCACGATCAGCTGGAACGCGGCTCCCGGCGTATCCATGCGTACGCCAATCGCGGTGAACAAGGAGCGCACGTGACAATAGAGGCCGGCGTTCGCCGTGACCGATTCGCCCAGTTGCGCGGCCGTCGCATCGCACACGTGTACGGCGCCGTTGAGTGCAAGCACCTCGAAATCAGCCGGGCGCTCCTCACCATTGATCAACACCGCCGCCCAAAACGCGC
>JBKJIA010000044.1:0-2568 GCA_046598735.1 Polyangiales bacterium
CCGCTGCCGTCTTACTGTTTGCGCTGCCTAAGGAGAGCAAGCTTGGGCGCTACACACTCGAGGTGCGCGCGGGTGTAGCGTCCGTGCGCGGTCCGGACCACGCGCAAGGAGAGATCGTGCAATACGACGCTCAGAGTCGATTGCTGCTGATAGCACGACCTCAAGATCGCGTGGAAGGTCCGGTGGTGGCGAGCTTTGTCGCAATCGTGCAAGGGCAAGCGCTCACGGTACCCGCCAAGATCGAGAACGCGGAAAGCGGAGCCGTCCGCCTCGAAGTCGCGGGCAAGGACCTGCCAAGCTCGGCCGAGCATACGGTATCGTTTGTGGTCGCCGTCGACCGTAAGGTGCATTCCGCGGCTGAGCTGATCGCGCTGCACCGTAAGAATGATCCGAGCCTTTTGGTAACGCGCCTGCGCCACGTTCCGGTGGCAGAGCTTGCACCGAGCGACGAAAAGTAAGGGCTCAGCCAAGCTGCCGGCTTGACGCGGTGCATTACCCGGGTAATGGTGATCCATGGCGATCGCACAATCGAAACTCACGTCCCAGGGGCAGATATCGGTGCCTGCAGAGGTTCGTCGCAAGCTGGGTCTCGTTCCAGGCTCGATGCTCGAATGGGACGAGGAGGATGGGACTGTGGTAGTGCGGCGTGTGGGCCAGTTCTCGTCGGAGGACGTCAACGCTGCGCTATTTACGGACGGGGCCCCAGAGCCGCGCACACTTGGCGAGCTCAAAGTTAGCGTTGGCCGACATCTGAAGGCGAAGCATGCACGCCGTTGACACGAACGTTCTCGTGCGGCTGATCACGCGGGACGACGCAAAGCAGACAGCGGCGGCGGAGGCTTTCGTGGCAAAGGGTGCCTGGGTGTCGCACTTGGTGTTGGCTGAAACAACGTGGGTGCTTGCTGCAGCCTACGATGTCCCGGCCCGAAAGATCGCCATTGCGGTGGAGATGCTCCTGAATCACCGCGAGCTTGCCGTGCAGGATCCCGACGTCGTCGCCGCCGCTTTGGAGAAGTTCCGCGCCAAGCCAGCGTTGGGCTTCTCGGATTGCCTGGTTCTAGAGATTGCTCGCAAGGCTGGGCATCTCCCGCTTGCGACGTTCGACAAAGCACTCAGCAAACTCGACGGTACGCAACGCCTATGAGGCTCAGGCGCCTTCGTCCTATTCGTCCGCAGCCAGGTCGGGGATTGCCCGGCAGACGCGTAGTACAACGAACGGCATGAGTCTCGCCCGCCCCACTCCCAGTCAGTCATCGGGACGCGCCAGCACCGTCGAGCGACTACCTTGCCGATTCCTGCCGGGTTACGATGGGAACGTATCCCACCTCCAAGCCGGAGGGCGGAGCAACCACCAAGGCTGACTCTATATGCGCCAGAGACTTAGCAAGCGCCGGAGGGGCAAGGTAATTTCGCTCCTTGGTCCAACTGCGGTGAATCATTTCCACACGCTTCTGTACCACCTCCCGTTCTGCCTTCGTCATGTCTGCGTTGAGGCAAACCTTAGGATGCCCAGGCCGACCTGCTATGGACGTGCGCGACCCCAAAGCCGACTCATAGCCGCACGACGGAGGGGCGAGAACCGCGCTTCTTTTGCCGCTTCTGCTGGTACATCAGGCCATCCGCGCGGCGTAGCACTTGCTCAATCGTCTCGGGAGTATCCGGGTGTACGGCGGTAAAGCCTACGCTGGCCGCGAGCACGAACGGGCGCTGCTCCGTAAGGTTGTGAACCGTAAGCATCTCCTGCAAGCGCGTGAGGATAACGCTCGCGTCGTTAGCGCCGCAGTCTGGTGCCAGCGCGACGAACTCATCGCCCCCAAGGCGGGCGACGATATCCGATTCACGAAAGGCAGCACGCAGCACCACGGCTAAAGCTAGCAAGGCAGCGTCACCGCTTTGGTGGCCGAGCTGGTCGTTGATCTGCTTGAGCCCGTCGACATCGAGAAAGAACAGCACGGCAGTCTTTCCGGCGCGCACCGAGCTTCGCAACTGCGACTCTGCCAGTGCCAAAAAGCCCCGTCGGTTGTTGAGACCGGTAAGCTCGTCGGTCAGGGAGAGGCTGCGCACAGCCTCCGCATGCCGCTCCCGTTCCACGACCCGGCCGAGTTGCGTGCCAAGGTGTTGCACCACGTCGAGGGTGCGCGCGTCCGGTGTGGCGTGACCCTCGGAGTAAAGCTCGAGCACTGCAAACACCTCGTCGCCCACAAGCACGGGGAAGGCCACGCCGGCCCGTACTCCCAACGCTTGGCCGCCACGTCCGCGCAGGCCGACTTCGTCTTGCAGAATGTCCTCAGTCCAAATGGGCTTTCCCGAAGCGAGCACCTTTCCGGGCAGTCCGAGCCCCGCCACCAGATGCGTTCGCGCGGTGATTTCCCTCCAAGGTCGAAAGGTGTCTGGCACCCTCAGATGCCACAGGTCCGAAGGCAGGAGTCGCGCACCCTCCACAAGGTATACATGACCCAGGGGCCAGCCCAGGAACTCGCATACCAAGCGCATACACTCCTGCATGGCGGTGCTGCTGTCGGTCGCTTCGTTGGCGGCAACGGCCACCGCTTCGAGCAACCGGACGAT
>JBKJIA010000239.1:0-14515 GCA_046598735.1 Polyangiales bacterium
GCTGTGCTTTCGCAACGTGCGCTCAAGAGCAAGCTCGGCATGCCCATCGATCCATCTCCAGACGTGCGTCGTTATCCCGCTGGAGCCTTTGCACGCTGAAAGAGAGTAAGGTCCACATGGGATCTCTAAAGCGTATCGCATGCATCGATCTGCCGGATTTGCCGCTGCAGTTGTTGTTGCGAGCGCATCCAGATTTTCGCAATGTCCCCGCCGCAGTAGTCGCCGAAGAGCGGCCTGAAGCGCCGCTTTTGCTCGTCAATCGTGCGGCGCGCGAGTTGCGCTTGCGCCCGGGCATTCGTTTTGGTGCAGCCAAAAGTCTGGTGCCCGAGCTACGTGCAGGCGCGATTTCCGCGGCATTGGTCGAAGAAGCAGTGGCCGCGCTGGTGCGAGATCTGCAAACGTTTTCCCCGCACGTAGAGCGTGACCCAGTGAGCGCGGGCGTATTTTATGTCGACCCTTCGGGCCTATCCCATCTCTATGGTGGCGAGCTGAGTTGGGCGCGTTGCGTTCATCGTTATCTGCAGGGGCGCAGCTTCTATGCGTCAGTCGTGGTGGGTTACGGCCGCACGCTGTCTTATGCGCTGTCACGCGTCACACGCGGGGTGCGCGCCATCGAGAGTGTCGAAGAAACACTCAGGCTCGCCCATGAGGTACCGCTCGACCGTTTACACATCGCCCCCAAGTTGCGCGACGCCCTAGAAAAGCTCGGCCTGACGCAGCTCGGCGACCTTGAAAGCTTTGCGGTCGATGCACTCGGTACCCGGTTTGGCAAAGAAGCATCCGCTTGGTGTCGCGTGGCACGTGGTGAAGAAATCTTACCTTTGTGCGCAGAGCCCCATCTCAGCACGCCGCGCGTTGAAATCGAAATCGAACCCGCAGATTCCGATGTGAGTCGCTTATGTTTTGCGATCAAGCGCGGCCTCGATCAGCTGATCGAAGATGTACGTCAACGCGGGCAAAGCGTACGCGCCTTATGGATGCGTCTGAAGCTCGAGCATCGCAACAAACACGAAAATGAGCATCCAAGCGAAAGCGTACAGCGTCTGGAGCCCTCTTCCCCTACGCGCGACGCGGCCTTACTATTGGAGCTCTTGCGTTTGCGTTTGACGTCACTCTCGCTGGGCTCGGCCATCGAACGCGTGGTGCTCGAAGCCGAGATCACGGATGCCGTACCCGGTCAGCTCGGCATGTTCAGTCCCAAGCGCGATTTAGCCGCCGGCGAACGTGCGCTTGCGCGGCTCAAGGCGAGTTATGGCAGCGACGTCGTCTGTCGCCTCTATCCCGAAGATGCCCATCTACCCGAGGCCAAATTCCGCTGGGCCGAAGCAGGGCGCCTGGCATTTCCAGATGCCGAAGCAGGCGGAGAATTCGGCGAATCCATCGAGAGTGCGCCACTCGTGCGCAAGCTTTTGCCGCGTCCGGTGCTGCTCGAGGCCACGCGCGATGCCGATGGCCACTTGCGACACGGCGATGAGCGCATGCCCATGCAGGGGCCTTACCGTGTCAGTGGGGGTTGGTGGGTACGCGAAGTCGCCCGCGATTACTACTACGCAAGCACAGCCCACGGCGAGCTGTGGTGGGTCTTCTACGACGCGCCACGCAGCGCTTGGTTCATCCACGGTCTCGTGGATTGACGGCTCTTACAGAGAGTAAGCCCGTTCGTTGCAACAGAGAGTGATCGCCATGGATTCTCGCGTTTACGTGCCGCTCTTCGTCAAGAGCAATCACAGCTTTCTCGAAGGTGCAAGTCACCCGGAGGAGCTGGTCGCGCGCGCGCATGCCCTGGGCTTGTCTGCCCTGGCCTTGGTCGATCGCGATGGCGTCTACGGCTCGGTTAAAGCTCACGTCAAAGCCAAGGAGCTGGGCATTAAGCTATTGATCGGCTCCGAAATCACGCTCACCACGCACCTCGAAAGCGACGCCAAGTATACCTTACTTTTGCTCGCCAAGAACCGTAAGGGCTATGCCGACCTGTGTCGCCTGATTTCGCGTGGCCGTGAGCGCGAAGAAAAAGGCCGTTCACTCGTGACGTTGGATGAAGTACGCGAAGCGGCGGGAGATCTGATCGCCTTGTGTCGTGAGCCTCAGCTCATGCCTTCGCTCAAGTCTGCGTACCAAAAGTCGCTCTACGGCTTGTGCACACGCCATCTCGAAGTCGACGAGCTTGCCCGCGAACGCGCTTTGCGTGAACGCGCGAAAAATCTCGACATCGAAATCGCGGGCGCCACGGAAGTGCTCTATCACGATGCCGTCCGCAGGCCGCTCCAAGACGTGCTCACGTGCATTCGTCATACCTGCACACTGCGCGAAGCAGGTACACGCATCAAAGCCAACGTAGAGCACGATTTGAAAACCCACGCCGTCATGCAAGCGCGCTTCGAAGACGAGCCTGGCTGGCTCGAAAACACGCTCAAAATCGCCGATCAATGCACGTTCAATTACGACGAGCTGCGTTATCGTTATCCCGGCGAAGCTTTGCCTAGCGGCAGGAGCGAAACCGACCACTTACGCGACCTTACTTTTGAAGGTGCACTCAAACGCTTTCCCCAAGGCGTGCCCAACAACGTGCGCGCGCAGCTGGACCGCGAGCTTTTGCTGATCTCCGATCTGGAATACGGCGGCTACTTCCTTACCATGTACGAGATCGTGCAGTTTTGCGCGCGGGCCAAGATCCTGTGCCAAGGTCGTGGCAGCGCAGCAAATAGCGCTGTCTGTTTTTGTCTTGGCGTCACGGCCATCGATCCTGTCGGCATGGATCTGTTGTTCGAACGTTTCTTGAGTCGCGAACGCGCCGAGCCTCCTGACATCGATCTCGACATCGAGCACGACCGTCGCGAAGAAGTCATCCAATGGATGTACGAACGCTACGGCCGCAGACACGCCGCGATGGTGGCCAACTTAGTGCGCTATCGCCCGCGCTCCGCTGTACGCGACGTGGGCAAAGTACTCGGCATCGCCGCCACCGAGCTCGACGGAATCGCGCGTTTGCTCGGACATTACAACGATCACATCGACCCGCAGATGTTGACTGGCGCAGGCCTCGATCCCGCAAGTCCCTTGCTTACGCAGCTGTTGACGTTGTGCACGGAAATTCAAGAATTCCCTCGCCATCTCTCCGTCCATCCAGGCGGCTTTCTGCTGGGTCATGAGCCCGTCGATAGCATCGTGCCCATCGAGCCCGCCACGATGGAAGGCCGCACCGTGATCCAATGGGATAAGTACGACATCGAATCGTTGGGATTGTTCAAAGTGGATCTACTCGGGCTGGGCGCGCTCACAGCGATTCATCATTGCTTCACCTTACTGTCGCAGCATAAGCAGCTCGATCTCGACATGGCACGCATCCCAGCGAACGATCCGGATACCTACGCGATGATCCGTCGCGCCGATACCGTGGGCGTATTCCAAATCGAAAGTCGCGCACAAATGTCGATGTTGCCGCGGCTCGCACCTGAGCATTTCTATCATCTCGTGATCGAAGTTGCGATCGTTAGGCCAGGCCCCATTCAAGGCGACATGGTCCATCCCTATTTGCGCCGTCGAAACAACGAGGAACCCGTCACGTATCCGCATCCAAGCCTGGAACGCGTGCTCGGCAAAACGCTCGGCATTCCGATCTTTCAAGAGCAAGTCATGAAGCTTGCCGTCGAAGCAGCAGGTTATACGCCGGGCGAGTCCGATCAGTTGCGTCGCGATATGGCCGCCTGGCGCAGCTCAGGTCGCATCGAAGCCCATCACGATCGTTTCGTCAGCCGTATGATCGAGCGCGGCATTTCCCAAGAATTCGCAGAGCGCGTATTTTCCCAAATTCGCGGCTTTGGTGAGTACGGCTTTCCAGAGAGTCACGCCGCTTCGTTTGCGTTGCTCGCGTACATCACGTCGTGGCTCAAGTGCCATCATGCCGAAGTGTTCTTGTGCGGCATGCTGAACTCGCAACCCATGGGCTTTTACGCACCCGCAACCTTGATCGAAGATGCCGCACGTCACGGCGCGATCACGCTGCCCATCGATGTCAACCACAGCAAATGGGATTGCACGCTCGAAGCCACGGAAGTGCCCGGCGAAGGCGCAAGCGTTGATGACGCACCTTACGGTCGAGCGCAGAGTTTTCGCTCTGTGCTCGCAGTGCGCATGGGTTATCGCTACGTCAAAGGTCTGAGCACGCGCGATCGTGATCGCCTGGAAATCGTGCCGCGCCCAATGCGCTCGATAGAAGATTTCGCACGCAAGAGTCAGCTCGCGTTGAACGCACTGATTTCGCTCGCTGAAACAGGCGCTTTTGACAGCTTGGGCATGACGCGTCGCGAAGCATTGTGGCGTGTTCGTGCCGCTGTTCCTTCCGCTCGCGAGCCCATGCGTTCCGAGCCGGGATCCAAAACACCCTTACTCCGCGCGCTGACGTTACCCGAACAAGTACTATGGGATTACCGCTCGTCTCAGCACAGCTCGCGGGGGCATCCCATGGCGCCCTTGCGGACATGGCTGGTGCAACGCGGTTTTGCCAGCGCCACAGACGTTCGCGAGCTTGGGCATGGCAAACGCGTGGAATGCATGGGGCTCGTGATTTGTCGGCAACGTCCGGGTACGGCCACGGGCGTCGTCTTTCTCACACTCGAAGACGAGCAAGGTTTCGTGAACGTCGTAGTGTGGAACAATATTTTCGATCGCTATCAACGCACCGTACGCACGGCCTCTCTGATCGGCGTGCGCGGTAAAGTGCAATCGGCCGACGGGGTAGTGCACGTGATCGCTGAAGAATTGTACGTGCCCGATCTGAGTGTTGGTCCGCTAGAGCATCGCTCCCGGGATTTTCACTGACGAAGGTCCGCGCTTTGTGCACCCGGCCACGCGAAATGTCTGTAGACCTTACGGTTTTACAGCCGTGGCATTAAAACGTTCGTTGATGGCAAGGGCGTACATCGGAGCGGTCGCCTCATGCTTGAAGAATACGAATGCTTCGTCCCAGGCATGTTCTCGAATCGCCGTCAGCCAAGCATCGAATGCAGGCGTGTCGTACTCCGCGCGCCTCAAGCGCACGTAACCAAAAGGTGCCGTCGACACGAACGGTTGCTCGAGGCCTGGGTCCTCCGCATCCTTCGGGTCCGTATCCGAAAAACACAGCGCTGCACCATGATCTCTCAGGCGCGTAAACACCGCATCGTCGAACCACGAGCGATGCCGAAACTCGATCACGGCCCGCATGTCTTTGGGCAAGGCGTTCAGAAACCGATCGAGTTTGTCATCATCGCGCCGCAAAAACGGAGGCAGCTGAAACAGAATCGGCCCGAGTCGCGCGCCCAAGCTCTGCGCCACGTTCCAAAGATAAGCGACGTTGTCATCGACGTTCTCGAGCTTGCTGCGATGGGTAATGCTCTGCGACGCCTTGAGCACGAAGGTAAACCCCTCCGGCACTTGCGTGGCCCAGCCCTCGAGAACCGACGCCTTGGGCATCCGATAGAACGTGGCGTTGATCTCGACCGTGTCGATCTGGGCGCTGTACAGCTTCAAGAACTCGGCCGGCTTGGCCGTGGCTGGATAGAAGTTGCCCTTCCACTCCTTATAACTGAACCCACTCGAGCCTGCGCGTAGTCGCATTTCGCGAGTATGCCCAAAGGCGAGAAAAACGCTTACTCCGCGCACACGAACGATAGGGTTTCGCCTGTGCCGCAGATTTCGGGTACAAAGCAGAGAAGGCCGCATTATGCTGCCGTCGTACTGCTTGGTATTTGGCCGCGTTGTCGACCTGGGGTGCGCGCTGTGAATATCCTTCCGCGCTGCCTAGTCTGCCTGAATGTTCGAAGGGAGAGTCTGAACATGACCCGTTGGATCCGCGCGTTCTTCGCTTTCACGTTAGCCGCTGGCGTGCTGAGCGGAACCTTTAGCTTCGCGCCTACGAGCTTCGCGCAACAGGCGGTCACCATCACCGTCAACATCGTAGGGCTCAAGGGCACCGAAGGCGTAGCGCTCGTGACCTTGTTCGACAGCGAGGACACTTGGCTCAAAATCTCCAAGGCCAGTCAGGTGATCAAGACCCAGATCACTGGTAAGACTCTCACCGTGACGTTCAAAGGCGTCAAGCCCGGCACCTACGGCGTCAGCGTCGTTCACGATGAGAACAAGAACAACGAAATGGACATGCGTTGGTTCCCATACCCCAAGCCCAAGGAAGGCGCGGCCGCATCCAATGACCCCGTTGCCAAGATGGGGCCGCCCAAGTGGGATGGTGCAAAGTTCACAGTCGCCGCGGACATCACCGTCAAAGCCACGATGAAGTACTTCGACTGACCTCCCCGCGGGTGGCGCGGTCTCGAAATCGTGCGGGCTGAGCTAGCGTTCGCCAACGAGCGCCTTGATGCATTCAGAACGTAGCGCCGAGCGAAACTGCCATCGGCCAACCTAATCGACCCATCACGCTCACGGAGCGCCATAGGTAATAGCGGCCGCCGAAGCCCACGTTCGGAAAAATGCCCTGCCAGCCGTCGCGGTCGATGAACGCGGCCAGGCCCAGCTCCGGATAGAACACGAAGTGATCGTTCACGCTGAGCGTCCATTGCAACGTGGCGGTGGGCCAAATCTCGAGGGGATCTGAGCCATCGAATGCCAGCAGCATGAAATCAGATCCAGCGCTTATCGCGAGCTCATCGCGCCCGTTGTAGACCAGGCCGCCCGTCACGATCGGGATTTCAGCGCGAAAACCGAAGCCAGCCTTACCATCCCAGGTGAGCGAGCCGTGGCCTTCGAGGCGCAACGGTAAGAGCGGTTTCATCAAGTCAGATGGACCGGTTTCCTGCGCTAGAGCTGAACTTGTTGCCGCCATCGCCATAAAGGCGGCCAGGGACGCGATCAAAATTTTCATGCGATCGAGAGAGCCACGAGCACGGATTTTTGGCGCGACGACAGACGGTGGCATTGGCCACAAAACAACCATGTCCTCTAGTTCTACGCCAACAAAACGTATGCAGGGCAACCGTCGGCTCGGTCACCGGGAGGGGGGCTTGGCACAGGCTGACACAAGCCTTACAGTTGAATTTACTGGCTATTTTGCTGGCCTGAGATTTGCTCTAAGTCGTGATGGTTCACATGGGAGGGCTTATGCACAGGCTACGAAATTGGATTCCGAGCGTGATTGGTGCGGGCCTGTTGCTGGGCGCGGCGGGTTGTCAGGGAAGCGACGGCGCAGGTTCGAACAATAACCCTGAGAACGTGGATGAGATCGAGGGCGCCGTCGGCTCTGCGTTGCTGCAAGCCCAGGACTGCCCGGACTTGCTCACAAAGATTCAGGACGACGCAGTGATGAAGGCGCGACTCGCTGCGTTTCGCTTCAAGTTGCAGCTGAGCCAGCAAGATGGAAATGGCGGCAGCACTGGCTGGAGCAATTCTGGCGGCAACGGCGTGACCGAACCCGGTTTTCCTAGCGATGCGGGTGTAGCCGTGGGGGGTGACCCAGCCTCTGGCGACAATGGTGGTAGCAGCACTGGCAGCTCCACCGGCGGTACCGGGGGGAGTGTGCCGCCGAGTGCTGGGCCCATGACAGGCTCGGGCGGATCTGAAGATAGCGCTGGCTCAAACGGCACAAGTGGCGGTAACGACGTGCCACGCGCGCCCACGGGTGCGTCTGACACGAATACTCAGGTTGAGGGTGTCGACGAAGCAGACTTCGTGAAGTTGGTTCAGGGCGGCGAGCGTATGTTCTTGCTGCACGGCTCGAAGCTTTTCGCGCTGAAAAGCTGGCCCGCAGAGGAGACCGCGATCGACGGTAAGGCATTGGAGATCGAAGGACAGCCGAGCGAGATGTTCGTGACGGCCGATGGCAAACGTGCCGTGATCTTTTCGGCGGTCAATGACTACAACGGTGACATCGGCGGCGGTGGCTTCGGCGGGACCGCCGGGTCCAACGGCGGCGACGGGTACTGCGACAGCAAGTATTGCGGCGGCGGGTACGGCCAAACCTTTGCAAAGGTCACGGTGGCGGACGTCTCGGGAGATGTGCCCAAGGCGCTGCGCGAGCTTTACTACGAGGGATCTTACCTTTCCTCGCGGCGCTATGATGCGTCGAAGCAAGACGTGGTGCGCGCGGTATTTCAGGGCTACTCCCGCTACCAGGACTTGTACTACCCCGATGTCGAAACGGTAGATGCGTGGGGACGCAAGTACGCGGACGATGTGATCGACAGTCAGCTCGAGAGCTGGGTGGATCGCACGGCTGCGGCGATTCGTTCGACCGTGCTCGAAGATTGGTTGCCGCTCGTGCGAGAGGCCAAAGCTGGCAAGCTCGTCACGATCGAGCCCGCGTGCGATGGCTATTACGTGCCCAAGGCTGGCCTTACGGACTACGGCCTCACGCATGTGTTGTCGCTCGACATCAATCAAGATGACGGCAAGGTCGGGGGCATCACGATCATGGGCGCTGTGAGCACCGTGTATTCGAACACGGAGCACTTGGTGTTGGCGCAACCTGACTATCGTTGGAACGACAACAGCGATTTCGGGCTCGTGGATCAACAACAGACTGGGCTGCACATGTTCGCGATCGAGGGGGCCACGACCAAGTACGAAGCCTCAGGTTGGGTGCCCGGCCACGTTCCGAGCAACAACAGTCAGTTTGCGATCGATGAAAAGGACGGCGCCATTCGTATCGCAACCACGGGCTCGGTACGCGACAATCCCAACGCCAAGCGTGAGCAACCTGACTTCTGGTCGCAACATACGGAAAATCGTGTCTACACGACGAGCACGTCCACGAATGTGCTGAGTGTTGCGGGCAAGACCGCGCCGTTCGGCCACTTGAACGAGCGCATTACGGCGGCGCGTTTCGTGGGCGACCGCGGCTACGTCGTCACTTTTCGCAATACCGATCCGCTGATCGTCGTCGACCTCAAGAATCCTGCCAAGCCCGCCGTGCTTGGCGAGATCGAGATCCCTGGCTTTAGCGAGTACATGCATCCCATCGATCAAGATCACTTGATGACGATTGGAGACAGCGGTCGCGGCGGCAAGCAGCTGCAGATGTTCGACGTGTCTGACCCCAAGAATATCCCAGCGCCGAAGGTGCTCGACTTTGGACAAGGTTCCTCGTCCGAGGCCACCTACAACCACAAAGCGTTCACGTACTTCGAGGAGCAGAATCTACTGGCGGTGCCGCTCTACAAGTACGAGTACACAAGTTCTCGACAGCAGTACGGCAGCTCGTTGCAGGTCATCAAGGTCGACATCAAGACCGGGTTCAAGCTGCTTGGTGCCGTCGACCACGCACGGCTCTACGGGAAGCAGAACTGCGGCTACTGCGATCAGTACGGCTGCTACGACTACAGCTGTGGCTACCAACCTGAAGTGCGCCGCGGGCACTTTGTGACCAATGCGGATGATACCTTCGTGTACTCCATCAGCTTCGGTGGCGTGATAGTCAATAATCTTGACGATCTCAACAATCCCGTCAAAGAAGTGGAGCTGCCTGCTCCTGTCTGGACCGATGGCAGCTGGTATGGCGAAGGCGTCGACGGCGGTGGCGGCAGTGTAGGCGGCGGAACCTCGGGCGGTTCGAGCACCGGTGGTGGCAGCCTTCCGCCCGACGCACCTGTTGACGGTGCCACTGCGCCTCCTGCGCCATGAAGTAGACTCGCTCGCCATGTGGCGAGCCTTAGTAAGCGCGACCGGATTCTTGACGCGTTTGCCCGTGCCGAATGTCGCGTTGGTGGAAGCTGACGTGGCCCGCGGCGCGGGCTTTTTTGCGTGGGTTGGCGCCCTGATCGCAAGCTTACTGTTGCTGGCGCAGCTGGCTTTGCTGCCGCTCGGCCCATCCGTATGCGCCATGTGTATCGTGGCAGCTTGGGCGTGGCTGACGGGCGCGCTTCATCTCGATGGTCTCGCTGACACTGTCGATGGGCTAAGCGGTGGTCGCGGAGACCGCGAACGAACACTCGCGATCATGCGTGACAGTCGCATCGGCGCGCATGGAGCGGTGGCGCTGTTCATCGTGCTCGCTCTCAAATGGGCCGCGCTCGAGCAACTGTTTCGCGCAAGCAATCCGCTTTGGTTGGCAGCACCCGTGGTGGCACGGTTTGTATGCACGGCACTGCTCGCGCTTTTTTCTTATGCGCGCGAGCAAGGTCTAGGAAGCGCGTTTGCGGGGCGCGTCGGCCTGGCCGAGGTGATGATTGGATTCGCTGTATTCATTCCGATCGGTGCATGGCTCGGACCGCATTTGCCCTTGGTGGCGTTCGCAGCCCTCGCAGGCGCTGCTTGTGCGTTCTTGGTCGCGCTCAAGGCGCGCGCACATCTAGGCGGACTTACCGGCGACGTGCATGGTGCGGCGATCGAAGTCTGCGAGGTCGGTATGCTGCTCGCGTTGGGCTGGTCGCCGCCGTGGGCTTGATTCTGCGAAGCGGTGCGGTAGACGCCGGCACCGTGAGCGATGCATCTAAGATCGTATTGGTGGGTGGAGGCGTGCGGTCCGGCAAAAGTGCGTTCGCCTTGCAGCGTGCGCGCGAGCTCGGGGCACGTCGCGTGTTTGTGGCGACGGGCGAAGCACTCGACCAAGAAATGCGCGCACGGGTGGCGCTGCACCGCGCCGAGCGCGGACCAGACTTTCGCACGATCGAAGCACCGCGCGAACTGGTGGCCGCGTTGTCGCGTGTGGACACGGCCGATGTGATCGTGATCGATTGTTTGACGCTCTGGCTGTCGAACTTGCTTATCGATGGCTTGTCTGAAGCAGCCATCGCAGCGCGCGTGAACGATCTTTGCGACACGCTCGTGCAGCGGCGCTTTCATGCGTTGCTCGTCACCAACGAAGTGGGCCTTGGCATCGTGCCCGAGAATGCGTTGGCACGTCGTTTCCGTGACGTCGCAGGCCGTGCGCATCAACGCGTGGGTCAAGTTGCCGATGAGGTGTACTTTGGCGTCATGGGGCAGTTGTTGCGCCTCAAGCCTTCACCCGTCGAAGCCGTGCTGCTCCGCGATTCACGTCCCAGCGATGCCTGAGAAGTGGGAGTCGCTCGCGGTTCTTGTGCTGGCTTTTTTGCTGGATGCACGGTTAGGCGAGCCTCCGGCCATCATTCATCCTGTGATCTGGATGGGACGGGCCATCGCTCCGCTCAAGCACCTGAAGCTCAGGTCGCCCGCGGCCGAGCTTACGGTTGGCGGCCTGTACGCACTGCTCGTGATCGCAGGCTTCGCCGGGCTCGCGACGCTGAGCCTTTACTTGTCGCGCCCGGTGCCGCTGCTTCAGTTGTTGATCGCGGTTTATTGGCTGTGGTGCTCGTTTGCGCTGCGCGGTTTGGTGCGCGCAGGCTCGGCCATGCGCAGCGCGCTCGAACGCGACGACCTGCCAGGGGCACGGCGCGCGCTTGGCAGCTTGTGCAGTCGCGACGCGAGCACACTCTCGCAACCTGAGCTTGCCGGTGCCGCCATTGAGTCATTGACCGAGAACACGAGCGACAGTGTGATCGCACCTTTGTGTTTCTTCCTCGCGTTTGGCGTGCCTGGTGCGGTGTTCTATCGCGCCGCCAATACGCTCGATGCAATGGTGGGCTATCGCGGTCGCTACGAATACATCGGTAAGGTTGCAGCAAGACTGGACGACTTGCTTAACCTTGTGCCAGCTCGCCTCACTGCGTTGCTGCTCGCATTGGCAGGCTGGGTACTTAGTAAGGACCTGATGCGCGGTTTGCGGGTATGGTGGCGTGATGCGGGGCGCACACAGAGTCCGAATGCGGGTCATCCCATGGCTATGGCGGCTGGGCTTTTAGGCGTGCGACTCGATAAGCGCGACGCTTATGTACTCGGCGCAGATCTCGCTGCGCCAGATGCACGCGCTTTATTCGCGGCCGAACAACTCGTCCGCGTCACGGGCTTTCTAGCATTCTTGTCAGCGGCGCTGTTACTCACGGCCTGGGGAGGCAAGCATGTCTTCACGATTCGATGAACGTGTGCATGGGGGACTCGATGCAGCGGAGCTTGCGCGCAGAGGCGCAGGCGTCAGCGAGCTCATCGACTTCAGCGTCAATCTGAATCCTTACGGTCCTTGCAAGCCCGTGGTGGAAGCGGCATTGAGCGCAGGGCTCGATCGCTACCCGGACTTACGCGCCAGCGCCGCGCGCGCAGCGTGGGCGCGTACGCTGGCAATTTCGCCTTCGGAGATTGCTGTTGGGCACGGTGCGGCGGATTTGTTTTGGGCGATCACACGCGCTTTCGTACGAGCCAAAGATCGCGTGGTGATCGCGGGGCCCACGTTCTCCGAAATCTACTTTGCGGCGCGCGCGGCCGATGCTGAGATCGTCAGGGCCACGCGCGAGCACGGTGAAGCCGGACTCGATTCGATCGATCGTTTGCTGGACAAAGGGAAGGGCGCGCGTCTGCTTTACTTGTGCAGTCCCAACAATCCAACCGGCTGCATCGTGCGACCTGAAGACATTCGCGCGCTCGCGCTTCAACTTCCTGGCACCAAGATCGTGCTCGATCAGGCGTTCTTGAGCCTGAGTGACCGCGCCGAAGACCTCAACGTACGCTTTCCTTCGAACGTGATCTGCGTTCGGTCTCTGACCAAGGATTTCGCGCTGGCGGGACTGCGCATCGCGTACCTGGTCGCAAGCGCTGACGTCGTCGATCAGATCGAGGCTGCGCGGCCCACGTGGGCCACGAGCGGCCCTGCGCAGGCTGCCATCACGGAAGCCGCGTCCCAGGGAGACTTCGTCCGCCAAAGCTATGCGCGCTTGCGCGAGGATCGTGCGCATCTCGTGCGCGGCCTGGAGGCGCTTGGCCTATCGCCTTTACCTTCCGCTACGGTGTTCGTATTGCTCCCGGTTGCGGATGCCGCGCAGACCTGCGCGCTGATCTTGACGCGCGGTTTGTCGGCCCGTGATTGCACGTCCTTTGGCTTGCCGCAGCACGTGCGCATCGCGGTGCGCCCGCGCGCAGATAGCGCACGTTTGTTCGACGCGTTGCGCTCCTTGCGCAGCGCGAGTGGTGTGCAGCCCAAAGTGTTGGCTTGAAAGCACTCGCGCACTTGATAGACCGCGCCTAATACAAAGCATGGGTTTTCACAGCACGCGCGCGTGCGTCGAAGCGCTACAGCGGACCGGACAGTTGGTGCGCATCGATCAAGAGATCGATCCCCACCTGGAGGCGGCCGAGATCCAGCGTCGTGTCTATGACGCGGGCGGCCCCGCCATTCTGTTTGCGAACGTCAAGGGCAGCCGTTTTCCGATGGTGTCCAATCTATTCGGAAGCAAAGCGCGCGCACGCTTCATCTTCGCCGACGCGCTCGAAGCAGTAGGGCGTCTGGTCGAGCTCAAGGTTGATCCGGCCCATGCCTTGCGCCGACCTTTTCGCTATCTAGGCGTCCCGCGCACTGCCCTTACTATGTTGCCGCGCAGCGTGCGCAGCGGTCCTGTCTTGGCGGGCGTAACGCGTATTTCAGACCTGCCGCAGCTCCAGAGCTGGCCCGACGACGGCGGTCCATTTATTACGTTGCCGCAGGTCTACTCGGAAAATCCCGAGTTACCGGGGGCGATGCGCTCGAACCTCGGCATGTATCGCGTGCAGCTCGGTGGCAATGCCTACGTGCGCGATCAAGAGATCGGACTGCACTATCAGATCCATCGCGGCATCGGCGTCCATCATCAAGCGGCGGCAAAACGCGGCGAAAAACTGAAGGTCAGCATCTTCGTGGGCGGCCCGCCTGCGATGACGCTGGCCGCAGTAATGCCTTTGCCGGAAGGCCTCAGCGAGCTCGCGTTTGCAGGCGCCTTGGCACGTCGTCGCGTGCGATTGGCCAAAGTGGAAGGGCACGTGGTGCACACCGATGCGGACTTCTGCATTACGGGCACTATCGATCCGACCGCGACCAAACCCGAGGGTCCATTTGGAGACCACCTCGGCTATTACTCACTGACCCACGAGTTTCCGGTGCTGACGGTCAATAAGGTTTACCATCGCGCCGACGCGATTTGGCCGTTCACGGTCGTGGGGCGTCCGCCTCAAGAGGACACGGTCTTTGGCGATCTCATCCATGAGCTCACGGGTCCAGTAATCCCGACGGTATTGCCGGGCGTGCACGCGGTGAACGCGGTCGACGCGAGCGGCGTGCATCCGCTGTTGCTCGCGATCGGCAGCGAACGTTACGTGCCCTATCGCGAACGCAGCGAGCCGCAGGAGCTGCTCACCCAGGCCAATGCGATTTTGGGACAGGGTCAGATGTCGCTCGCCAAGGTGCTGATGCTTTGTGCCCACGAGGATGATCCCAAGCTCGACATCCATGACATTCAGGCTTTCTTCTCTCACGTGTTGTCGCGCGTGGACTTGCGTCGCGACCTGCATTTTCAAACGCGCACCACCATGGACACCCTCGACTACTCAGGGCACGGCTTGAATCAGGGCTCAAAGCTCGTGATGGCCGCCGTGGGTAAGCCTATCCGTAGCCTGCCTAAGACAGTCCAGAGCGAGGTACGCTTACCGTCCGGTTTTGATCACGCGCGCGTGTGCATGCCTGGCGTGCTCGCGATTCGCGGGCCTGCTT
>JBKJIA010000361.1:0-5320 GCA_046598735.1 Polyangiales bacterium
CTCCGATGAATGCCATCAGCCCGTTGCCGAAGAGCCCCAAGAACAGAAGCCCCACAGGTGCAGGGCGAACGTTTGCCAAATGGGCAATCAACGCCACCAATGCGTAGCCCGAGCCCACGAGCGCGAGCAGGCTGGTGAGCCCGAAACCAACCGCGGCGATCGGCTGCTCGGCGCCGAGACGCAACATGAGGAGGCCGATGGTGGTACCGAACGCGAGCAGTGAAGGCAGCAACAAGCGCGCGGAACGAAGCGACTTACTGGGCGGTGGTCGATGCACGCGCTCGTGTGAAATCGGCGCCACTACGGGCGGTGTCGCAGCGACATTGATCACGTCTTCCAAGCTGGCCTCCTTGCCGTCTTATGCACCACTGATCGAGTGGCTTTCGGCGTACTGGGTGCGCACTACGCAAGGGGGATGCCAGGCTGAAAAGGTAAGTGCTTTCGGCGGAAGAGATCTGAGCCCGTGGACAAAATGACACTGGACAGACAGGCGAGGAACTCGCTCGGGAGGGGTGATGGTGCCGAGTCGCGGTGGCGCGTCGGCTACACTTGGTGTGCGGCGCCATCTTGGGTCAGAAGCGACGCCGAGGCCAAGGAGCGAGTTCGTCGCCAACCGCTGGCACCTGCTCGTGCGCGGCATAGCGGTCTCACGCTCCAGTACACGTCGGTCCCATGACGAGAGGGTACCGATCGGCATCGAGGCCGTTCTGGAATTCCCTGCGTGGTGAACCGTCAAAGAGCGCTGTCACACGTCGCGTCCTCGGTCTCCACCCGTTAGCGGGGACGATTCCGATGAAGAAGACCACATTCGCGTTGTTGTTGATCGCCCTACACGCTGCCTCCATATCGCAAGCGCGGGCGGATGAGCCCAGCCCATCGGGCTCTGCGGATGCGAGAACAGCGGCGCAATCTCTATCGGGCCCCTGGGCTGAGACGGGTTTCGGCATAGGCATGACCGTCGCCGCCCTACCGCTTTGGGCGCTCCTGGACTTCACGCTCGGGCCGCCGCTTCTCGAGTGCTTGAGCCTCTTTGGAGATGACAACGACCCTGAGCAAGCCAGCTGCGAAAGTGATCACGCTGCAAAGCAAGCCGAGGCGGAGCGAACAGCGCTTATGATTGCTGCACCGGTCGGCGCGGTTGGACTCGCGCTCCTCGCGCATGGTGCCTACCGCGTGGCCCACATTCGACGTGCCCGTGCCCGCGTCGTGTCTCTGGGGCACGACGTCACGCCCACATTCGCGGCCGGGCCAGGTCAGTTCAGTCTGGGGCTGCGTTTCCAGCTGATGTGAGCCTCGCAAGCCCGACCCGCGTCGCATGCACGGGAGGCAGGGGTCCGCAGAGCGAAGACGCCCCGATCCCTCGCACGTCCGTGTGCATGCGTTTGAGCTACCATCCGCGTCCGATGAAGCTCGGAGCCACCTCCTTGAATCTCTTGTTCATCTGCGGACGCAATCAGTGGCGTAGCCCAACTGCCGCCAAGGTCTTCGGCCGACGCGAAGGCCTGAGTGTCCGCGCAGCAGGCCTGAGCCCCAAGAGCCCGCATACGGTGAGCCAAGCCGATCTGGAGTGGGCCGACATCGTGTTCGTGATGGAGTCGGAGCACCGCTCGCGCCTGCGCGAACGGTTCGGGCGGTTGCGTCTCGAACTTCACGTGCTGGACATCCCCGACGAGTACCAGTTCATGGACCCGGAGCTCGTGGAGTTGCTTGAGGCGCGTGTGAACGAGTATCTGCAGGGCCGGCAAACAGAGTAAGGTTTAGCTTTGGCCTACCAGTGGACCACTGGCCCAGCCGTGGGCTGATGCGCGCAGGACAGCTGCGTGGGTAATTGGCTACCGTCGCTCCGATGCGTCCGCGGCGGGCGCATATGCCACTCTTGCGAATGCTCGCGTCAGCGGACGCGCGGGCAACTTGAGCCAGCATGCTCATGGGTTACCTGTTGTCGACGTCCACGGATTCGACGTCGCCGAGAAGAGCCGGTCCCACGCCTCCGCCAGGCTGGGCATGACCATCGTCTCCTGGTAGTCGACTGGCACGAGCCCATCGCGAAAATCGATAGAGAGGCTGCCCCACCTCTCGATCAGCATCTCGGCGTACGCGTCAGGCGATCCAGTGAGCGCAAAGTGCTCGAGCTCAGCCACATCTGCCACGTGAAGCGCCACGAAGGGCGAGTCATCGAGCATCGCCCAACGCTTGGCCGCGGCCGCAAAATGCGTGACGTCCGCAGCGCCGGGCTCCATCGTCACAATCACCATGATCCAGGTGCGGCAAGCAGTCTCCCCCACCGCAGGATGGCCCGACCGTATGAACGCGCAGCCTTGCTCTATTGCCTCGCATCCAAGCGCCCACGCCTTCAGTACGCTGGTGTTGACGCGATGCTCCGTATCTTCATGGGGCGACAGCGTTAGCTTGGCTTCGACGACGACGCCAAAGCGCTCTCCCATCCACAAGAAGTCGGGGCGTCTCCCGGAGTCCTTCAGGCCACCAAGCGCATCCACATCCGTGACGTCGTCGAGCGCGCCGAAGCCGCCCTGCAGGTAAGTCTGAAATGCATCGCCACGAATGGAGAGAAATGGCGCGTCATCGCTGTGCGCCGCGCTGGGAATCTCTTGCAGCAGCTCACGCTCGACGATGTCTTCCAGGAGCCAAGGGTCAGGGGCGAGCACCTTAAGCACGTCAGGCTCTTCTGGTGGCAGCAGGATCAGCGGCCGGCACCGAAGAAACCAAACCTGCGATGCGGAAGCCTGCTCCCATGGTTTTATCCGTCCGAGGGCGGCGATGCTCTCCCTGGCCTCATCGATTGGCGTGGCTAGTCGTTCCGCCGTCACGAGTACATCCGCCCAACGTGTGGGGGCCCAATCGTCGTGGTTACGGCCCTCGCCTCGGTCGAGCAGCATCACGCCTGGACAAACGTCATCTCGTTGCAGATGGGAGCCCGAGTCGTGTGCGTAATGGCAGAGTGCCATCATACCTCGCATGTAGTTCACATAGTCCGTTCGCAGGACCGCATGCTCCGCACGCTGAAGCACTGCTGCTAGGTCCGTGGCTGACCCGCTGGCCGCCGCTCGCGTCCGTCGCTCAGCCTCCTGCAGCATGAACTCGTAGATGACGCTGGCACGAACGCGTCGACTCTCTGCGCGCACAGGGTGCCCGCCGAGCTGGGCCCGAGCCAGCCTGGCCAATACGCTCGCTACGTGGACAGCAGCGATGTCCTTCGATGGAATCCGCGTCAGTCGCCCTCGGCTGCTGCGCTTTGCAATGTCCGAAAGCCTAGCAGCCAAAGCGGCATTCTCCGCAGAGTCCTGCACCAAGTGACTCCCTGTCGGACAGGCAAACAGCTCATACGCGAGCACGCGAAAATCGTCCTCAGTCCCATGGGGACGGCCCCTCTCGGGAGCGTAGATGCATGCGAGCCCAATCACGCCGGCCGCGTGCGACCAGGTGATCTGCCTCAGGTCTCGGCCCGCTTCGACATCGGTCCGGACCTCCAACGACTGCTTCCAAAGCCCCCACAGGACGCGCGCGCCGATGGCTACCAGACTGTTCCGAGAGAAGTGCCGAACGCGCGATCGCAAGTCGTCAAACTCGATTGGCCCCCTTCGCTTCTTCAGGCTCGAGCGTGCGTACACCGCATCCATCGAGCTGCTTGCTGGTAGGGCGCGCATGACTTCTCCTCACTCACCGGCGTCGTTCGACTTCGGCAGCTCGGTAAGCTCCGCGGCCATGAACGCGCTGAGCAACCTGTCAGGTAGGCAGCGCGCGAACGCTCGAACTTACCCAACCTGCCGCGGGCGTGCACGCGCAAGGTCTCGATGAGGACTGCTGCCTCGCTCAACGCTCTGACGCTGGCCAGAGCGCGGCAGACGCCAACAGGCGGTCGACGTCAGCCTCGCCGATGAGTCCCGTGAATTCGCACTGCTCGCGCGAGGCCTGCCATTTCTCGCGGAACAGGCACCAAACCGTGATGGTACACGCGAGCGCGACGACCTCGTCGCGCAGCTCCGCTCGAACATCGGTGACGGCCGGAATCTGACCGTCGCGGCACTGAACGAAGCCCGTTTGCTGCTCGAAGTGCGTCGTCCAGACCGGGCTTACGAACGGCAGGTAGAGGAAGCCCTTCGTGGCTCGGAGCAGATCGATTGTGGATATCCTTTGAACTGAGTGTGGAGCGAGAGGTGCCGCTGCAGGACTCCACTGCCTGTGCTGCGGATCGGCATAGACGCGGTAGCGGCGGCCGTCGATGGAGAACCCCTGACCGTGGGTGAGTCGCACCTCTCCTTCGAGTGCGGGCCCCAAATGCTGGGCGTCGAAGATCTTGATCTCACAGTCGTTGGACAGCCTCCGCACTACGCATGGCGCGCCCTCCGCGCGCGTGGCGTAGAGGGCATCTCGCACGGCGCCCGCCGGTCCGCTCAAATTGGCGCCGCGGTGCCGCTCGTCTTCGGTCTCTCGAAAGAACCCATTGGGGCCAAACAGCCAAACGTGAGTTGGGGGAAGTTGTACTTCGGTCATTTCGGTCGCCAGAGCATACGCGCTCCGGCTCGCGCGCGGTCACCCTTGCACCGGCTAGACACGGTCCGTTTGCGGCATCCTTGACGGTGCGTCCGGCGCGTCGAATGTGCCCGGCGTGAAAGACACCACGATTTTTTCCCTGCGTCCGGTCGACAGCGCTTTTGCAAGGCCCAGCGCTACCGTGGCGCAACCAATCCCTGCCACGTGGTAGCTCGGCCGTCCGTCAGCCTGCTTACAGCGATCACGCGAATCGGGGTGAGCGGGAACAAGGTGCTCTCCGCCGAGCGTAGGATCGCTAAGCCCATGTCGAACGAAGCCGTCTCCGCGCTTGCTACGCACTTGGCACTCGGATCCATGCTCGACTATCTGGTCTCGCGGCACCGAGGCTATGACCTCGTTGCACATTGGACGCAGGGCGAGTTCCATCACGACGTCGTCATGCGCGTGCATGATCCCGCAGAGCTGCCGGGCGACATCCTGGTCGTAGCCACGAACTGCAACGGCGGCGTGAAGGAAGTGCTCTGCTTCAACGCTATCCCCGATCGCTACGCGTTATGGCACGCGCGCTGCCCCACCAATCCTGAGTTCGAAGGCACGCTCAGCCTCGTTCTCGCCGAAGCGCGCACTCCCCACTGGTTCGATCCCTGCGAGTTGTTGCTCGCCGACGCTCGAAGCGAGATGAAACCTGAGTGTCGACGCAGGCAGCGCGGTGGCGGCTACGAGCCTGCGTAGAGGGAGCGTCGGAACGCATTGCAGTTGCGATGCCTCTGTCATGGCTACGGTGTCACATCCGCCACGCCGCCCTGCG
>JBKJIA010000411.1:0-8361 GCA_046598735.1 Polyangiales bacterium
GAAAAGTAACACCTCGCGCGTTCCAGCCAGCGCCAGCGGATCGAGCCCGCCAAACGTCAAAGGAATGTCAATCTGCTCGAAGCTCACCACGCGATTCTTGTCCGTGGTGAGCTTCGAGCAGATTGACCTTCCTTTGACGTTCGGCAGGCTCGATCCGCTGGCCCTAGCCGGAACGCGCGAGGTGTTACTGTTCGGCGCCGTGTGCGTAGAGGGTAAGGTAGAGCGCGTCAAAGGTAAGGAAGCGGGCAAGGATGACACGCGCGATCTGTTCCGCTGCACGAACAACGACAAGGCCGAGCTGAAGGATCCGCTGACCTTCACCAACGTCGTTACCGTCGACTACCCGGACGACCTGTTTGCCAACCACAATCCCTCGTTCGAGTGTGATGCCGAGGCCAAGGACAGCATCTGCTTCAATGGCACCAAGAACGACGGGGAAGAGACGGTAGGCGGCGCTTTCGTGCTGGTGCGGCCCAAGAAAAAAGGCGCCCCAAAGGGCAGCAAGCGCGCGGTCGTGGCCTGGCCTGAAGTGCTCGATCCGCCCACCGAAAAACAACTCGACTACCAGGGCTGCGCCAAGGATAAGCGCTTTAGGGACCTGCAAGTCGCAGTTGGCTCGGGCGAGCACACAATTCGCATGCGCTTCGACGCCAGCGAGCGCGAACAATACACCTATCAAATGGAACGCAATAAGGAGCTGGTCCGCCTCGAGGCACGGGAAGAGCTGCTCGTCTCGCACGCTGCCACCAAGGACTTTGGCGCTTTGAGCCGCTATTTCAGCGTGATCCCGCGCGACGCAGCGGATGATGAGGCGGAAGCGGAGGTCGAATTCACGCCGCCGACGGCCAAATCCAAGGATGCAAAGGCCGTCACGAAGGACGGCAGCCTGGTACGCTTCTACTTCGTCGTCGGCGATCAGCGCGGCGGCTTCGACTTCACCACGCGCAGCCTTTGCCTTGTACCCGCTCCGCCAAAGGACCCCTAGTTTGACACTCAAGACCGCGATTTCTACGATCGGGGAGCCCATGCTGGACCGAATCGGAAATTGTGAGATCATTGAAGAAATCGGCAGCGGCGGTATGGCCACGGTCTATAAGGCCGTGCAGCAACCCCTGGGCCGCACAGTCGCCATCAAGGCGCTGAAGGCATCGATCGCGTTCGACAGTCAGTTCGCGCGGCGCTTCGAGCTCGAGGCCCATTTCATGGCTTCGCTCCAGCACGAGAACATCCTGCACGTGCACGACTTCCTCAAGGAAGACGGCTCGATGTACATCGTCATGGAGTACGTCCAAGGCATCGACCTGTTCGACCTCTTGGAACGACGTGCCCAGCTGCCGGTGGACGTGGCTGCGATCATCGCGCTGCAAGTGGCGCGTGCCCTCGATTACGCGCACTTTCGCGGCATCGTGCACCGCGACGTGAAGCCCGCGAACATCATGGTCTCGCGCCAAGGCGAAGTGAAGCTGATGGACTTCGGCATCGCGCGCGACGACACCATGCGTGACCTTACTGAGACGGGCACCGGCCTCGGCACGCCCAGTTACATGAGCCCCGAGCAAATCTTGGGCGACAAGCTCGATTTTCGCAGCGACATCTTCTCGCTCGGGATCGTGCTCTACCAAATCCTCACCGGCCAAAAGCCCTTCGTCGAAGACGACTCGCACACGGTCATGCAGAAGATCCGCCTCGATCGCTATATCGCGCCGCGCAAGCTCAACGCGCTGGTACCGCGAGCCATCGAGCACATCATGGCGCGCTGCATGGAAAAGATGCCCGCCAATCGCTACGGCAGCACGCAAGCATTGATCGACGATTTGGTGGAATTTCTCGCCACGCGCGTGCCGATCAATCACAACGCGCGCCTCGTGATGTTCTTGCGCGAGGTGTCCGTCATCACCGACGCCGAAGCCGATGAAATCTTGGAAGCCGCAGGCTCGCGCGGTGCCCGTCAACGCACAAGCGATCGCACCTTACTGCGACACACCGCTGTTGTGATGGGCGGACTGTGCGCAAGTTTGCTGTTGAGCGGCGGCCTCATCCAAACCGTGTCTGGTCGTTTCGATGCTGACGAAACCGCGCGCAGCGTGCGTGACGGGGAGCCGCTCACCCCTGAAAATGCGGGGTTTTTGCTAGTCAATGCCGACCCGTGGGCCGAGGTCTACGTGGACGGTAAGCTCGTCGCGGTCACGCCGACCGCAGAGCGCATCATGGTCGCGCCCGGTCGTCATTTCATCAAGCTCGTCAACCCGCACTTCGACGTCTCATCCCATGCCGTGCGAGTCGATCAGGGGCAGGTTGTCCACGTGGACGCAACGCTACAGCCCAAAGCCGCCCTACCCGCCCCTGGAGTCGTGCCGTGACGCACACGTTCTTGGCGCGGGCTCTGAGCGGCCGTAACCGCCCCCTCAGCATCGGGTTGTACCTCGTCGTAGCGTGGCTCTCGTGCCTTGGCCCCGCAGCGCACGCGCGGGCCGACGATGTGGCGTACATCCATGTGGTGCGCTCGGGCGAAACCTTGGCTTCGATCGCGCAGAATTATTATGGCGATGCCAAACGCGAGACCGTGCTCGTGTCCGAAAACGGACTTACCGATCAAGGTGGCTCGGCGATCGTCGAAGGCCTGAGACTCGTGATCCCGACGGTGCGTTATCACCGCGTAATAACCGGCGACACCTGGCGCGACCTCGCCCAGCTCTACTACGGCGATGGCAATCGCGCCGCCGTGCTCTTACGTGCCAACGGTGCCAAGCCCGGCTCCAATCCAGACGATGGCGCTCAACTCTTGATCCCTTACCCTGTGCGCCACGTGGTGAAGCAGGGAGAGTCCATGCTTACCATTGCCGAGCTGCACTACGCAGATCGCAGCGAAGTGCGCCTGATCCGCGCCTTCATCGGTGCCAAAGGGCGCCTGACGCGCGGTCACATTTTGCTCATCCCACTATTCGATTTGCTGCTCTCGGACGAGGGACGCGCCAAGCTGGAAGTAAGCACCGGACAGCGCCTCGAGCAGGGGGACACGCGCGCGGTTCAAGCGCGCATCGAGGAGCAGATCCCCGCCTTACGCGCGCATGTTCAAAAGGCGCGCTACGCCGAAGCGCTGGCGCTCGGCAATCAGCTGCTCGGCACAGGTCAGCTCACGGGCAATCAGGAGCTGAGTATTCACCTGCAGCTTGCGACGGCTTACGTTGCGATCGATCGTGAGGATCTCGCCACCGGCGCGTTCGAAAAAGCTTTGGCACGTCAGCCTGATCTTGAGCTCGACTCCGTGCGCACCTCGCCGCGCGTGCTCGGCGCACTGACGCTCGCCAAGAGCACCCGCGAAAAGAGTAAGACACGTTAGCTTTTGTGTTTGGTGCGCTGGCCAGCAGATCACATGGTCGCCTGGCACTCAACGCGCGCGACTGCCAACAAAGAAAGCCGCAAATCCCCCACGCCGCGGCGTTCGTGTTAATCGATCTACATGGGACTGAACTCCCTTTCCCCACGAGACGAAGCAGACACTGCCGCGCAAACACCCGCGTCGACGATAGAGACTTGCGTGGATTTGTCTGACTTCTTTCGCGAAACGCTGTGTCGCGCACTATCCACTCGCAAGGTCACGCCAGCGCCTCGTACTGAGCATTACCTTGTGCTGCTGCTCGCACAGCTCAGTCACGACACGGCGCCCTTGAGCTCATCGCTCGTAGAGCTTTCGCTCGAGGCACAAGTCGCCGAACGGCGCGCGCGCCTCGCCAAGCTACGCGTCTTGGGCGATCACGCGCTGTCTTACTCCGGTCTATTCGATGCGCACCGCGAACGACTCGGCATCGCACGCTCCTATCTGCTGGAGGTCGGCAGCCGCGCCTATCGCAGCGCAAGCCAACTCGCGTGCACCAGCGCGCGCGCCGTAGAACGCGACCAGGCCAGTGTCTTCGACGAACTCGGCAGCCGCTTCGACGTCTTCTCTGAGGTGCTCGACGATGTCCGCGAAGCCACGGCCCTCGGCACCCGCGACGACGTGCTGAGCCTGTACGAACGCTTCGTCAAAACGGGCTCGCCCGTACTGCAACAAAAACTGAAAGAGCACGGCGTGCTCTCGATCGGTAGCCCTGACAACGACGTCCCTGAGGGTTGACAGCCAAGCTCTAACCTTCCGAGCGGTAGCGCCCGTCTGCCCGCGTGCTGAGGCGGCCAGGTCGCTCTGAACGTTGCGATCGATGGCCGCCTGGGCTACCTGACCTCAACTCATGACGTGGCTTTGGGTTTCCTTCGTTGGTCTGGTCCTCGTCTTGCTCGCGCTGGACCTTGGG
This sequence comes from Polyangiales bacterium, assembly GCA_046598735.1. Taxonomy (GTDB): domain Bacteria; phylum Myxococcota_A; class Polyangia; order Polyangiales; family DASUME01; genus DASUME01. Next base: position 4,290 of record JBKJIA010000411.1, read on the forward strand.
GTTCTAAATCGCCGCGCCCACGTGCCGGCGCTCAAAGAAGCCCTGTCCTGGACGGCGGGCTGGGTGAGCCTGGGCGCTCTGTTCTCCGTGGTCGTGTATTGGATCTACGAATATAAGATCTACGGCACGATCACCGGCGAAAAGGGCGGCACCATCCCGTACACGGGGTTCGATGCTGCGCTCACGTATCTGACGGGCTTCGTGCTCGAAGAGAGCCTGAGCATCGACAACTTGTTCGTCATGGTTCTGATCATGCGGCAGTTCAAGATCCCGCGTCAGTTCCAACACCGCGTTCTGTTCTGGGGCATCCTCGGCGCGATCGTCATGCGCATGAGCATGATCTTCGGCGGCGTGTGGCTGATCACCCGTTTTGCCTGGATTACCTACGTTTTTGGCGTGTATTTGATCTGGCAGGGCCTGGCGCAGCTCAAGCACGAAGAAGAAGAAAACGAAGACGAGCCAGCGCGCGTTTCCATGATCGAGCGCAGCGTCAGCAAGTTCATTCCGGTGCTGCAGCAAGGCGTGAACACGGGCCAGTTCTTCACCAAAGCGGGCACGCGTACCTACGCCACGCCGCTGTTCATTGCGTTGATCAGCATCGAGATCGCAGACGTGGTGTTCGCGGTCGATTCGGTGCCCGCGGTCCTTACGGTCTCTACCGATCCCTTCATCGTGTTCACCTCGAACGTGTTCGCGATCCTAGGCTTGCGATCGCTGTTCTTCGTGATCGCGGACATGATGGATCGCTTCAAGCACCTGAAGTATTCGCTAGCCGTGATCCTCGTGTTCGTCGGCGCCAAGATGATGCTGCACGAGGTCCTCCACCTGCCCATCGCCGCCTCGCTGGCCGTGATCCTGGGCGCCGTCGTGCTGGGCGTGGCCTCCTCGATGCGCGCCACCAGACCCGGCAAACCCCAACATATCGAAGGGCAGTAGCCCTCAAGATACTAGGCTGGACACAAGATCAGTCTAGATGCCGCCCGATGACTCTAGCTTCGGGCTAACCGGGCCCCGTCGACTTGACGACGGGCCCATTCGCGAGCACAAAAGCGCCCCCTCCGGCTCGGTCGGTCAGGGCAAAGCTTTCCGGAGAAGGTCATGTCGAGAGTCTGTGTGGTGTCGGGCAAGCGTGCGATGAAGGGCAACAAAGTCTCGCACTCAAACCATAAGACCATCAAGCGCACCCAGCCGAACTTGCAGGACAAGCGCTTCTGGCTCTCCAGCGAGAATCGTTGGATTCGTTTGCGCTTGAGCGTCTCGTCGATGCGCGAAATCGACAAACTCGGCCTCGAGTCGATCGTGCGCGATTTGCGCTCCAAGGGCGTCAAAGTCTGAGTCTCGCTTCAAGCCAAGGCGCGTAGAGCGCTGCGTACTACGCTTACCCCACGCTCGACGACGGTGCTCCGCCAGCTCTCCGACTCTGGGCAAAATGCCTCGAGCAGGTGCGCTTTGGCGCGGGCATTGCGCGCGGCATCCTGAGGCGCGTGCAGGTGTACGCAGTTTTCGACACGCATCGCGCGCAGCACTTTGAGCGATGAGTACGTGCCGAACTCGGCGAGCAGACAGTCGTATTGGGTGTCCGGAAACTGCGCTTCGAGGAAGCGCCCCAAACCGCCCTTGATTTCGTAGAGCACGCCCTTCGGGTCGTAGCTCTGGACATGCTCGCTACCAAACTCGCGGCGCAGCTGTTGAACGCGTGCGCCATCGACCGGCAAGTCTGCGCACAGCGCGTAGCCACCCCACGGCCCAAGCCCCGTGTGAAAGTCGATGTGGAGCACACGCTCAGGTTTGCCCAACCACTCGCGCGCGTGTGAGGTCAAGATGACCTGACTGCGCGAGGGTGCCTTACCGCCAAAAAAAACACCCTGGGGAAAGTCGTACTGTCCTTGTGCGATCGCATTTTTGAGCGCTGAAAAGCCGTATTTAAGCAGCTTGGGGCCGGCCACGAGCAAGAACGGCGTAAGCGCCGAGGGCGGGTGCTTCGGATTGAGTAGACCGTCAAGCTCACGATACGCCGGAGGCGCGCCTGAAAACGGCTGACCCGCGAGCAAGAAGTTACGATTCAAGTCGACGTTGTCTTCGTTGACGCGGCGTCGAAACGCAAAACCGTAAGGGTTGAGCGCGTGAATCAGCACGATCGCAGTCTGCTCAGGCACAGTCTGAGTATTGAGCACCGTTTCGAGCACGGCGGCTTGCACGGCGGCGCCAAAAAAGCCCTCCACTCCGTGCGTGCCGCAGGACACCACCAGCACCTTCTGCGCGTTGGTCGGCCCTTTGCGCGCCACATCAATGCTGAGCGCAAGACCCGTCGGCCCGTCGCAATCTAACGGATACTCAGACAAGACAAAGTCAGCTCGTGCTGCGGCGCCGATGAAGCGCGCGCGCGAGTGCTCGTAATCGTCTGAGAAGAATGCCGCGCCGTCGCTGCCCACAGCTCAGCCGGGTGCTTTCGCGCGGGCGGCAAAGCGCTCGACGTCGCGTGAAAATGCCTGATGGAGCCGTAGATTCAAGCGATCGATGTCGCGGCTTTCGTCTTCGTTCGGAACCATGCGTTGATTGACCATACCCACGCCCATCTTGACCATGAAATTGTCCAAGGCTTCCACGCCTACGCCCACTTCGACCGCGCCCGGTTGGCCCGCCTGCGGAGCGCCCACGTCGACGTCGATGGCGATTCCGCGCCCTTCGTTACCCCGCACGGCTGTAGCGAAGAAGTCCCGCGTGAGACTCTCGATGTTGCCAGGAATGAACGCGTCAATCAGCCCGCTGGGCACAAAGCCGAGCGCTGCGCCTTCGGTGCGAATGCCGGGCACCGTGGTCACCGCGGCCTTGACGTGTCCGACGGGCCCTTCGTTCGTGTACTTGAGATCCGCGCGCAAACCATCGAGGCGAATCACCAGACCTAGCATCTTGAGCTTGGCGTCGATTACGATCCGACTTTGTGCCAGGGCAGGTCCATTGGGATCGATCGGCTCATCGGCGGATACCCCGTCGCGCGTGAACGGTAAGAGCATACCGTTCTTCACGTAGCACTCGATGGTGGCGCTCAACGCGTTGGTATCGATCTCCGCTTCGATCACGCTACGGCCGCGTGTATCGAGCCAGCGGATCTTGGCGTGGGCAAGCTCGTCGAACTTCTCGAGGTGCTTGGCCAATAGCGGATAGTTGCGCTTGATGCGCTCCGGCAACAGGCGCGCACTGAGTCGAACCTTACTGTATGCCGCGCCTGCCATGACCACACGCAGGTCATCGATTCGTGCAAGCTCGCCCACGGCTTCGCTCGTGGCGGGAAACGCATCGTGCAACAGGCCCGCGATCTCCAGATCCTCGGCAGCAAGCTTGGGATGCAAGACGTGCATGCGGGCGCGCGCGCCTTCGGAGGAGGGCAGCGGCGAAGCCTGGCTCTGGTGGCCATCATGCACAGGCCGCGGATCTCCGGTGGCGACCAGCCCCAGCGTCGCTGTCAGTGCCTGCGTGAGCGCGCCCCACGAAATGCTGCCGATGCCGAAACCAGCTCGTACTTGCATCAAAAACGCATTGTGCTCGCCGATGGTGCGCGTGGGCTTGGCCCGCAGTAACACCGAGAAATCAGCCAGGTTCTTGCGCGGACCTTGCAGCGTGACTTGAAACGGCTTCTTCACGTCGACTTGTTGAATGCGAAACACAGGGCCCTTGATGGCACCCGTCACGCCAATTTCGCGCCAGGCGCCGTTCTTGGTCGGTAACAGCTCGTAGAAATCGTCGAGCTGAAAGTCGGCGAGCTCCTCCCATGATTGCGCCACGAACTTCTCCGTGGGGGCGTCCATTTCCGTGTGCGCCAGAATGATATCCATGGCTTTGTTGGCCGCGCGCAGGGAGCCCACGGCACGCGTGGCATCGCCTTCGCCGTGCATGGCCACCAGCGGCGCCCAGCCTCGTGCCAGGCTACTCGTGGCATCGAGCGCGTAGGTGCTCGCGGCATCGAGCGCGTAGACGCTCGCGGTATCAAGCGCGTAGCCCATGGCTGCAAAACCAAGCGTGAAAGCCAACACGCCGGCGGTGGCGCACTCAAGGATCTTAGGACGATGCTCCA